>CAZBGL010000035.1:0-19654 GCA_964491375.1 uncultured Thermodesulfobacteriota bacterium | reverse complement strand
TCCCTCACCCTCGACGCAAGCGACCCCTCCACCCTCTGGTGGGCGGTCCCCCGGCTTCCCTGGGTCGTGGCGCACCCGGCTACAGACACGAGCGCCAACAGTGTGACCCACACGGGCTTTCGATCCATGGTTCACCTCTCGCGGGTCGAAACGACAGACCGGCAGGCACCGGGCGGCACGCTGCGGAAGCCGGGCACCGAGAATCCACCGTATGACACCCGCAGACGAACGCCTTGACAACCGCCTCAGGCCTCCCTCCCCCCGCGAGCGCGGGCCGCCGGCCCACTTGACACGTATAGATTCCTAATTAAGAATAGATCTATCTTTGTTCACCCCCATGCAAAAGGAGGCAACCCATGAAAAGCGTTCGAGGCACCCGGACCGAGAGAAACCTGCTCACGGCGTTCTGTGGCGAGTCGCAGGCCCGGAACCGGTACACCTATTTCGCCAGCCAGGCCCGCAAAGAAGGCTACGTGCAGATCGCGGCCATCTTCCAGGAGACCGCCGAGCAGGAGAAGGAGCACGCCAAGCGCCTGTTCAAGTTCTTGGAAGGTGGTTCCGTGGAGGTTCAGGCCTCGTTTCCGGCGGGCACCATCGGAAACACCCTGGAAAACCTCCTGGCCGCGGCCGCAGGCGAGAACTACGAGCACTCCCAGATGTACCCGGAGTTCGCCCGGGTGGCCCGGGAGGAGGGGTTTGACGAAATCGCCGACGTGTTCCTGGCCATCGCGGTTGCCGAAAAACACCATGAACGCCGATACCGGGCTCTTGCGGCAAACATCGAGAACGGCCGCGTGTTCCGTCGAGACGAGCCGGTCACCTGGCGGTGCCGCAACTGCGGATACCTGCACGAGGGAACGGAGGCGCCGGAAACGTGCCCTTCGTGCGCCCATCCCCGGGCTCACTTCGAGCTGCTGGTGGAGAACTGGTGACCCGCGGGGAGCCCCGGGACGCCTTGGAGACGCCAGGGGTTCCGCGTATACTGGGCGGCCCTAGCGTCTCGGGCACAACGCTTCGGCCCGTTCGTGGCGTGATTCCCGAGCCCGGGGCTCCCTTCCAGCCCGGGGCGAGTCCGGCGAACGCCTCTAACTGCCACCGGTGACGGGAAATGGCAGGGACGCCGCTCGCCCGCGGGGGGGCGTCCATCCGTTTGGCCGCTCGCCGGCAGGGGCGCGCCGCTCGAGCGCAGGCCACTTGTTGGATGTTCGCAATCCACTTTAGGGACACCGGGAGGCGTCCCGGGTGCACCGGTATCAGGAGGGTCGGCCATGCCCGCTGTGGAGATCCGGGACGGGATCTACTGGATCGGCGTAAACGACCGGACCACGGACCTGTTCGAGGGACTGTGGCCCATCACGCCCGAAGGGGTTTCGTACAACTCCTATCTGGTCCGGGGGGAACGTACGGCCATCATCGACCTCTCGAAGGGTTTCAAGGTGGACGAGTTCCTGGACCAGATCGCCGCCGTGGCCGACCTGCGGCGTATCGACTACATCGTGCTCAACCATCTGGAACCGGATCACTGCGGGGTCCTGAGAACGCTGCTGGAGATTGCCCCACAGGCCACGATCCTGGCATCGGAGAAGGCCGTGGCCATGCTGGACGGCTTCTACGGGGTGCGGCACAACGTGAGGGCCGTGGCCGACGGCGAAACCCTGAATCTGGGCCGACACACCCTCCGGTTCGTCTCCACACCCTTCGTACACTGGCCCGAAACCATGATGACCTACGAGGAGGGATCGCGGGTCCTGTTTTCGTGCGATGCCTTCGGCGGCTACGGTGCGCTCCGGGGGGCTCTGTTCGACGACGAGTGCGCGGATCTGGCGTTTTACGAGCGCGAGGCCCTTCGCTACTACGTGAATATCGTGGCCAAGTTCAGTCGCATGGTCCTCCAGGCCATCGAGAGGCTCCAGGACGTGCCGGTTGATGTGGTGGCCCCGTCCCACGGCCTGATCTGGCGAAGGTCACCCGTGCGGATCATCGAGCTGTACCGGTTGTGGGCTTCCTGTGCCACCCGGCCCCACCAACCCGGGGTGACCCTCGTGTACGGATCCATGTACGGGAACACGGAAAAGATCATGAACGCGGTGGCCCACGGGATCTCCTCCCAAGGGTTGCCGGTGGAGATCTTCGACGTGACGCGGGTGCACGCGAGTTTCATCCTGCCCGCCCTCTGGGTGCGGCCCGGGGTGGTCATCGGCGCGCCCACGTACGAGGCGGGGCTCTTCCCACCCATGGCCCACCTGCTCGACATGGCCCGGCGCAAGGCCATCCGGGGCCGGTTCGTCGCCCGGTTCGGCAGCTACGGATGGAGCGGAGGCGCCCAGCGGGAGTTCGACACCCTGGTCGAGGCCCTGGGTTGGAAAACCCTCGTGGACCCCTTCGAGTTCGTGGGGGCGCCCGATGAGGAGGCGCTGAAACGGGGCGAGGGGTTCGGCGCAGCCTTCGCTCGGGCCCTAGGCGCGGTCCACGGCGAGGAATAGGCCGGAGGCTGCCACCGCCCCGGAGGGAAGGTCATGTCGTGACCCGGCCCGTCGTTGCCCCCGACACGTCTCGGCTTCAGGAGGCCTGCCGCCGGGCGGGCCTGCGGATGACCCACCAGCGTCTGGAACTGTTCCGCGAACTGGTGGGTTCTCCGGGACACCCCTCGGCCGAGGAACTCCATCAGCGGCTTCGGGAACGGATTCCCACCCTTTCCCTGGACACCGTGTACCGGACGCTGGCCACGTTCGAGGCCCTTGGATTGGTCCGGAGGATCAGCTCGCCGGACCACGTGGCCCGGTACGACGCCAACCCCTCGCCCCATCACCACCTGGTGTGCGTGCGCTGCCGGAGCATCGAGGACTTCTCGTGGCCAGCCGTGGACGAGCTGGAGCTCCCCCCGAGGGCGGCCGGGTGGGGGCTCGTCCAGGGCGTGCGCGCAGAGGTGTGGGGCGTGTGCTCCGCCTGCCGGCAGCGAGCGAACCGACCCGTCCGGCTCCCCCCCGAGAACCGAGGCCGCTGACCCACCGGGTCCTTCGGCTTGCCAATCGCGGATCCCGCCTTACCTTACGGGCTGCCGCACGGCAAATCCCGTATCGAGCCGCCCGAGTCCCGGGCGGATGGAAAGGAGAGGATCCATGGACCTGAACCGGCTGACCCAGAAATCCCAGGAGGCCCTCGCCGAGGCACAGAAGGTGGCCCTGAAGCGCGGGCACATCGAGGTGGACGGCGAGCACCTCCTGCTCGCCCTCCTGGACCAACCCGACGGCCTCATCCCCCGGCTCCTCGAGAAGCTCGACGTTTCGGTGGAGGACTTCCGGGCCAAGGTGCTCCGGGCGCTGGACAAGCGCCCCCAGGTGAGCGGCCCGGGCGTGGAGGGGGGGAAGATCTACGTGACCCAGCGCCTGAACCGGCTGCTCATCCAGGCCGAGGAGGAGGCCAAGCGGCTCAAGGACGAGTACGTGTCCGTGGAGCACCTGGCGCTGGCGCTCATCCGCGAGGGCGACGCCACGGACGCGGGCCGCGTTTTCCAGGAATACGGCATCACGCCCGAGAGGTTCCTGGAGGCGCTCGTTGGGGTGCGGGGGCACCAGCGGGTCACGAGCCCCACGCCCGAGGCGACCTACGAGGCCCTGGAACGCTACGGCCGCGACCTCGTCAAGGAGGCCCAGCGGGGCAAGCTCGACCCGGTGATCGGGCGGGACGCCGAGATCCGCCGTGTGATCCGCATCCTGTCACGCAAGACCAAGAACAACCCGGTGCTCATCGGGGAGCCCGGGGTGGGCAAGACGGCCATCGTGGAGGGGCTGGCCCAGCGGATCGTGCGGGGTGACGTGCCCGAGGGGCTCAAGGACAAGACGATCTACGCCCTGGACATGGGAGCCCTGATCGCGGGGGCCAAGTACCGGGGGGAGTTCGAGGAGCGCCTCAAGGCCGTGCTCCAGGAGATCAAGGAGAGCGAGGGCCGGATCATCCTGTTCATCGACGAGCTCCACACCATCGTGGGCGCGGGCAAGGCCGAGGGGGCCATCGACGCGGGCAACATGCTCAAGCCCATGCTGGCCCGGGGTGAGCTGCGGTGCATCGGGGCCACCACCTTGGACGAGTACCGCAAGCACATCGAGAAGGACCCGGCCCTGGAGCGTCGGTTCCAGCCCGTGCTCGTGGAGGAGCCGTCGGTGGAGGACACCATCTCCATCCTGCGGGGGCTCAAGGAGCGCTACGAGGTCCACCACGGCGTGCGGATCCAGGACAACGCCCTGGTGGCCGCGGCAACGCTCTCGCACCGCTACATCACCGACCGGTTCCTGCCCGACAAGGCCATCGACCTCATTGACGAGGCGTGCGCCATGATCCGCACGGAGATCGACTCCATGCCCACCGAGCTGGACGAGGTCACCCGGCGGATCATGCAGCTCGAGATCGAGGAGGCGGCCCTCAAGAAGGAGAAGGACCCCGCCAGCCGCGAGCGCCTCGAGGCCCTGCGCAAGGAGCTGGCCGACCTGCGCGCCAAGGCCGACGCCATGCGGGCCCAGTGGGAGAACGAAAAGGAGGCGATCAAGGCGGTCCAGCACCTGCGGGAGGAGATCGAGCGCACCCGCCACGAGATCGCCGTGGCCGAGCGCAACTACGACCTCGAGAGGGCCGCGGAGCTCAAACACGGACGCCTCCCCGAGCTGGAGCGGCAGCTCCGGGAGAAGGAGGCCGAGCTGGAGCGCCTGGGCGGCACGCGACTCCTGCGCGAGGAGGTGACCGAGGAGGAGGTCGCCGAGATCGTCTCTCGCTGGACCGGGATCCCGGTCTCCCGGCTCATGGAAGGGGAGCGCGAGAAGCTCTTGCGCCTGGACGAGGTGCTGCACCGTCGGGTGGTGGGCCAGGACGAGGCGGTCCGGCTCGTGGCCGACGCCGTGCTGCGCGCCCGGGCCGGCATCAAGGATCCCCGGCGGCCCATCGGCTCGTTCATCTTCCTCGGGCCCACGGGCGTGGGCAAGACCGAACTGGCCAAGGCCCTGGCCGAGGCCTTGTTCGACACCGAGGAGAACATCGTGCGCATCGACATGAGCGAGTACATGGAGAAGCACGCGGTGAGCCGGCTGATCGGCGCGCCGCCCGGGTACGTCGGGTACGAGGAAGGCGGCCAGCTCACCGAGGCGGTGCGCCGCAAGCCGTACTCGGTGGTCCTGTTCGACGAGATCGAAAAGGCCCACCACGACGTGTTCAACGTGCTCCTTCAGATCCTGGACGACGGCCGTCTCACCGACTCCCACGGCCGCACCGTGGACTTCCGCAACACGGTGATCATCATGACCTCCAACATCGGATCCCCTCACCTGCTGGAGGGGGTCACCGAGGACGGCCAGATCCGGGAGTCGGCCCGCGAGGCCGTGATGCGGGAGCTGCGGGCCCACTTCCGGCCCGAGTTCCTGAACCGGGTGGACGAGGTGGTCCTGTTCAAGCCCCTCACCCTGGAGGAGATCGAGCGGATCGTGGACCTCCAGACCCGGGACCTGGTGCGGCGGCTCCAGGACCGCCGGATCCGGTTCGAGATGACCGAGGAAGCCCGGGCCTTCATCGCCCGGGCCGGGTACGACCCGGTGTACGGGGCGCGGCCGCTCAAACGGTACATCCAGCGTCAACTCGAGACCCGGATCGCCCGGGCCCTGATCGCCGGCGACATCCTGGACGGGGCCACCATCACGGTGGACGTGGCCGACGGGGAACTGGTGATCCGGCACCGGAACCCGGAGCCCGAAGGGGCCGGGGGCCCCCCTCCGGAGGAGCCCGAGGTGGTGGAGGCCGAGGTGGTGAACTGAGGCGGAAACGGCCGGCGCCCCGTGCGCCGGCCGTTTTTGTCAGAACCCCAACGGTTCGGCCACCAGGATCACGCCCACGTCCGTGAGGCGGGGACGCCGCTCCAGAACGTGGACGATCCGGCAGATGCGGTCCGGGCTGGAGCAGTCGGCGCACAACCCAGTGGACGCGCAGGGCGTCTCGAGCCCCAGCCGCCGGGCATTCGGGGGCGCCACGCGCAGCTTGATCCGGGCTAGGGCCTCTTGCAGGTCCGCCACGATCTTGTTGACACCGGCCACGATCCGAACCTTCCCCGGCCCGAACGCCAACGCTCCCACCCGGTTCCCTGTGGCGTCCACGTTCACCACCTTTCCGTCCAGGGTGATCGCGTTGGCCCCGCTCAGGAACAGGTCGCACGTGAGCTGCCGGCGCATGATCTCCACCCTCTGGTCCGGAGAGAGCCCGGGTCTTCCGTGGACCAGGCATTCCTTGCCCTCCCTTTCCAGCCGGTCGGGAAGGCCCAGTTCCACCAGTGTGGCCGACCCGCCGAAGCCCACGGTCTGGGCCCCCCGGGCCTCACCCAGCACCGCCTCCACGGCCCCCGCCCGGTCCGGGCACACCCGAACGGCGAACCCGCTCCGCTCCAACGCACGAGCCGCCTCCTCCACCAAGCGTTCCGCGTGCCACGCGAGATGGGGATTCATGGGCCAACCTTCCTTGCCTGTGAGTGGATTGAACCGTCAGGGCCGTTCCCTTGCAGAGCCGGGGGCGTGGGCCCGGGGGCCGTTCGCCAGGCTTATTGTTATTCCATGCCCGGAAGGATGTCGAATGCCCCTATCCGAATCGTTCCACGAGCTTTTCGATGAGGTACGAACTCTCCCGCAGGGCCTGGTCGCTGAACGGGCCGAACCATTCGGCCACCTTGCGAAACTCCCGGCAGAAGCCCTCCCTGTCGGCCTCCTCCACCAACCGCACGGTCTCCTGGGCGGCCCGCACGAAATCCACCAGGAGCGCCCGTCGGTCCTCCGAAGCCAGGACGATGTCCGCATAGAGCTCCGGATCCTGGGCGAAGAGCCGGCCCACCATCCCAAGCTCCAGCCGGTAGATGGGCCCCGAGTACTCCAGGGTCTCTTCGAGATCCACATCGCGCCGCCATAGGAAGCGCCCGAACAGGAAGGTGGCGAAGTGCCGGAGCGCCTGGACCACGGCCATGGCCCGGTCGTGCTCCTCCGGTGTGCACCGGACCACCACCGCCCCCCAGGCGGCCCACTGGTCCAGCACCCACCGGCTGGCCTCTGGCTCCCGGGCCGGCGTGGCCACGACGATCTGCTTGTCCAGCACACGGGTGGAGGGGCCGAACATCGGATGGAGCCCGAGCACGGGCCCGGCATGGGCGTTCAACATGGCACGCACCGGCTCCACCTTGAGGCTGGTGAGGTCCGCCAGCACGCACGAGGGAGGCAGGAAGGGGCCGAGCCTGCGGACCACGTCCGGGGTTGCCCGGATGGGCACCGAGATCACCGCCAGGTCAATCCCTTCGCACAACTCCCCGGCGCGGTCCCAGTCGCCCCGATCCAGCACCCGCACCTCGTAGCCCGAGGCTCGGAACCACCGGCACACCAGGCTTCCCATGGCCCCGGCCCCACCCACGACCAGGACGCGGGCCCCCGGACGGACGCCCCGCGCCGACCGTTCCTCCGACTGGGTCACCCGGGACGCACGGATGACGCGACGGAACACGTCCTCCACCATGTCCGGATCGAGTCCGCACGCCCGGGCCTGCTCCCTTCTTCGGGAGATCAGGTCCTCCTCCCGGGCCGGATGGTACACCGGAAGTCCCAGAGCCTCCTTGCACCGGGCCACCCGGGCCACCACCTGCCGCCGTTCGTGGAGAAGACGCACGATCGCCTCGTCGAGGGCATCGATCCGGTTCCTGAGCCGATCCAGGTCCTTCAGCATGCCAGATCCGCCCACAGTCCCTCTCCGATCCCCGAATCCCCCAACCCGTTCTTCCGGGGCGTCTTCACCGCCACGGGGGGGTTGTGCTATAAGATCGCCTTTCTTCCTCGGCTTTCCGTCAGCATTCCTTCCGAGGCTGTCTCCCATGGGCAAACGGTCCGTCGTGGGTTTCTTGGTGGCCATCACCCTGTGTGCGGGGCCGGTTCCGGCGGTTGCGCTTCTGGATCTTCCGACCTCCGAGAGCACGGCGCGGGAAGTGGCGGATCTGGCCGCGTCGTCCGGGGTCGCCCGACCCGCCGGGCTGTCCATGGGGCCGTTGGACGACGTTCGTTACCTGGAGGCGTACAGGGCGTTGCAGGGCCGGGGGCTGGTGGACCCCTACGGTGCAAGGCTGTCCCTTTGGTACGAACGCCGCTCCGACGGCCGCCTCCACCTGGAAAGCTTGCGCCCCCGGCCCCGTTTGCGCATGTATTGGGCGGGAGACGAGGTCCAGCGGCGCATACTGTACCACACCTCGGGGGACGTCCTCCGGGACGGGTTCAATGGATTTCTGGACCTGCAGGGGGCCGCTTTCTGGGGCCGAACGTTAGGAGGCTATTACGAACTCCAGATCCGCCGCCATCCCGGTGACGTCGCGGTGCGGGTCAAGAGGCTCTACGTGAAGTGGGTGTGGGGCAAGTGGTCCCTCAAGGTGGGCCGCGACGCGGAGCGCCTGGGGCCAGGGTACCATGGCAGCCTCATCCTGAGCGACAACGCCCCCACCTACGACTACTGGCGCTTCCGCACGGAAGAGCCTCTGTTCCTGCCGGGCCGGCTGGAGTGGCTCGGCGGGTTCCGGTTCAGCCTGTTCAACGCCTACCTGTCCGATGGAGACCCGGACCCACCGGATCCCCGATACGGCTCGGGGGACCGGGCCGTGAGAGACCCACGTCTCCTGGGGATGCGCATGTCGTACCACCCCACCTCCTGGCTCGACCTCGGGCTCTCCCGGGCCGTTCTGTACGGCGGCAAGGGACGGGAACCCTACGATACCCCCCGGGACTGGTGGGAGCTGTTCACGGCCCGCAACGAGAACGTGAAACCCGGGGAAAGCCACCGCTACGACAACGACCAGTACGTGGCGCTCGATCTGACGGTACGGCTCCCCTTCCTTCGAGGCCTGGGCCCTCTCAAAGGAGGCAAGGTCTACTGGGAATACGGAGCCACCGATATCATCTCCCGCTGGCAGGGCGAGAGCACCGGGAACTGGGAGCCGTTCCAGTTGAACCGGGTGGCGAACCTCGGGGGGATCTACCTCACCACCGCGGTGACCGAGTTTCGGTTCGAGTACGCCCAGACGGACAGCCCCTGGTACCACCACGGCATCTACGGCCAAGGATATTCGTACCGGGGATACCCTTTGGGCCACCACATGGGCGGGGACGCCCGCAACTGGTTCGTCGAGGTCTCCAGGCACTTCGGGCCTGCATGGCGCGCGACCGTTTCGGCGGACGTGGAGGAACGGGGCCGCAGCGATCCCACCGAGGAGCGGCGGGCCGAGTGGGCCTTCTCCCTGGAGGCCCGTGAGCTGCGCGCGTTCGGCATCCGGTTCCGGGGCCGGCTCCAGGCCCTTTGGGCGAAAGTCGATAACCCGTGGGACGATCCGGACCGCAACGACCGGACGGAAACGTTTCTGGGACTTTCCTTGGACTTCGCGTACTGAACATCGGGGGAGATTCGGGGTAGACACCATGCGAAACCTCGGGTGGCTAGTGGGGGGGGTGTGTTTGGCCGTCACCGCGGCCGGGCCCACACACGCGGCTCAGCCCGGCGTGCCGGTGCCCGGCACGATCAAGATCCCCGCAGCGGGCATTCCGCCGGGCGTGGACGTCAACCGGTTGCTCGAAGAGTTCACAAAGGAGAGGGCGGCTCCTCTGCCGGCCGTTCCCCAACCCGCCCGTCCGCGAACCGGCCCCCGACCCAAGGCGCCGCCGTCGGGGGAATCGGTGGTGGTCCCCCTGTACGACGGTCGGCCCGTGCTCGGGGACCGAGAGCACTTTGAAAAGCGCGTGCGCGAGACCCTGTGGGACGGCCGCCGCAATCCGGGCCGGGAGAAAAAGCTGCTGGAGCAAGCCCGGGAGGAGTTCGGCCTGGAGGAGGCCGAGGCGAGGCGAATCATCGGGCGCGTGGCCCGGGAGCAGAGGGAACGGTTTCTCCAGGCCGTGGCCGACGTGGATGCCCTGCGAGGGGGCAAAGGGCTCCTGAGCCCCAGGGGCCGTGAACTCTTCCTGCGCAAGTGGACCGAGGCCGGGTTGGACACGGACGAGGCCCTTCGGTTGCTGGAGCGCGCCCAAGACCGGGTCCAGCGCATGGACGCATACCGTGCCGCGGTGGAGACCTTTCTGGAAGACGGGGTCATCTCGCCGAGCGAGGAAAAGGCCCTGGCAACCCAGCGAGGGGTGATCGGGCTCAGCCTGGAGGAGCACAAAGAGATCCTCAAGGAAATTAAGGAACAGGAAGGGGAACCGATCCTGGACGTACTTACCGATGTCCGGGAGGAGTCCGAAGCGTTGACCCTTCCGGACCAGCGCCTCGCCCTGTACGGCCGCAGCCTGTTCGCCTCCGCTCCGGACACCTTTCTGCCTCCCCCGAACGTGCCCCCGCCCGATACGTACCCGGTGGGACCGGGAGACGTGTTCCGGGTCTTCCTGTGGGGTCGGATCGAGGAGACCTACGACCTAGCCGTTGACGCCGAGGGCAACGTTCTGTTCCCCAAGATCGGACCGGTGCGGGTCGCGGGCCTCACCTATGGGGAGGCGAGGGAACTGCTCAAGGCGAAGGCGGAAACCATCACCGGGGTGACCGCCGCGGTCACCATGGCCGGTGTACGTCCCATCCAGGTGTTCGTGGTGGGAGAGGTGGAACGGCCCGGCGCGGTGGTGCTATCCCCGCTGTCCACCGTCGTGCACGCGGTCATGGCGGCAAGGGGACCGACGCCCATGGGATCGCTCCGGACGGTCGTGGTGCGACGAAGCGGGCGCGTGCGCGCCAAGGTGGACCTGTACGGGTTCCTGCTCCAGGGGCAGGCCGAAGGGGACCTGCCCCTGGAAAACGGTGACGTGGTGGTGGTGCCTCAAGCGAACAAGCTGGTCCGCGTCCTCGGCTACGTGAAGCGTCCGGCCGTGTACGAGCTGGTGGGGAAGGAGGACCTGGCCGACGCGATTCGCTTCGCAGGGGGGCTGCGGCCCGACGCCTACGGGGGCCGCATCCAAGTGGAGCGGGCACAGGACCACGAACGGCGCATCGTCCTGGACCTGAAACGGCCCAAGAGCCTCGCGGGATTCGCGCTCCAGGACGGAGACACCGTGAAGGTGTTCCCCCTCGCTCCCGAACTCGACAACCGCGTCTCCCTGTTCGGCCACGTGTACCAACCCGGCACCTATGCATGGAAGCCGGGCCTCAGGGTCTCGGACGTGATCGGATCGCCCGAGAACCTCAAACCCGAGGTGGCCCTGGACTACGCCCTGGTTCTTCGAGAACAGGGTCCGGACCGGGTAAGAACGGTGGTTCCGTTCCGGCTGGGAGCCGCCCTATCGGGGGAAGACCCCTCCCAGGACATCGAGCTCAAACCCCGGGACGAGATCTACGTGTTCTCCCAGGAGCAGTTCCGGGCACCCATGTACGCCGTGGCCCGTGGAGAGGTGCGCAATCCCGGTCGGTACCGCCTGGAAAAGGGGGCCCGGGTCGCCGACCTGGTACGGCTGGCCGGGGGCCTCGCCCCCAACGCTTTGACCGGGCGGGCCGAGCTCCTGCGCTACCTCCCCGATCGGCGGCGCCAAACGATCTACGTGGATCTCGACGCCGCCTTGAGCGGCGATCCGGTTCACAACCTCCCGCTCCAGGACGAAGACGAGCTGATCGTCCGTCCGGTGTGGACCGAACGGCCCCGGCCGGTGGTCTTTGTGGAGGGTGAGGTCCGGCACGCCAAGAACGAAAAAGCAGTCCGGGGGATGAGCGCCCAGGCCCGGTTTTCGGCCCGGATCCCACCGGCCAAGCTCCGGGGCGGCAAGCCGATCCCCGTGGATCTGACCGACGGCATGACCGTGAGGGAACTGGTCTTCAAGGCAGGGGGGCTCACCAAGGACGCCTACCTGCCCGTGGCCCACCTGTACCGGACCGATCCCGAGACCAAGGAGGTCACCATCCACGTGTTCGACCTGGGCCGGGCCATGGCCGGGGACCCGGAACACGACCTGGTGCTCCAGGACCTGGACCACGTGGTGATTCACTCCGCCTACGAATTCAAGCCCGTATTCCCGGTGACCATCACGGGGATGGTCACGGCCCCCGGTAGCTATCCCCATGCCGCCAACATGCGGGTGCGCGACCTGGTCCTGGCGGCCGGAGGCCTCCGTCCGGAAGCCTACACCGGACAGGCCGAGGTGGTCCGAATGGAAGTCCGCGAGGACGGCGAGCTGGCGGAAACCCGCACGATCCCCTTTTCGCTGGAACGGGCCATGGCCGGGGATCCGCAGCACAACCTCCTGCTCGAGCCCTATGACAAGGTGCTGGTCAAGCGGGTCCCGGAATGGCACGAGACCTGGAAGGTCAAGATCTCCGGAGAGGTGCGCTTCCCTGGGACGTACTACATCTCCAAGGGCGAGAAACTCTCCTCGGTGCTCCGGCGGGCCGGGGGGTATACCCCCGAGGCGTACCTCAGGGGCGCCGTGTTCACCCGGGAGAGCGCCCGGAGGCGTCAGCAGAAGCGCCTGGATGAGCTCCGGCAAAAGCTGGAACGCATGCTCCTGCGGGCCTCGTCTCAGGAGGTTCTGGGGGCCCTTGCTCCGGAGGACGTAGCCGCCCAGAAGCAATTCCTGGCCTCCCAGCAGCAACTGCTCAAGCGGCTCCAAGCTGCCAAGGCCACCGGCCGCGTGGTCATCCGGTTGCTCCCCCTGGACGAGCTCGAGGGTACGGACTGGGACATCGCTCTGGAGAACGGGGACTCCTTGTTCATTCCCATGACCCCCCAGACCGTCAGTGTGGTCGGTGCGGTGTACAATCCCACCAGCCTCCTCTGGGACCCGGAACACCCTTCGGTGGAGTACTACTTGGGGAAAACCGGAGGCCCCACCCCGGAGGCCGACGAAAGCGAGATCTACATCGTCCGCGCGGACGGCACGGTGGTCAGCGGCGAGAGCCTTTCCCAGGGAAGCTGGTGGGATGAGGACATCCGGCGGATCGACCTCTACCCGGGGGACACGGTGCTGGTGCCAGAGAAGGTCATGAGGGTGCCATTCCTGCGCGGTGTCAAGGACATCACCCAGATCCTCTTCCAGATCGCGGTCACCGCCGGCGTGGCCGTGGCCCTGTTCTGAGCCCTGCCGTGGGGCAGACATGACTGCGGAGAGACCCATGAGCGACGTCCCCCGTCCAGACTCCACGAGGCCGGCACCGCCGGGCGAGGTGGGGGGCCCGATTCCGCCCTATTTCCCCTACTGGCCACCACCGGACGAGGACGAGATCGACCTGCTGGACCTGATCGACGTGCTTCGCCGCCGCTGGCGCAGGGTCGCGCTGGTGGTCCTCCTGGGCACGGCTCTGGCCGTGGCCTACGCGCTCCTGGCCACACCCATGTACCGGGCCCAGGCCGTGATCGCCCCGCCCCAGGAGAAGGCGGCAAAGGGGGTGTCCTCGGCGCTGGCCGCCTTCGGGGGGCTGGGCGCCGAGATCGCGGGGAGCCTGGGCATCTCCCTGGGCACCACCGATGCCAACCGCCTGGAGGCCCTTCTCAAGAGCCACCGGCTGATCGAGCGTGTGGTCTCCAAGTACGACCTCCTCCCCGTGCTCTTTGGGGACCTGTGGGATCCGGAACGCGAAACCTGGGACGTGAGGGACCCGGAGGATGTACCCAACGTATGGGACGCGGAGGAACTGCTGGAGGACATCTACCGGGTGAAGAACGACGCCAAGGCCGGCGTCATCCGGGTGAGCTTCGAGTGGGAAGACCCGGAGAAAGCCAAGGAGATCCTGACCCTGTTCCTGGACGAACTCGCCCGGGTGGTGCAGGAGGACGAGCTCAAGAAGATCGAGGCGAATCGCCGGTTCGCCGAAGAGCAACTGAAAAAGGCCACAGACCCCGTGATCGTGGCCAAGCTCCAGGCCCTCCTTTCGGAACAGGTGGAAAAGGCCATGATGGCCCAGAACGTGGAGCACTTTGCCTACGAAATGATCGATCCCCCGGCCGTGTCCGACGAGGAGGTGAAACCCAAGAGGGCCCTGGTCGTGGCCCTGGGTTTTACGGTGTCGCTGTTCTTCGGCGTGTTCCTGGCCTTCTTCGCGGAATGGGTCGAAAACGCGAGGCGGCGCCGGCAGACCGGGGCCTCCTCCCGCTGACCGGGCCCACCCTCAGGGGTCGCCGGCCCCACCCGCCTCGCATCGGTTGCACCGGTCCCCGATCTCGAGGGGCTGGCCGGGCCGGGTCCCGTATCGGTACAAAGTGACCCCTTTGAGCCCCATCGCGTGGGCGTCCCTGAAGATGCGGGCCGCCGTTTCCGGGGGGGAGTCGGGCGGCAGGTTGATCGTCTTGGAAACGGCGTTGTGGGTATGGGCCTGGAAGGCGGCCTGTACGGCCAGGTGATCTTCCGGGGCGATCTCCAGAGCCGTGGCGAAAAGCCGCTTGAGGTCCTCGGGGACCTCCGGCACCGCCCCCAATCGTCCCTCCTCGCGCACCCGTTCCAGCACCGGTGTCGGATCGATCCCCTTTTCCCTGAGCCGCGGCTCCAGCTCGGGGTGGACGCCGAAGCTCACCGCCCGGCCGTGGATCCGGCGGACATAGGCCAGGCTGAACAGCGGCTCGATCGACCCGGACACGCCTGCCAGGATGGAGATGGACCCGGTGGGCGCCACCGTGGTCACCGTGGCGTTCCGCATGGCATCGAATCCCTGTCGCTCCCACCGGCTCCCGTGGAACGCCCCAAAGCTCCCCCGCACGCGGCCCAAAGCCCTCGACGCCTCCACCGCGGCCTGCTCCACGAACCGCATGACGTCCCGCCCCACCTCCCGGGCGCGTGGCGACCCGTAGGGCACGCCCATGCGGATCAGGAGGTCCGCAAACCCCATCACCCCGAGCCCGATCTTCCGGGTCAGGCGGTTGGCCCGTCCGATCTCCGGGATCGGTGGCCTGGAGACCTCCACACAGTCGTCAAGGAAACGAACGGCGAGCGCGGTGGCCCGTTCCAGCGCCTCCCAGTCGATGGAGGCGTCGGCCCGGAGGAACCTCGGGAGGTTCAGGGAGCCGAGGGTGCACGATTCATAGGGGAGGAGCGGTTGCTCGCCGCACGGGTTGGTGGCCTCCATCGGCCCCAGGGTGGGTACGGGGTTGGCGCGGTTCACCGCATCCAGGAACACCGCACCCGGGTCGCCCGTTGCCCACGCCCCCTCCACCATCGCCTCGAACACCCGGCGCGCGGGAACCCGGTCCCAGACGCTTCCGGTCCGGGGATTCACCAGATCCCACGGCCCGTCCCGGTCCAAGCTGCGGGCGAACGCGTCGGTGAACCCCACGCTCAGGTTGAAGTTCCTGTACCGCTCCCCTCCGATCTTGGCGCGGCAGAACGGGACCACGTCCGGATGATCGGCCCGGAGCACCGCCATGTTGGCCCCGCGACGGCGTCCGCCCTGGCGGATCACCCGGGTGGAGGTGTCGAAGAGCTCCAGGAACGAGAGGGGCCCCGAGGCCCGGCCCCCCGTGCTCGCCACAACGTCCCCCCGAGGGCGGAGGCGGGAGAAGCTGAAACCCGTCCCGCCCCCGCTCTTGTGGATCACCGCCATGTGGGCGAGGGTGCGGTAGATGGACTCGATGGAGTCCTCCAAGGGGAGCACGAAACAGGCCGCGAGCTGCCCCAGCGGGGTCCCCGCGTTCATCAGGGCCGGCGAGTTGGGCAGGAAACAGAGGCTCCGGAGGAGGTCATGGTATTCCTCGGCCCATGCCTCCACGGGTTCTCCGTAGCGCTCCCCTCCCCGCGCCACCGCTCGGGCCACCCGCCAGAAAAAGGCCTCCGGGTCCTCACACAGCTCCCCGTCCGGCCCCCTCTGGAGGTAGCGAAGCTCCAGGAGTTCCACCGCCTGGGGCGTCAACCGCGGATAGGCCACCTCCGCCTCCGGGTGCGGGACACCACGCCCCTCCACCGGCCCTGGAAGGGGCCGCCCCCGGTCCCTGCTACGGGGTCTTCGGGGCCTTCTTCTTCTTGGCCTTGGCCGCCTGGGCCTTGAGCTCGCGGATCCGGGCCTTCAGGCGCTTCATCCTCCGGTGGCGGCGGCGTTTCAGCTCCCGTCGGCGTTCGCTGATCGGCATCGGCGCGACCTCCTCTGGGTAAGGGCTTCCCGGCAGTTTCCACTGGGAGGCCGGGATGCTTAACAGGCCCAAGGACGTTTCACCATCCACGCGTTGCACCCCCTGCTCCCCCAACCCGCCAGGATCAGTACTCGATCCCCTTCTGGGCTTTGATTCCTTTCTGATACGGGTGCTTGATCTCCCGCATCTCAGTCACCAGGTCGGCCACCTCTATCACCTCGGGCCGTGCGTTGCGTCCCGTGAGCACCAAGTGCACCTCGGGAGGCTTGGAACGGATCAACTCCAAAACATCCTGCACGTCCAACAGCCCAAACTGAACAGCATAGTTGATCTCGTCGAGGATCACCATGTCGTACGCGCCCGACCGGATCTTCTCCTGCGCAGTCTCAAACGTGGTCCGTGCCATCTCCAGATCCTCGGCCCGTGGATGAGGGTTCGTCTTCACGAAACCCCGGCCCATCGGGACGATCTCGAGTCCGGGAAGATGACGCGCAGCGTTCAGTTCCCCGTAGTTCCGCCCGGACTTGATGAACTGGAGCATCACCACCCGGAACCCCTGCCCGATGGCCCGCAAGGCCAGCCCGAGCGCCGCGGTGGTCTTACCCTTGCCGTTGCCGGTGTGGACGATTACGAGTCCGATCCGCTCTGCCATCCGCATCCTCCCCATCTGCAACGGAACACCGGGCACGAAAGACCACGCGCCCGGGCGCAAACCGAAAGGCGAGTTTATCCCTTCGATCTCCGTTTATCCAGGGCAAATGCGAAGGAGGAAACAGAGGCGAGCGGCCCGGTGGAAGCCTACGGCACCTCGAAAAGGGCGAGGGCGCTCACGAGCCGTCCTGGCCGACCCGGGCGGGATCCAACACCGTGGTCTTTTGCAAGAATCCTTGTTCGGATGGAAGGGCCCCCACCGCTTCAGGAGAGCCAATCACCACAATCCGATTGATCAAGTACTCCTTGGCGGGCGGAAGTTGGGCCGGTTCCAGACTCCACTGTCCCAGGACGTAACTGAACAACCGGATGTCCCCCCCCACGTCGAGGAACCCCTTGGCCCGCACGACCCCTTCGGGAAGGTCCCGAACGGCCGCAGCCACGTCGGCTTCGGTGTGTCCCTTCCACGCGCAGACTGCCGAAAGGAGCCGGTCGGGGGCCGTCACCTCGCGGTCTGGATCGGTCGCGAGCTCCTCGGCCAGGCGCTCCAGCTCTGCCGGGGCTACTCTGGGCACCTCGGGTGCTGGGTCCCCGGCCGGTCTTTCACCCAAGAAGAAACGTTCCCACGGGATGTCCGCATAGGTGGTTTCGAAAAAGACCGGGTCGGGGTGGTGGCGTCGGATCAGGTCTTTGACCGCTTCCACCTGGTTCGCTTCCGCCAGGTCCACCTTGTTCAGCACGAAAATCGACGACGAGGCGATCTGTTTCTCGACCGAGGCGAACACCTCGTAGGCGGTGGCGAAGGTGGCCACGTCCACCACGCAGATCTGTTCCCGGAACCGGAACCGGCCCCCGAACAGGGGCAGTTGCAGGTCCCTCTTCAAATCGGTGGGGTTGGCCACGCCGGTGGACTCGATGACGAGCACGTCGGGACGGTGCCGGGTGGCGATCTCGTAGAGGCCCTTGATGAAGTCGGTCTTCACGCACACGCAGAAGATGGACCCCTTGCTGATCTCCAGCACGTCCAGGTCTTCCCCTTCCAGCAGTACGCCGTCGATCCCCACCTCGCCAAACTCGTTCATCAGGACCATCAGGCGCCGATCCCGGGGGAATCCCTGGATGATGCGGTTCAGAAGCGTGGTTTTTCCGCTTCCCAGGAATCCCGTGATGAGGAACACGTCCGTGTGACCCGCGTCGCCCATCAGCCCTTCCCCGCTCGCTTCAACGCCTCGGCGATTTCGTCCGGGTCCGGCACCCGGCCCGCGCTGACCACCTCGCCCCCCACCACGAGTCCGGGGGTGGCGTAGACCCCCATCCGGACGAAGTAGTCGATGTCGGCCACCTTCCGGACCTCGGCACGTCCTTCCAGACCGGCCCTCCGCACCGCCTCGAGCGCGTGCTCGTACAGGCGCTCGCAGCTCCGGCATCCGGTCCCCAGCACCTCGATCACCAGGGGGTGTGTCATGGTTCACGCTCCCGCCACACCGTCGTCCAGCAACCCCGCGGCCGTTCCTCCGGGGCCCACCCGGACGAGCTGGTGGCAAAATTTGCATACCCCGAGGCCCTGGCCCCCGAAATCCTTCCACAACGTCTCGTACTCCGTCCTGTGGTCCGGGGGCACTCCCCGTTCGGACGCGGGGTCCGTCAGGGCGTGGATCCGATCGGACTTCCCGCAGTAGGGGCAACGGACCGGGAGCACGTGGACCCGGGCCATCGGGAGATCCAGCTCGAGCACCAGTCTTCGCAACCGCTCGTACTGCGCCTGGCGGACACTCATACCGCGTTCCTCGCGCACGAGCACCGGAACAACCGCAGGATCCTCTCGTCCATCAAGAAATAGAACTTCATGAAGGACGAACCGTCCCTCCGGGTCCGCACCCCGTGCACCGTGTTTGCCACGTCGATGGTCGTGCGCAGGTGGGTGATGATCACGATCTGGCGCCGACGGGCCAGATCCTTCAACAGGGCCTGGATGGACTTGTGGTTCGCGTAATCGAGGGACGGCTCCACTTCGTCCAGCAGGTACAGGGGGCTGCCGACCTCTTCGAATGCGGCCAGCTTGAAAGCCAAGCTCGTCACCGCCTGCTGGCCCCCGGAGAGCTGGTGCGACGGCCGGAACCGGGAAACGCCCGGAAAGGTCATCTCGATTTCCAGCTCCGGCGCCCCGTCCCCCTCCACCCGGAGCCGGCCCTCGAGCCTTGGGTCGAGCAGCTCCAGGCAGCGGGCAAACCGTTCCGCCACCGGACCGGCGAGCCGAGCCGCTGCCTCGCCGGGATCGGGGATGCCCGCCACCTCCTGGAACCACCGGAACCGACCGGCACCATCCATGCGGAGCAGATCGTTGATCCCCTCCTGCCGGATGATGGTCCGCGGGCACCCGGCCAGCCCTAGCCGGTCCAGGCCAGCCCGGTACCCGTCGGCATCCGTGGGGTTCCCCCCCAACCAGAACCCCTCCCGGCCGTCCCGCCACAGTTCGCGGCTCACGCGCAGGTCCCCTTCGGGGGTCTCGCGGAACACCAGGTCCACACGCACCCGATCGGCCGGGGGATACAGGTCGCTGCCCGAGAAGAAAAGGTCCTCCCGGTGCCGGCACCGCAGGCGGTGGAGGTCGCCTTCCCCCAGCGCCCACACCAGCGCGTCGAGGATGTTGGACTTCCCCACCCCGTTGTTCCCGATGATCACGCCGATGCCCGGCTCGAAACTCATGGTGGTGGGTTCGGAAAACGACTTGAACCCTTCGATGGTTACGTCCTCGAGGTACATGCTCACCCCCGTTCCGTACCTGGAGCCCCGCCCCCTGGGCCGCCCCGCCGGAGGATCTCCCGGACGAGCTCCTCCTGACCGGGGATCAGGGCTTCGAAAACGAGCTCGCCGTCGATGGCGATGCTGGGAAGCGACCGGGCTCCCAGCTCGTTGAAACGCCGGATCCCCTCACGGGTG
>CAZBGL010000034.1:0-3754 GCA_964491375.1 uncultured Thermodesulfobacteriota bacterium | reverse complement strand
GCGGCTCCTCCTCAAGGGGAGGCCGTTCCGGCTCCCCGGAGGGAGCTGGCTCACCCTGGGCCGCAACCAGGCCGAGAACCGGGCCATCGAGCGGCTGGCCCGGGCCGGTGACCGCTTCCTGAAGGCCCGCGGGGTGCCCGGCCCGCTGGGCCTCGTGCGGCTCCGGGATCCCGGCGACCTGTCCCTGGCCGCGTCCGTGCTCCTCCGGTACTGTCCCAAGGCCGCCGATCCCGGAGTGGTGGCCGTGGGACCGGACACCGATGCCCTTTCCGAGGAAATCGAGGCCCGCAAGGGCACGGACGATCTGATCCGGCCCTGGAGGTTCTGACCGGGTGAGGCGTCCGGCCGATCCGGCAACCTACCTCCGCATGCGGGAGGTCCTGCGCACGCCCCTTTCCCACGTGCGGGGGGTGGGCCCCAAGCTCGCCGAGAAGCTGGCCCGCAAAGGCCTCCACACCCTGGAGGACGCCCTGGTCTTCCTGCCCCTCCGGCACGAAGACCGGACCCGGCCGGTTGCGCTGGGCCGGTTGGTCGCCGGCCAGACCGTTGCGTTCCAGGGGCGGATCACGGCGATCGGTGTGCACGAGTACTCCAGGCGCCGGGTGCTCGAGGCCGTTGTGGCCGACTCCACGGGCACGGCGGTGCTCAAGTGGTTCGGGGGAAACTTCCGGTGGCTGGAGCAGCGGTTCCGCCCGGGAACCCGGGTGGTGGGCTCCGGTCCGGTCCGGTGGTTCCTGGGGCGGCCCGAGATACACCACCCGGAACTGGAGGTCGTGGACGGGACCACCGACCCTTTGGCGTTCCGCCAGGTGGTACCGGTGTACTCCGAGGTGGAGGGCGTGCATCCCAAGGCCCTCCGGAAGATCCTCCGGGCCGCGCTGGACCGGGCCCTGCCGGCCGTCGTGGACCTGCTGCCCGGGCACCTCGCCGACTCCGCGGACCTGCCCCCCATGGCGGAGGCGTACCGCGAGGTGCACTTTCCCTCCCGGGGGGGGGCGGGCCTGGAACAACGGGTGGCCCGGTACCGCCGGGCCCTGGTGCTGGAGGAGTTTTTCTTCCTCCAGCTCGGGTTGCTCCTGAGGAAGCGCGGCCAGGGCCCGGCCCCGGGCATCGCGTTCCGGCCGGACTTCCACCTGGTCAAGGCGCTCTTGCGCTCCCTTCCCTTCGACCTGACGCCGGCCCAGCGCCGGGTGCTGGGCGAGATCCGGCGGGACATGGAATCCCCACGGCCCATGCACCGGCTGCTCCAGGGTGACGTGGGAAGCGGCAAGACCCTGGTCGCCCTGGTGAGCGCCCTCATGGCCGTGGAGAGCGGCTACCAGGCGGCGGTCATGGCCCCCACCGAGATCCTCGCCGAGCAGCACGCCCTGAACCTGAGGCGCTTGTGCCGGGAGCTTCCCGTGGAGGTGGGGCTCCTGACGAGCGGCACCCCGCGGGCCGAACGGGAGGCCGTTCTGGAGGGGCTGCGCACCGGACGCATCCACATCGCCGTGGGCACCCATGCCCTCATCCAGGAAGGTGTGGTCTTCCACCGGCTGGGCCTGGTGGTGGTGGACGAGCAGCACCGTTTCGGCGTGCTCCAGCGGGCCGAGCTGGTGCGCAAGGGCCGGAACCCGGACGTGCTCGTCATGACGGCCACCCCGATTCCCCGCAGCCTGTCGCTCACCGTGTACGGCGACCTGGATCTGTCGGTGATCGACGAGCTCCCCCCGGGCCGGCAGCCCGTTGTGACACGGGTGGTGCGCGAGGCCGACTGCGAGGGGGTCTACGGGTTCGTGCGCGACCGGGTGCGGGCCGGCAGGCAGGCGTACATCGTGTACCCCCTGGTGGAGGAGAGCGAGGCCCTGGAACTGCGGGCCGCCACCACCATGGCCGAGCGGTTCCAGACCGAGGTGTTTCCCGATCTCAAGGTGGGCCTGCTCCACGGCCGGATGCGGGCGGACGAGAAGGAGTCGGTCATGGCGTCGTTCGCGGCCGGCGAGATCGACGTGCTCGTCTGCACGACGGTGGTGGAGGTGGGCATCGACGTGCCCAACGCCACGGTGATGGTGGTGGAGCACGCCGAGCGGTTCGGCCTGGCCCAGCTCCACCAGCTACGGGGCCGGGTGGGACGGGGAGGGCACCGCTCGTACTGCATCCTGGTGGCCGGAGGGCAAGCCGGTCGGGACGCCTGGGAGCGTCTGCGCATCCTGGCCCGCACGTCGGACGGGTTCCGGATCGCCGAGGAGGACCTGCGGATCCGGGGACCGGGGGACCTTCTGGGCACCCGTCAGTCGGGGCTGCCCGACTTCCGCATCGGGAACATCCTGCGGGACGGCCCGCTCCTCCAGGTCGCCCGGGACATGGCACGGGCCGTGCTGGAGGAGGACCCGGGGCTCGCCACCGGCCGCTATCCGGTGCTCCGCCAGGCCCTCCTGGACCGCTGGCAGGGACGCCTGGAACTGGCCAAGGTGGGGTAGGGTGCCGGGATCGCCCTGGAGGCGGGCTCCCGGGGGATGCCCCGGGCCCAAAAAACCAGGCGGGGCCGCCGGTGGCGACCCCGCCTGGCAAGGAGGAGGAAGGAGGAAGAGAGGAGGCTCGGCACGATCCGCCCGGAGCTGCCACCCTCCGGGCGGCCCCTTGCCTTGCTTCGTGGTTCAGCATATCGGCCGAACATGAGAAGGTCTTTAGCCCCCCATTAAACGTTCGTGAGAAAACAAAAAAACGGGCCCCGGGGAGGCAGAGGGACTCCGCCGGGGCCCGCTTCCGGGGGGAAGGAGAGGGGTCAACCCGCGGAACGGAGGAGGAAGGTCTTGGGGTCCAGGACGATCCGGTCGTCGCCCTCCGCTCCCGACGGGTTCTTGAAGACCACCAGGGCCACGCCCTGCTCCTCGGTGGGCTGGAGCCCCACCACCACCTGACAGCACTCCAGGCACGGCGCCACGAGATCCCTCAGATCGCCGGCCTCCCGGTGCGTGCGGGCCGCCACCCAGAGCTTGACCCCCTGGTCGCGGGCGAAGCCGGCCAGGTCGCCCAGCAGGGTCGGAAAGCCGTCGTCCAGTTCCAATCCGTCCACCACCACGGTGCGGGGCCGGAAGATGTCCTGCTCCACCAGGTCCGACAGCCGCTCGTCGAGCTTCTGGGCGGTGAACGCCTGGACCCGGAAGGTCATGATGAGCCGGGCCCGCTCGGCCTCGGCCCACACCTCGCGGGCCTTCTCCAGATCGTAGCCCGTGGCCAGGTCGCGGAACAGTTCCTCGTACCACGCCTTCACGTGGCTCACGGTGTCGCCCACGCTCACGTGGAGCACGGGGTTGCCCCGGAACAGGTTGTCCAGGGCCACCTGGATCAGAAAGGCCGTCTTGCCCGTGCCGGCCCGGGCGGCCACCAGGGCGGTCTGGCCCGGCGCCAGCCCCCCCTCCCGGCTCTGGTCCAGGGCCCGGAGGGGATTCTTGGCCACGATCTCGTTCTTCAGCATGTGAGCGCTCCTGTCACACAGGCGGATCAGCGTGCCCATGCGTTTAGGCCGCAGACTGTTTCTTCAGTTCTTCTTGGTACTTGCGTTTTAGTTCCTCAGCCACGTTCTGAGGAACGGGCCGGTACTTGGCGAACTCCATGGTGAACTGGGCCTTGCCCTGCGTGGCCGAGCGCAGGGCCGTGGAATAGCCGAACATCTCGGCCAACGGGACCTCGGCCTCCACCACGGTGTACAAACCGTCGTCCGTGGTTCCCACGATCATGCCGCGCCGCTGGTTCAGGGTGGCCAGGACCTGGC
>CAZBGL010000033.1:0-9080 GCA_964491375.1 uncultured Thermodesulfobacteriota bacterium | reverse complement strand
GCGCCCCCAGGAACTCGGCCGCGGGCCGGTCTGTCGCACGCACCGGGTCGAACACCCGGCCGGCCGAGCTCGGGCAGCACACCGCCTCGGGGATCTCCTTGACCGGGGTGTAGCACACGCCCCCCGCCCCGTCGGAGAGCTTCACCCCGGTGAAGAAAAGGCCCACCACCAAGCGGTCCACGGTCAACGCCTCCCCGACCGGCCCCAGCCGGTCGAGCACCCGGGCCGCGGATTCCTCCAAGATCGACATCGCTGTCGTCCTCCCGTTCCGAGGGTTCTCCCGTCAGGATACCGCGTATCCACGGGCGCTCAAGCGCCCCGCCCGATTCGCCCCCGCTCCTCCCCCCCGAAAACAAAAAAGGGCAGGGGACGGTCCCTGCCCTCGCAAACCAACCGAGATGAAGAAACCGCAGGAAGAAGGGCTCCTACAGCTTCAGCACGATCATCAGCGCGATGACCAAGGCGTAGATCACCAGCGACTCGATCATGGCCAAGCCGATGATCATCGGCGTCACCAGCTTGCCGCTGGCCGCGGGGTTGCGAGCGATGCCCTCCAGGGCCGCCGCGAGCCCCTTGGACTGGCCCAGGGCCCCGAAGGCCGCCGCGATCGCGATGGCAAAGCCTGCCGACAGGGCCAGGAGGCCGCGCAGGGCCAGGTTCTCTGCGCCCGCGGCCGCCTCTTCGGCCGCGAACACCGGGGCGGCCAGGGCCACGGCCATCAGGGCCAGGGGAAGAACCGTACGGATCCGCTTCCACATGGTCTCACCTCCTTTCGTCGTGGTTTTGGCGATCACGGGGTCCGCGCGCAACCCCGTGGAACCGTGCCGGGATCAGTGTTCCCCGTGCTCAATGGCGCCCGAGATGTACACCATGGACAGCAGCATGAACACGAAGGTCTGGACGAACGAGACGAACAGGCCCAGCACCGAGGTGAACACGGGAACGGCCAGGGGGGCCAGCATGAAGAAGATGGCCGCCACCTTGTGGTCGCCCATGATGTTCCCGAACAGACGGAGACTCAGGCTCATGGGCCGGGCCAGGTGGGAGATGATCTCAATGGGGATCATCAACCACGCGAGCCACCAGAACGGCCCCATGAAGTGTTTGAGGTAGGCCAGCCCGTGTTCCTTGAACCCGTAGGCGTTGTACATGACGAACACCACCAGGGCGCACGCCAGCGTGGTGTTCAGGTTGTCCGTGGGCGGGGCGAACCCGGGCACGAGCCCGGAGAGGTTGCAGAAGAGGATGAAGAACGCCAGGCTCCCGATGAGGTACAGGAACCGGGGCGCCACGTGGCCCATGGAGTCTTCCATGATCTTGAGGATGCCCGAGACCATGAGCTCCATGAGGTTGCGGACCGTGAGCCTTCCGTCGGGCACCAAGTCTTCGTCGCTCTCGACGCGATCCTTGATCTTGGACCGGGCCATGAGCGCCAGCACCAGGATGATCGCCGTGATCAGGATGGCATTGGACACATGGAGCGCGGGTTCGTGGTTGTCCGGGTTCACGAACCGCTCCTGGATCCAGTTGAGCCCGGGGATGAAGTCCGTCCAGTAGATGTCGTGTCCGCCTGCAGCCATGGACGCGCCTCCGAGACCTCCCTCGACTGTACCCGCCTTGCCGACTCTGCCTCACCGGCCCACGAGCCGGAGCACGGCCTCCAGGGTGATGGCCACCAGGATGCCCGTGAGCCCCACCAGGAACCCCACGGCATCCACCCTGGCCTTGAGGATCAGGATTCCCACCAGGAGCATCAGGCCGGCGAACTTGGCCCAGTACACGGCCACGTTCACCGGGCTGGTGGAGCCCTTCAGGAACACCGAACGGATCACCGCGGCGATGATCCGGAAGTTGGCCGCCATGACGAGCCCCCCCACCAGCACCCCCAGACCAAACCGCGGGGAGATCCACAGCCCGACCGCTGTACCCACCCCCACCAGGGCGAGGTTCAGCCGTTCGATCCGCCGGAGGCTCACCCCGCCTCCGGACTCTTCCTCCTGCGGCCCTTCGCCCAGACCCGAGTCCGGTCTCTCAGGGGGCGTCTCCATGCTCGTCCTTCCGGCCCTCGCCCCGCTCCAGGTTGCGAAGCACCCGCACCAAGCTCCGGAACCCCGCCACCACCCCGCACACCAGCCAGAACAGGGTGAGCCACGGCCCGGTTCCCAGCCAGGAATCGAGGCCGTAGCCGATGGCCGCGCCGATGGCCACCGAAAGCCCCAGTTCCAGCGTTCCCGCGCTTACGTGGGTGATGAGCCGCAGGGTCTCGCGCCGCTGAGGGTTCATTCGCCCTTGCCCACGCCCCAGGCCCCGCTCACGGGCACGGTGAACATCACGCCTGTGCCCTTGCGGTCCCACCCCCCCAGGATCCTGCCCACCCCCTGCGCGAGCCGGTCCGCCAGTTCGTCGGGCACAACGGACAGGATGGTGCGGTTGAACGGCCGGGCCGGCGCGAACAGGTCCCGGAACCCCGCGAAGATGGGCACCTCCTGGCTCAGGAAGCGCCCCATGCCCTCGCTGTCCAGGATGGTGGCCCCGCTGACCCCTTCCTCGAGGAAGTACGTAAGGACCTCCTCGAGCTTCTCCTCGCGGTTCAAGACCAGCACGAGAAGCTGCATGTCCCACCCGGGCGGGCCCCGGGCCGAAAAGCCGGCCCTCTATAGCACATGGATTTCGAAAGGGTCAAGGAACGCCTCCGGCCGTGTTCAACGGATCGACGCCAGGGCGTCGTCCGCCGCCTCGAGGGTCCGGTCGATGTCCTCTTCAGAATGGGCCAGGCTCATGAACCCCGCCTCGAACTGGCTCGGGGCCAGGTACACCCCTCGGTCCAGCATGGCCCGGAAAAACCGGCCGAACACCTCGGTGTCGCTGCGCAGGGCCGTCGAATAGTCGTACACCGGCCCTTCCTGAAAGAACGTGGTGAACATGGACCCGACCCGGGTGTGGAAAGCCGGAACCCCCCGCCGCCGAAAGATCTCCGCCAGCCCGTCGCAAAGCCTCCGGCTCCTTTCCTCCAGCGCCTCGTACGTGCCGGGGCGCCGGAGGGCCCGCAGGGTGGCCAGCCCGGCGCTCATGGCCAACGGGTTCCCGGAAAGCGTTCCGGCCTGGTACACCGGGCCCACCGGGGCCACCTCCTCCATGATCTCCCGCTTGCCCCCGTATGCCCCCACCGGGAGCCCGCCCCCGATGATCTTTCCCAGGGTGGTGAGGTCGGGCGTCACGCCGAACCGTTCCTGGGCTCCTCCCAGGGCCAGCCGAAAGCCCGTCATGACCTCGTCGAAGATGAGCACAATACCCTCCCGCTCGGTAACCCGGCGCAACCCCTCCAGATACCCGGCCTTGGGGGGGATGCACCCCATGTTCCCGGGCACGGGCTCCACGATCACACAGGCGATCTGGTCGGGGTTGTCCCGGACCACGGCCTCCAAGGCGTCGAGGTCGTTGAACGGGATCGTAAGGGTGTG
This sequence comes from uncultured Thermodesulfobacteriota bacterium, assembly GCA_964491375.1. Taxonomy (GTDB): domain Bacteria; phylum Desulfobacterota; class Deferrisomatia; order Deferrisomatales; family Deferrisomataceae; genus CAZBGL01. The sequence goes on along the minus strand of CAZBGL010000033.1, from coordinate 5,619 downwards.
CTTGGCGAAATCAGCGGGCACGCCCGGGCTCGTGGGCACCCCGAACGTCGTGGCGCCCGAACCGGCCTTGACCAGCAGCGAGTCTGCGTGGCCGTGGTAACACCCCTCGCACTTCACGATCTTGTCGCGCCCGGTGTGCCCTCGGGCCAGGCGGATGGCGCTCATGGTGGCCTCGGTGCCGGAGTTCACCATGCGCACCACCTCCACGCCGGGTACGCATTCCACCACCAGCTCGGCCATCTCCACCTCGAGCTCCGTGGGCGCGCCGTAGGAGGTGCCGTTCCGGAGGGCCGACTCCAGGACCGCCCGCACCTCGGGGTGGTTGTGCCCCAGGATCATGGGGCCCCACGACCCCACGTAGTCGATGTAGGCGTTTCCGTCCACATCGAACACGCGCGAACCCTCGGCCCGGGCGATGAACACCGGGTCCGCCCCCACGGCGCGGAACGCCCGGACCGGGCTGTTGACCCCGCCGGGGATCACGTTCCTGGCCCTTTCGAACAACTCCCGCGAGCGGTCGTGGCGCATCGTTCCCTCCGCGGTCCAGATCCACACGTTGAACCAAGAACGGGCATGGCTAGCACGAACCGGGGGGGGATGCAAGCCCGCACGGGGCTCCTTGAAGGCCCGGAAACGGGCGTGCTATAAGGGCTGTTCTCCACGGAGGAAAGGATGCGCGGCCTTTTCCGTTTCTTCGCTCTCGTGGCTGCCGTTCCGCTCGCGGGGGCCGTTGCGCTCGCCCAGTACGAAGATCACCTCTACGTTCCCGAGATCCGCTTTACGGAGCTCGCGCTCCCCCTGAGCACCGAACGGGTCAACGCCCTGGCCAGCGACGGCGCCAACCGGATCTGGGTGGCCACCCCCGAAGGGGTATCGGCCCTGGCTGCTGCCCCAGGCGCCGACCCGGAGCGGCCTGAATCGCTGTTCGAGCGGGCCACGTTCTTCCCGTTTCGCCAGGACGACGGGCTCCTTTCGGACACCGTCTCCGCCGTAGCCTTCGCGGTCCTCCGGAACGACGAGCACTTCTTCTTGGGGTTTCCCACGGGCCTTCAGTACGGCCGGGTGCTGTCCACCACGGGGCTGTCCCTTCCGGCGGACACCGCGCTCTTGAGGGGAGAGACTTCGGCCGAGCGGGTGAACGACCTGGCCTCGGCCGGATCCGGCGTGGTGTGGGCAGCCACCGACGGGGGGTTGCGCGAATGGGACCTGGGGGGCCAGTCCCCACTCGAGACCACGCCGAGCCCCTACATGGAGGGCCACGCGGTGCGCGCGGTGGCCGCGCGCCCCGATGCCCCCGAGGGTGCCGCCTGTGCCACGGAGAGCCGGGTGTACCTGGTGGAATCCGGGGGCACGCCCGTGGATCTGGACTTGCCCGCGGGGGTGGAGGAGATCGTGGATCTATCTTTCGACGACAACGGCAACCTCTGGGTCCTCGGGGAGACGAACAACCAGGTGCGGGTGTGGCGTTACGACGCCGGGGCCTTGGAAGAGCCCCAGGCCGCGACCCCCGCCCTTGCGTCGTCCCTTCCGGACGAGATCGACCCTGGAGAGGCCAAGAACCTGTCCGTGGACCCCGTACAGGAAGCGGTATGGGTCGCCGCAGGTGGAGAGGGGGCTTGGTTCGCGACGGTCGACGACACGGGCCTGTCGGACTGGACGCAGGCGACGGCCCAAGGACAGGTGGTCCCACCGGCCGCCCGCACGGTGTGGCGGGTGTTCGCGGACCCGGCCGGCAACGTGTGGTTCGGCACGGACGAGGGCGTGGAGGCACTGGTGGCCCGGTTCCTGTCGCTCGACAGCACCCGGTACCTGGGGTTCGGCACCACGGCGCGGATCACCGTGCTCGACGTCGCGGCCGCCGGCAGAGGTGCAATCCAGGTGGAGGTGAACGGCGAACCCAAGGAAATCCCCGAGACCGACAACCCCGGGGTGTTTTCCCAGACGCTGCGGTTCTCGGAGACCGGCGGCCCCGACGCCATCCGGGTGGCGAGCACGCCCGAGGACACCCCCGTCACCTTCCGGTACGCCTACGATCCGGAGCGCGCCGACCGCGTGCTCACCGCCACGGTGACCTGGGCCCACATCGAGGACTTCGAAGACGATTTCTGGATCGGCGGGCCGTGCTTCCTCGACACGCTGGTCCGGTAAGGCGCCGCATCGCCGCGTTCCTGATCGGCGCGTCTGCGCTGTCCCTCCCCTCGGGCGCCGCCGAGCCCCCCCCGGCCCAGGGGACCCGGTTGCACTTTCGCAAGGTCCTCACGGTTCAGAAGATCGGCTCCACCCGCGTGTTTGCGGAACGGCGCGTCGTGCGCCCCGGGGACAGCCTCTGGAGGCTCCTCCAGGACGAGTACCGCGTAGCCGAGTCTGCCATACCCGCCTTCCTGGAGGCCTTTCGGGCGCTCAACCCAGAGACGGACCCCGACCGGCTCCGGCCCGGGCAGGTGGTGAAGATCCCCTTCAAGATCGAGGAGAGGCTCGGCAGCGGGCAGGGAGGGCGTCGGTCCTACGTGGTGAAGCCCGGGGACAGTCTGTGGAAGATCCTCAGGCAGCGCTACGGGATCCCCCGGGCGCGCATGGCCGAGGCCCTGAGGGCCGTGGCCCGGGCCAATCCCGGGATCCGCGACCTGAACCGCCTCTACGTGGGTCAGAGGATCCGCATCCCGGGGCGGATCGCCCAGGCGGTCCAGCCGGCCGCGCGGCCGAGGGCCTCCCGGGACGTGCTGGACCTGCTGCAGGCCCTGGGTTGTCGCGTCACTACCGAAGGGGAGACCTACCTCCCCCTGGGGCGCGGCCGCACCCTTCGCCTGGACGCGGCGGACTTTCCCTGGGTTGCCGGCCCCTCGGGCCGGAAACTCGTCCTGGATCCGGCAAACCGGATCTCTCCCGCACTGGCACAGGAGATCCGGGCGGTCTGGGGATACGGGGTCGTGTCGGGCTGGGAGGCGGATCCGGAGGCCCAGTTGGCGAAGATCCTCCCCCTCCTGGGGTTCCACGAACTCTCCCCGGGCGTGCGGACCGTATCCCTGGGCGAGGGGGCCGAGCTGGTGGTCCAGGCCCGGTGGAGCGTGGTCCCGAGGCCGGAGGACCTCTGGGAGGGGCAGGTTCACCTCATCCTGCCCGCCGGGGCGGTGGTGGAACCGGCGCTCCACCGCACCCTGAACCGCCTCGGCATGGCCGTGCACGTGCTGGGCCCGGGGAGCGTGCCGGCGGCCTCGCCGGACGCACGGACCGTGTCGGCGCCGCTCCCCCCTCCCCCTCCCGAGCTCCGGGCCCGGGACCGCGTCCAGTGCGCAAGCCAGGTCCTCTCCCTCTTGGGGATCCCCCACCGGGTCCGTCCCGTGGTGGAATGCGCCCTGGGAGGGGGGATCGCGTACCGACTGCGCCCGGAGATGACCTTCCAGCACCTGGGTCTTCGGTACGCGGTGGCGCCCCGGGCCCCGAGACGTGCGCCCGAACTGCTCTCGCGGGCCGGGTACTTCGTGCTGGAGTGGCCCCCGGGCACCAAGCCCTTGGCGGTGCTCCGGGACCTGTTCGGCCTGGTGGGCGTGCCCCACGCCACGGTGACCGTGGAACTGCCACCGGACCAGTCCGTCCGGCTCCGGGTCAGGGGCATTGCCTTGGACTCTCCTGAACTGGCCTCACTGGTGTACCCCGGCCGATCTGGGAAGCTCTTTCTCACACAGGCCCCCCTGGACCGAGAACTCTCAGCGCTCCTGGCACGCCAGGGCCTGCTGCCGTGGATCCTCTCGGGCCGGTAGGCCGCGTACACGGAGGTGGCGGTTTGTCGCTCGTGCCCCTACGCAAGCGCATCCTGTCGCGGGAGCAACTGGCGCGCCGGTTGGCCGAGCACCGCCGTCGGGGGGAGCGGATCGTGTTCACGAACGGCTGCTTCGACCTGATCCATCCGGGCCACGTACTGTACCTCGAGGCGGCCCGGGCCCTCGGGGACGTGCTCGTGGTGGGGCTGAACAGCGACGCCAGCGTGCGAAGGCTCAAGGGGCCTTCGCGGCCCGTGTGCACCCAGCAGGAGCGGGCCCTGGTGCTGGCGGCGCTGCGCAGCGTGGACTATGTCGTGGTGTTTGAAGAGGACACCCCCCTTGATCTCATTCGGGAGGTGGGACCCGACGTGCTGGTCAAGGGCGGGGACTGGGCGCCCGAGGACATCGTGGGGCGAGAGGTGGTGGAAGCCCGGGGGGGCGAGGTGGTCACCGTTCCGTTCGTCCCCGGCACATCCACCACGGGCATCGTGGAACGGATCCGCCGGGGCCGGGGGGCCTGAGGGCCACCGCTCCCCCCTTCATGGTTCGGCGTCCCTGCACCCCAAGCGCCTGACCGCCGAGCGGTAGTCGAACGGCGCCTCGTCGTGGTAGCCGCGATGGCACCGGGCGCACGCCCCCGGAGGGGGGCGTCCCACCACGTTGCCCCGGCCCCGGTGGTTGCCCCCGGGGCCGTGACAGGCCTCGCATCCCACCATGGGCTCCAGCACCACGCCGGCGGCCCTCCGCTGGCGCGTCGCGTGGCAGGCCAGACACCCTCCCCCGGTCCCTTTCCCCTGGAGGCTCCGGTAGGCCCTCGCATGACGCGTGCGGGTCCACCGGCGGTACTGGTCAGGATGGCATCCCCGGCACGCCGCCGAACCCGTGAAGAGCACCCTGCCGGAAGGCCGGCTCGGACCTGCCGGGCCACCACCCGCGGCCCGGGGGATCCCCACGAACCGGGACACCCATCCGGCGATCTCCACATCCTCCCCGGCCCGTCCGTCCAGGGAGACGATCCGATGGTCGAACACAACGGCGTCTTGATCTGCCAGGCGTCTTCGGATCCGGGCCCGTTCGTTCTCCAGCGCCCGTCGCCGGCCCCGGGAGGAGGAGCTCAGAGGGAGCTCCCGGAGCTGGCGCTCGACCGCATCCAACCGCGCTTCCAACGTACGCCCCTCCTGTCGGCTCCGGGGCCTCTGCCACCGGCCAGGGACCTTCCGGTCCACTTCGAACACGCCGAGATAGCGCCCGCGGTTGGAGGCCCGCAGGATCACGGTGTCCCGAACCACGGGCGGGTCCGGTAGATACGGGTAGTCCCCGCCGCCCACGATCACGGCCACGCCCGGAACGGCCCGGGCCAGCGCCTTCTCCGCCTCCAGGCCCAGGTTCGACAGGCAGACCACCATGTCCACGCCCTGGTTCCGGAGATCGGCCAGGGCCCTCCGCAGGGCCGGTTCGGCGGGTCCCACCCGCACGCCCTGCACGCGGTCCAGGCCCGGGTCGGGCCGGCAAAGGCCCACCACGCCCACCCGCACGCCGTCTACCGATACAATCCGCCACGGCGGAAACGGCCGTCCCCCTCCCGGATCCGCCAGGTTGGCCGAGACCCACGGCACACCGGGCGCCCGGCCCAGTTCCTCCAGGAACTTCAGGCCTCCGGCCAGGTCCGTGCGCCCCACGTTCACCGCGGCCACCCCCATGCGCACCAGGGCCCGGGCCACCAGCGCCGCCTGCTCCCGGGCCCGCCGGGGGTCACCGGAGCGGGCGAGCACCGGCACCCGGAACAGGGCGTCCCCTGCGTCCACGTACAGGAAAGCCACACCCGGGGCCTTCAGTTTACGGATCTGCGCGGCTCTTCGGG
>CAZBGL010000032.1:0-7124 GCA_964491375.1 uncultured Thermodesulfobacteriota bacterium | reverse complement strand
CCACCTCGACGATCGCCTTCATGGGGTCGATCACCCGGAAGTACACCACCGCGTTCACCTTGACCGAAACGTTGTCCGCCGTGATCACGTCCTGGGAGGGTACGTCGTGGGCCACGGTGCGCAGGCTCACCTTGACCATGCGATCGATGAACGGGATCAGAACGATGAGCCCGGGCCCCTTCACCCCGATGGCCCGGCCCAGGCGGAACACCACAGCCCTTTCGTACTCCCTGAGGATCCGGATGGCCGACGCCAGAAAGGCCAGCAACACCAATACGAACACCGGGAGATAGTACATGGTCAACTCCTCCTTTCCCCCTCACGGGGCCTGACCCGCAGCGTGAGGCCGTTCACATCCGTCACCTCGATCTCGGCGCCGGCCGGCACGGGCTCCTCGGCCAGGGCGTTCCAGTACTCACCGTGCACGAACACCTTGCCCGGCCGGCCGGGCTCCAGGGCCTCGAGCGCCCGGCCCGTCTCGCCACGCATCCCCTCGGCCCCGCCCAGGCGCCGGGCCCGCTGGGCCGCGATCCCCTTGCCCACCGCGAACAGAAAAAACGCCACGGTGGCGGCCACGGCCGGCACCAGCACACCCCAGCTCAGCTTCACATAGGCGTCGGCGGTCTTGAACAGCATGAGGCTTCCCAGGGTCAGCGCGAGCACCCCGCCCACGGTAAGCAACCCGAAGGACGTGATCTTCACCTCCAGGAGAAGCAACACGAGCCCCAGGAGGATGAGCAGGATCCCTCCGTAGTTGAACGGGAGGGTCTGGAGCCCCACGAAGGCCAGGATCAGGCACAGTCCACCCAGGACCCCGGGGAAGATGCTCCCCGGGTTGGACAGCTCGAAGAACAGACCGTAGAAGCCAAGAAGGAGCAACAGATATGCCACGTTGGGATCGGAGAGCACCCGGAGCACCCGCTGCCGCAGGCTCCATCCCACGGTCCGCAGCTCCACGCCCCGGGTCTCGAGAACGACCTCGGCGCTCCCGAACGCCACCTTCCGGCCGTCGAGCCGCTCAAGGAGTTCGCCGAGGTCCGCCGCAAGAAAGTCGACCACCCCTTGCTCCACAGCCTCCTCGGCGGCCAGGCTGAGGCTTTCCTTCACGGCCCGCTCGAACCACGCCGGATCCCGGCCCCGCTGGCGGGCCAGCGAGCGGATGTAGGCGGCCGCGTCCTCCTCGGCCTTTTTTTTGAGGGTCTCGTCCCCGCCGCCCGGCCCGATGGCCACGGGATGGGCCGCGCCCAGGTTCGTGCCCGGGGCCATGGCGGCCACGTGGGCCGCGGCCACGACGAACAGCCCGGCGCTGGCGGCCCGGGCGCCAGGCGGCCCCACCCAGACCACCACGGGCACCGGTGCGCGCAGCACCGCCCGCACGATGCGGCGCATGGCCCGGTCGAGGCCCCCGGGCGTGTCCAGGCGCACCACGGCGAACGGGCTCCGCACCGGGTCCAGGCCGGCCAGGGCGTCCTCCACGTACTCGGCTGCAACCGGCCCGATGGCACCCTCCACCTCGATCAAGGGAACCGGGGCCGCCGTGGCGGCGGTGGCCACGAAGAGCAGAAGAGCGGTGCAAATCCCGATCATGGCTCCCATACGAACCCGCGTGCGAACCGCGTGCCCCCCAGGGGATCCGGCCGGCGTACCCCCCCTTCGGCGCACGCATAACATAGCAGACCCCGCGGCCGCGTCCACGGTCCGGCGCGCCGGATTTCGACTCGGGATCGTTTCCGGTCTACACTGCGCTCCACCCCCCTCGCCGAGAGGGATGGCTGAGAGGCCGGAAGGGCTGGAAGGCCAGAACGCTGGAGAGACCGGAAAGGGGGTTCCATGCTCGTACAGGTCACGTCGGTCTTCCTGGACGTGGTCACGCCGGTGTTCGCGATCGTGGCCCTGGGATACGTGCTGGGCCCCCGGTTGGGGCTCGACGCCCGCACCCTCGCCCGCACGGCGTACTACGTGTTCGTCCCGGCGTTCACGTTCCACGTGATCGCGGCCTCGCGGGTCCCCCTGGGCCGCACCGTGCGCATGGCGGTGTTCGCGGTGCTCGTGCACCTGGCGTTCGCGGCCACCGGGTGGGCGGCGGCGCGGGCGCTCCGCCGCCCACGGGAGATGGCAGCCGCATACGTCATGATCGCGGTGTTCGGCAACGTGGGGAACTTCGGGTTGGCCCTCATCCGGTTCCGGCTGGGCGAGGAGGCCCTGGCGCCGGCCACCATCTACTTCATCGCCATCCTGGTGGTGGCGTTCGTGGTGTGCGTGGGCGCCGCCGGGTGGGTGCGGGGGGGCGGGCTCGGCGCCGCCGGGTCGATCCTGAAAACCCCCGCGCTCCTCGTGGTGCCACCGGCCGTGGCGGTGTCGTCTGCCGGCATCCGGGTGCCGCTCCTCGTCGAGCGCATGGTGGGGCTTCTGGCCGACGCCATGATCCCCACCATGCTGTTCGCCCTGGGCCTGCAACTGGCCGGGATCCGCCGGTTCCGCCTCACGGCCGACGCGGCCGTGGCGAGCGCCGTGCGGCTGGTGGCCGCGCCCGCGCTCGCCGCAGTGGCGGTGCCCCTGTTCGGGCTCACCCCGCTCGAGCGGGCCGCGGGCGTCCTGCAGGCCGGCATGCCCGTGGCCGTGCTCGTCTCGATCATCGCGATGGAGTACGAGGTGGCCCCGGAATTCGTCACGACCACGGTGTTCTTCTCCACCCTGTGCAGCCTGCTCACCCTGACCGTGCTTCTGTCGGTGGTATGAAGGGACGAGGGCGGCATCCCCGCACGATCAGCCGGTGCCCGCAGGGTTCCACGTATCCGGCGCGAACCGCAGGGTGGCGAAGTAGTCCTCCACGCTCTCGGCCCGCCGGATCCGTTCCACCGTGCCGTCGCGGCGCAAAAGCAGTTCCTGGGGACGGAGCCGGCCGTTGTAGTTGAACCCCATGGCATGGCCGTGCGCCCCGGTGTCGTGGATGATCACCAAGTCCCCCTCGTCGATGCGGGGCAGCGGCCGCTGGATCGCGAACTTGTCGTTGTTTTCGCACAGGGCACCCACCACGTCCACCACGGTGTCGGCCGGGGCGTCCTCCTTGCCGTGCACGGTGATGTGGTGGTACGCCCCGTAGATGGCGGGCCGCATCAGGGCCGACATGCAAGCGTCCACCCCCACGTACTCCCGGTAGATGTGCTTGTGGTTGATGCACCGGGTCACCAGCACCCCGTGGGGCCCGGTCATGTACCGGCCGCTCTCCATGAGGAGCCGGGGCACGTACCCGCGCTCCCGGCCGAACGCCTCCAGCAGGGCTGCGATCTCCCGGCCCATCCGATCGAGTTCCAGGGGCTCGTCGTGGGGCCGGTACGGGATTCCCAGCCCCCCTCCCATGTTCACGAACTCGAACCGGATGCCCAGCGCGTCCGAAACCATCCTCGCCACGTCCAGAAGCATCCGCACGGTCTCCACAAAGTAGTCCGCATTGCGCTCGTTGGAGCAGATCATGGTGTGGAGCCCGAAACGGCGCGCCCCCCGGTCGCGGGCGAGCCGGTAGGCGTCCACGATCTGCTCGTGGGCCACCCCGTACTTGGCCTCCACCGGGTTTCCGATGATGGCGTTCCCCGTGCGGCGGGGGCCGGGGTTGTAGCGGAAGCAGATGAGCTCGGGCATCCTCGGCACCTTGGGCACCAGGGTGATGTCGTCCAGGTTCAGGATCCCCCCCGCCTCCAGACAGGCCTCCATCTCCTCCACGATGGTGTTGTTCGATGTGAACAGGATGTCCTCGCCCGAGGCCCCTGCCATGCGGGCCAACTGGATCTCGGGGATGGAGCTGCAGTCGAACCCAAACCCCATGTCCGCCATGATCCGCAGTATGGCCGGGTTGGGGAGCGCCTTCACCGCGAAGTACTCCCGGAACTCGGGGACGCGGGCAAACGCCCGCTTGAGGGCCGCCCCGGTCCGCCGGATGCCGATCTCGTCGTATATGTGGAAGGGCGTACCGAAATGGGCGGCCACCTGGGGGAGAATCCGGGAGAGTCGGGCCTGGAAGTCCGGGCTCATGGGCATGGCGTTTTCCTTCCTCCGCGAGGCTTGAACTCGGGCACAAAAGGAAACAGCAGGATACCCGAGCCCGTTCCCCTTCGCCAAATCCGGAGACGCGCCCCTTGCTTTTCCGGGCCGGGCGTCGTACCGTGCAGCGAATCTGAATCGCGATTCAGAGCGGAGGGTTCGCCATGCGAGCATTGCGATGGCTTGTACTGAGCGGGTTGACGGGTGTCTGCCTGGCTGCCCCGCCTCCGTCCCGGGCCGCAGAGCCCCTTCGGTTGTCCGTGGACGAGGCGGCGGCCATGGCCCTGGAACGCAACCACGAGGTCTTGAGGGCACGGGAGAGGCTCTCGATGCTCGAAGGCCAGGTCGTGGAGGTCAAGAGCCAAGTGTACCCCCAGGTGGGCCTGGAGGCCGGGTACCGCAGGTACTACGACGAGAGCTTCCTGGACCTGTTCCCGGCGTTTGCCCGGCCCGAGGTGAAGAACGGCTACTCCTTGAAGACGACCCTGGAGCAGGTGCTGTTCAGTTGGGGCCGGGTGAGCACGGCCGTGGAGATCGCCCGCGTCAGCCGGCGCCAGGCGGCGCAAGACCTGGCCGCGGCGGAACGCAGGATCAAGCTCCAGGTCCACCAGGCGTTCTACGACCTGTTGCTGGCCCGGCGGCTGGTGGAGGTGGCCGAGGAGACCCTGGCCCAGCGGAAGCGCCACCTGGAGGTTGCGGAAAAGCGGTACGAGGCCGGGGTGGTGAACGAGTTCGAGGTGGTCCGGGCGCGCGTGGACGTGGCCAACGCGCGCACCCCGGTGATCCAGGCCCGCAACCGGGTCCGGCAGGCGGCCGCACGGCTCAACAACCTGCTGGCCCGGGAACAGTCCGCACCCATCGAGCCCGTAGGGGATCTCGAGTACGTGCCGATGGAGGAACTGGACCTGGGGACCGTGGTGGCCCGTGCCGTGAAGCAGCGGCCCGAGCTCGCCTCCCTGCGCATCGCCCGGGAGATCGCCGAAAAGAACCTGGCGCTCGCGCGGGCCGAGGACAAGCCCACCGTGGCCCTGCGCGCGGAGTACGGTTTCGTCACGGAGGAGTTCGAGAACCTGAATCCCAACCGGGAGCAGTGGACCGTAGGCGTGAGCATGAGCCTGCCCCTGTTCGACGGGTGGCGCACGCGCGGCAAGGTGGCCCAGGCCCTGAGCCATCTGCGGGACGTCCGGATCGCCGAGGACCAGCTCCGCCAGGCCATCGAGCTCGAAGCCAAGGTGGCCCTGGACGACCTCCGGGTGGCCGAGGAGATCATCCGGGCCGCGAGCCTCAACATCGACCGGGCGCGCCGGGCGGTGGAGCTCGCCGAGGCGTCGTACCGTTACGGGGTGGGGACCACACTGGACGTGACCGACGCCCAACTGGGACTCACGGCCGCCCGCACCGATCACGCCCAGGCCCTCCACGACTACATGGTGGCCCGTGCGCGGCTCCTCGCGGTGATGAACGAACTCTGAAGCCGGCCTTGCCTTTCACGCCGCGTTCGGGTATAAGGCCGGGTTCATCCATCCACGTGGAGACGTCTCTTCCCATCTCCTTGCCCCCGGCAACCGGATCGGGGGCTTGACAGCCGAAAGGAGAGGACATGGCCGAGATCTGGCATCGTTACGAGTCCCTGATCCTGTTCGATCCCGACCTGGGCACCGAGGCCACCGACGAGCTCATCGCCCGCGCCAAGGAGTACATCACCAACGAGTCCGGCCGGATCCTCAAGACCGACCGCTGGGGGATCCGGGACCTGGCGTTCGTGATGAAGGGCCGGACGAAAGCGTACTATGTACTCCTGGAGTTCGCGGGGCCCACACGGGCCGCCACCGAGCTGGACCGGCGGCTGAATCTCCTGGACACGGTCCTCAAGTTCCAGACCATCAAACTGGAGAAACGGATCGACCCGGACGCGCTGCCCGAGGAGCCCCAGGAGGGGGCCCCGGCCCCCGCGTCCGAGCCGGGTCCGACCGAAGCCGAATCCGGGCCGGAGGATCCGGCCGGAGCCCCCTCGGAGACCGGCTCCGCCGAAGGGGCCGAGGCAGCCGCCCCGGAAGGGGCCTCGGAGGAACACGTTTCGTAAACCGCTCCCCCCGGGAGGTGGAGTATCATGGTGAACCCGTATCGCCGGCGCCGGCGCCGCAAGGTGTGCCGCTTCTGTGTGGACCCCAGCCTGCCCCTGGACTACAAGCACCCCGAGGTGCTCCGGCAGTTCCTGTCGGAGCGGGCCAAGATCGTGCCCCGCCGCATCTCGGGCAACTGCGCGTACCACCAGAGGCGACTCGCCCGGGAGATCAAGCGGGCCCGCAACGTGGCGCTCCTGCCCTTCACCGAGCTGCCCTGACCAGGCGGACGTCCGCGGGGCGCGGCCGTGGTGGGTCCAGGCCTTTGCGCCTTGGCGGGAGTCGGAGCCGCGGCCTTGTTCCTGGCATCGGTCGTGGCCCCGCCGGTGGGGATGCTCGCGGCCATGGTCAGCCCCTTGCCGGTGGCGTGGGCCGCCCTCCGCCGGGGTCCCGGCGGGGGCGGGCTGGCGCTGGTGGCATCGGTGGCGTCCGTGCTCATGGTGGCGGGGCCGACCGGGGCGGCGGTCTACGCCGCCCAGTTCGGGATGCCCGGGGCGGCCCTGGGGCTTTCCGAGGCCAGGCGCTGGCCGGCTCACGTGTCCGTGGGCGCATACGCGGCCGTGGCGGTGGGGGCCACGGCCCTGGTGCTCGGGGTGGGCGGGTGGCTCGGCGGACACTCGCCAGCCGAGTGGATCACCCGGACCGTGGAGGAGGCGCGGGCCATGATGGCGGCGGCCCTGGACACGGCCGGACAGGACGCCCAAGTGAGGCTGGCGGTCCAGCAGATGCTGGATCGCACGGCTTCGTTCCTGCTCCGGATGTTCCCGGGCCTGTTCGGCGCGGTCACGGTGTTCACGGGGTGGGCCAACGGGGTGCTCCTGCGCCGCGTCGCCCCGGACGCCGCCCGCCCCGACTGGACCGGGTGGAGCGCACCGGAACCGTGCATGTGGGCCCTGCTCGGCTCCGGCTTCCTGGGGCTTCTCGGCACGGGATGGGCCTCCACGGCGGGATGGAACGTGTTCT
>CAZBGL010000031.1:0-3933 GCA_964491375.1 uncultured Thermodesulfobacteriota bacterium | reverse complement strand
CACTGATGCTTTGTGATTTGGCGCACGTTCGGTTGGGGCATTTCGCGCCCTGGGCTCCTTCATCTTTTGGCATATCTGCTTATCTATCCGGAACCACGTAGGAAAACCTTTTCGTCCGCCGGTGTGCCCCTCTGGCAAAGGGCTTGCATTTCTCCGAAATGGGCCGGCGGACGCCCAGAGGAGGACCGATGAGACGACGAGGTTTCGTCCAAGACTTCCTGACGGGAACCTTTCTTGCCGCAGCGGTGATGGGGGCCCTCACGGCGGGTGCTGAAGGCCGAACCCGCGACGAGGTGGTGGCTCGGGTGGACGGACAGCCCCTCTACCGGGAGGAGGTGCTCCATCTGGCCCGCTTCGAGATGGGGCTGGAGCGCGACGAAGTGAAGGGCGCCCGGTACGCCGAGGCCCTCAAGAAGGCCATAACGAATCACGCGCTGTACCTGCTGGTCCGAAAGGAGGCACCGGAGCTCCTTCCCCATGCCGAACGTGCGGCCACCCTGGCCGTGGCCCGGGACTACTACAAGGCCTACTACGTGCGGGTCGCCCTGCCCGCAGCCCGCAAGCGCATGACGCTGGAAAAGGTGATCGAGAAAATCCCCGAGCGGGAGGACTTGGTCTTCCTCTACCAGATCACCATGGACGACCCTGACGCGCTCGAACGCGTGCGCGAGCGCATCGTGGCGGGCGAACTCACGTTCGAGGAGGCGGCGCGGAAGTACAGCAAGGGGCTCACGGCTTCCCGGGGCGGCCAGGTGGGGGGGATCACCCGGTCGGACGACCGCTACTATCCCGAAACGCTCCGGATCATCTTCGAAGAGACGTTCGAGGGCGACATTACGCCGGTGCTCGACGAGCGCCTGGGGTTTGCGATCTTCTGGGTCAAGGAGAAAAGAACCGCCGAGGAAGTGCGCCGGGCCGAGGCCGAGAGCGTGTTGGACGACTATGTGCGTGCCGACGCGCGCGCGTTCTGCTGGGAGAAAACGTTCGAATACGCGGACGCCTCACCCGATACCGAACTCTACGTGAAAGAGGCCAACGCCCGGGACTTCGTGAAGGACCCGGACCGCGTGGCGTTCAAGGTGGACGGCCGCGCCTTCACGGCGCGCGACCTCATGGCCCGCTCGGGTGGCCGCGTGCACAGTCTGAAAGATATCACCACGATCGCAGAAAACTGTTTCCGCGATCTCATCCTGGCCAAGCTTTTTGTCGAACAGTTTGGTCAACACGAGGCGTTTGAGCATCGCAAGGCTGCGCTTCTCAAGCACTTTGCGGTTCGGTTGTGGTTCCGGGAGAAGACCCGGGACCTCACCGTGACCGACGAGGAGATCGACCGCTACTTGGCCGAGCACCAGGACAAGTATGCCTTGCCCGATCGGGTGGACCTGGGCGTGATCTACGTGAGAACCGAAAAGCGCCTCCAACAAGTGCTTGAGCGTCTGAAAGTGGAGGACTTCGAGACCGTGGCCCGGGCCTGGTCCCAGAACAGCCGCTTGGCACGGCGAAACGGCCGGGTGGGGATCGTCCCGGTGAGCGCCGTGCAGGGAGATTTTTCCTCCGTCGAACCCGGGGCGGTGCTCGACCCGGTATACGTCGAAGAAGGGAACAACCCTGGGTACTACATTTTCAAGATCTACCGGTTCTATCCGGCCGAACCCGGCACCCGCCAGAATCTGAGCGAGGAGGTGATCGGCGGGGTGCGTTCCATGGTCATGGCCGAGAAACGCAAGGCACGTCTTTCGGCCCTGGTTGAGCAAGCCATGGCGGCTGTCCGGGTGGAGGTGCTGGTGGACGTGATCTGACGTGGTCGCGTGGGACATGGGCGGTTTTCCCGGGTCTCACCTTTTTCGGATACGGAGGACGCGATGACGTACAAGGCTCGGTGGACGAGGGGGATCGTGGTCGTTTTCCTGGCGGTATTGCTCGTGGGTGGAGGAAGGTTGGGATCCCCGGTGTGGGCGGCAGGCCCTGCACCCAACTGGATGCCCAACTTCCCCATGCGGTTGGGGGCGGCCGGAGCCATGGGGATGTGGATGCCGGTGCCCGGTGCCACCCAGTACAAGGTCTACCGCAAGGTGGGCGGTGGCGAATGGACGGTGATCTACGAGGGCCCCATGAACAACTTCCAGGACCCCACCGCCCCGCAGGACAAGGATGTGGCGTACAAGGTGACCGCCGTCGTGGGCGGGGCCGAAACCGATCCGTCGCCGGTGGTGGTGCTCAAGGGTCAAAAGCCCATCGAACCACCCAAGAACTTGGTATGGCGACTGGACCGGGTGAACAAGGCGGTGCGTTTGCGCTGGGCGCTGGCCGAGGGCGCCTCGTTCTACAACGTGTATCGTGCCGATACGCCGGACGCTCCCGGAAACCTCCTGGGATCGGTCCAGGAACCCAAGTACACCGACGCCACGGTGGAGGACGGCAAGACCTATTACTACTTCGTCACGGCCGTGAGTACCACGGGGCAGGAGTCCAAGCGGGGCGAGCCCCTCAAGGTGGACGTGAAGTTTCCGAAGGTGGTCAAGACCAAGAAGTTTGCGTTCAAGCCCATCGTCATGAAACTCGTGACCACGACCCGGGGGGAGGAGTTCGCCGAGTTCCACAACCCCAGCGACATCCTGTTCCTGAACGGCCGGTTGTACGTGGCCTGCGAAGACGGAGTGCAGGTATTGGATGCGGACGGGAACTATTTGGAACGCATGCCCTTGGTGCAGGAGAAGGTGGCCTCCGGGGAATGGAAGCGGCCCAACAGGATGGCGGTGTCGGCCGATGGAAACATCTGGATGGCTTTCCTCGGTGAGCCCACGCTTCGGGAAGTTACCCCTGACGGCGCGACGGTGGTGCGCGAGATCGTCCCCCCCCACATGCCTAATCATCCGTCTGATCCCGGTCCGTTGGGGATCTCACCGGGACCGGGCGGTGAGCTTTGGGTCACCGACGGGAACTACGCCGTGCTTGAGGTGTTCCCTGCCGGCGCGCAGGGAATGGTTCCGGCCGATGCCGTACGGTGGATCGGGTTCCCCCGGGCCACGAAGGAAAAGTACGACCCCAGGAAACACGGCGACCGGTTCATCGCGCCGTCTCGCATCCGGTACTTGCCTGAGTTGGGCGGCCGGATCTACGTGCAGGAAGCCGGAGAAGGCCGGCTGGCGGCCGTGGACCCGGACACCGGGAAGAAGCTCTTCACCGTTTTGGGCATCGGCGGGGCGCGTAACCAGGTTTCGCTCCTTTCGGACTTCGTTCCCTACGACGAAACATCGGTCCTCATCGCCGACTCCCTGCGGGGCGAGATCAAGCAGATCAAGATCACGGGACCCGGCGACGACACGAACGGTGACTATCTGGCCAACCTGGTGGACGACCCCGAGGGCAAGCAACCCAAGCTCCGGTCCATGAAGTCGAACGTGACCATGATCCAGTACGACCCCCGGCGCCGCAGGCTCTACGCCCTGTCGGTGCAGGGCCAGGAGGTGGCGATCTACGACCTGCCCTAGGGCAGGGGACCCGGGTGCGGCCGGCCGCTGCACCACCACCGGCACAAGGAGGGGATCGTTTCCTGGAGCACGGCGGGCAGCGCCGGGCCCGCCCGAAGGAACGGCCGGCCGGATCGTGTGCGAAACAGGGTTCACCCCAGTAACCACGAGGAGGAAGTGCCGTGAAAACGATGAGGCTGGTACTTGGCGGAGTCGCGGCTGCCGCACTGGCCGCTGCCTCGGCCCAGGCGGCGGTGAACGGCAGCCACCACGACCTCAGCGCTTACCAGAGCGCGACCGAGGTCTGCCTGTACTGCCACGGCGTGTTGGACACCACCGCGGCCACCGGGAACTATGGAAACGTGGGGGAGTTGTGCCTGAGCCGCTGTCACAACCAGACTGGATTCGTGGCGAGCCAAGATGTGGTGCCCCAGCGGGCGGCCACCATCGACGAGTCGGGTAA
>CAZBGL010000030.1:0-3376 GCA_964491375.1 uncultured Thermodesulfobacteriota bacterium | reverse complement strand
GCCAGGGCCGCGGCGCCCGTAGGAGCCGCGCCCGCGCCTCGCAAGGGGCCCTCCCGCCCCCACACGGATCAAGCCGACCTTCCCCTCCGGCCCCAGGGGAGACGGGCACGAACAAAAAAAGGCCGCCGGCCGGATCCCGCGATCCGGCCCGGCGGCCTCGTGAGCACTCTCTTGCGATCCGAACGCCCCTGGCCCGGAAGAAACCCCACCCCGCTCCCACGGACCCCTCCTTGCCAGCGTTCCGCGGACGGTTCGCTTCTACCCCGAACGGCCGGGAAGGGTCAAGGGGCGAGCGATGGGCCGCAGGGAATCGGGGTTAGCGCCCGCCCCCGGGCTCCGGCGCCCCCCACCCTCCTCCCCCCGGGGTCTCGACGACGAACACGTCGCCAACGCCCATCTCCACCTGGGCCCGGCCCGGCAGTTCCTCCACACGGCCGTCCGCCCGCTCCACGGCGTTCCGGCCGCAGGCCCCGGGCTCGCCTCCCTCCAGGCCAAACGGGGGGTGCTTGCGGCGGTTCGAGAGGATGGCCGCGGTCATGGGCGCAAGGAAGCGAACCCGCCGCACCACGCCGTTCCCACCCCGGTGTCGGCCCCTCCCACCGCTTCCCCGCCGGACCCGGAAGGCCTCAAGCCGCACGGGATGCCGCCATTCCAGCACTTCGGGGTCGGTGATCCGGGTGTTGGTCATGTGGGTGTGCACCGCATCGGCCCCGTCGAAGCCGGGGCCTGCGCCCGCCCCGCCGCAGATCGTCTCGTAGTACTGGTGCTCGCCGTTGCCGAAGGTGAAGTTGTTCATGGTGCCCTGGGCCCCGGCGAGCACCCCCAGGGCGCCGAACAGACAATCGGCGATGGCCTGCGAGGTCTCCACGTTGCCGGCCACCACGGCGGCCGGGGGCCGGGGGTTGAGGAGGCTCCCCTCGGGGATCACCAGGTCGATGGACTCCAGGCACCCGGAGTTGAGGGGGATGTCGTCGTCCACGAGGGTGCGGAACACGTACAGCACCGCGGCCTTGACCACCGCGGCCGGCGCGTTGAAGTTGGTGGGCTGCTGGGGCGAGGTTCCGGTGAAGTCGATCGTGGCCCGTCCGGCCGCCCGGTCGATCCGTACGGCCACCTGGATGCGGCTGTCGTCGTCCAGGAGCACGGTGAACGCGCCGTCCCGCAAGCGCCCGAACACCCTCCGCACGGCTTCGGCCGCGTTCCGGCGCACGTGTTCCATGTAGGCGTGCACGGTGTCCAGGCCGAACTCCTCGACCATCCGGGCCAGTTCGCGCGCCCCCCGTTCGTTGGCCGCGATCTGGGCCTTGACGTCCGCCACGTTCTGGTCCGGGTTCCGGGCCGGATGGGGGCCGGAGCCCAGCCACGCCCTCAGATCCTCCTCCAGGAACCGGCCTTGGTCCACGATCTTCAGACCGTCGGTCCACACCCCTTCTTCGTCGATGGTGCGGCTCCACGGGGGCATAGAGCCCGGGGTGATGCCTCCCACGTCCGCGTGGTGGCCCCGGGAGGCCACGAAGAACAGCAGGCGCCCCGAGCCGGCATCGAACACCGGCGTCACCACGGTGATGTCCGGAAGGTGGGTGCCGCCATGATACGGGGAGTTGTGCAGGTACACGTCCCCCGGCCGGAACGCCCCGCCGGTCTTCTCCAGAAGGGCCTGCACGCACGCCATCATGGACCCCAGGTGCACGGGGATGTGCGGGGCGTTGGCCACGAGGCGCCCCTGGGCGTCGAACACCGCGCACGAAAAATCGAGCCGCTCCTTGATGTTCACCGACTGGGCCGTGTTCCGGAGGGTCTCCCCCATCTGCTCGGCCACGGACATGAAGCGCTTGTTGAAGATCTCGAGCATCACGGGGTCGGCGTCCGTGCCCACCGCCCTGCGCCGGGGCCTGGGCTCGGCTCGAGAGAGCACCAGGTGGTTGCGGGGCGTGACCTCGGCTTCCCAGCCCGGCTCTACCACCACGGTGGACCCGGACTCGATCACCACGGCCGGCCCGGGAAACCGCATGCCCGGGGAAAGATCCTCCCGCCGGTAGATGGGGGTGTCGCGCCACCCCCCGAAGTACACGGGTGCCACCTCCAGGGGCTCGGGGGGAGACGCCTCCCCCGTGGCCGGCACCTCGGGCTCGGCCGCGGCCTGCCCGCCCCCCACCGCCTCCACCACGGCCGCTTCCACCACCAAGGGCCGGTCTTCGAACACGAATCCGAACCGCGTCCGGTGAAGCCGCGCGAACCGCTCGGAGACCTCCCGGGGCGAGCCGGCCTCCACCTCCAGGGCGGTGTCGGTGCCCTGGTAGCGCACGTGCACCCTGCGGAGCACCCGAACGTCCTCCGGAACCACCCCCTGAGCCTGCAGTTCGGCGCGCGCTTCCCGTTCCAGGTCCGAGAGCACGGCCTCGAGCTCGGGCACCAGGGACTCCTGGAGCAGCGCCTCCACGGCCCTCTGCCGAAGCACCCGGTGCTCGGCCAGCCCCATGCCGTAGGCCGAGAGCACGCCGGCCAGGGGGTGCAGGAACACCCGGTTCATGCCCAGGGCGTCGGCCACCCGGCAGGCGTGCTGGCCCCCGGCCCCTCCGAACGAGCACAACGTGTACTTGGTGACGTCGTAGCCCCGCTCCACGCTGATCCGTTTGATGGCCGCCGCCATGTTCTCCACGGCCACCTGGAGGAATCCCTCGGCCACCTCCTCGGGGGTGCGGCGGTCCCCGGTCTCGCGCCGGATCCGCTCGGTGAGCTCGGCAAAGGCCCGGCGAACCGCGTCGGCGTCCAGGGGCTGGTCGCCCCGGGGGCCGAACACCAGGGGGAAGTGCTCGGGCCGGATCCGGCCCAGCATGACGTTGGCGTCGGTCACGGTGAGGGGGCCCCCGCGACGGTAGGCCACGGGCCCGGGGTCTGCACCGGCCGACTCCGGGCCCACCCGGTACCGGGCGCCGTCGAACCTGAGAATGGACCCGCCGCCGGCGGCCACGGTGTGGATCCGCATCATGGGCGCCCGGATGCGCACGCCGGCCACCTCGGTCTCGAACGCCCGCTCGTACTCGCCGGCGAAGTGGGCCACGTCGGTGGACGTGCCCCCCATGTCGAACGTGATCACCCGGTCGAACCCGGCGGCCCGGCACACGGCCACCGCCCCCACGATGCCCCCTGCCGGGCCAGAGAGGATGCTGTCCTTGCCGTGGAACCGCTCGGCGTCGGCCAGCCCGCCGCTCGACTGCATGAACGATAACCGCACGGCCCGGGGGATCTCGGAGCGCACCCGCCGGATGTACCGGCCCAGCACCGGCGAGAGGTAGGCGTCCACCACCGTGGTGTCCCCCCGGCCCACGGCCCGCATCACCGGGATCACCCGGTGGGAGGCCGACACCTGGGTGAA
>CAZBGL010000029.1:0-10352 GCA_964491375.1 uncultured Thermodesulfobacteriota bacterium | reverse complement strand
CAGGCCGGGTGGGAGCGGCCCGTTCGACCCGTGCGGGGCCGGGAGGGCCCCCTTGCGAGGCGCGGGCGCGGCTCCTACGGTCGCCGCGGCCCTGGGGGTTCCGAGCGGCGTTGGCGTGCCCCGAGGGTGCTCGCCGGGCGTTTCCGAGCGGCGGGTTGCCGCGGCGAGGTCGCATATTGCGTGTTCGCGCCCGCCCGAGCCTGGGGGCCCTCCCGGGCCTCGGTGATGCCGCCAGGGGGCCCGTGTCCGCTTCAGGGCCACGGCCTCGGCGGTGCGGCTCGGAACCGGAATCGGGGAGGCCCAACGACCGAAACCCATAGCCGATACCCGTCACCCGTTGGCGACCGACCGGATCGTTCGAGCGACGCAAGGAGGGAAACGTCGATGACCAGGCAGGCACCCGTCTGCGGCCCCGGCGACATCCGCAACGTGGGCATCGTGTCCACCCGCATCGCCGGCACCGACGGCGTCTCGCTGGAGATCCAGAAATGGGTGGACGTGCTGGAGCGGAACGGCTACCGGTGCTTTTACTTCGCCGGGGAACTGGACCGGCCCGAGGACCGATCCACGCTGATCGAAAAGGCCCACTTCCAGCACCCCGAGATCCTGGAGGTCCAGGAAGACCTGTTCGGCAAGCGGGTTCGGAGCCGGGCCACGTCCGAGCGCGTGCAGGCGTTGAAGGACGAGCTCAAGGAGGCCCTGTACGCCTTCCGCGATCGTTTCGAGGTCCAACTCCTCATCCCGGAGAACGCGCTCGCCATCCCCATGAACATCCCCCTGGGTCTCGCCCTCGCCGAGTTCATCGCGGAAACCGGCATTCCCACCATCGCCCACCACCACGACTTCGCGTGGGAACGGGACCGGTTCCTGGTGAACGCCTGCGAGGACTACCTCCGGGCCGCGTTCCCGCCGGCCTTGCCCACCATCCAGCACGTGGTGATCAACTCGCTGGCCTCCCAGCAACTGAGCTTCAGGAGAGGGCTTTCGAACACCATCGTGCCGAACGTGTACGACTTCGCCAACCCGCCGCCCGAGCCCGACGCGTACAGCCGGAGCCTGCGCGAGCGCCTGGGCCTGGACGACGACGACATCCTCGTGCTCCAGCCCACGCGCGTGGTGCCACGCAAGTGGATCGAGCGGTCCATCGAGATCGTGAGCTACCTGGAACTCGAGAACCCCCTGCTCGTGATCTCCCACGCCTCGGGCGACGAGGGCGACGAGTACCACGAGCGCATCCATGAGTACGCGGCCCGCATGGGTGTGAAACTCGTGGGCATCGACCACCTGATCGCTCCCCGGCGGGGAGTCAACGGGGACGGGGAACGCCTGTACACCATCGCCGACGCGTACCTCGCCGCCGACCTGGTCACCTACCCGAGCGGGTTCGAGGGGTTCGGCAATGCCTTCCTGGAAGCCGTATACTTCAAGAAGCCGATCGTGGTGAACCGGTACTCCATCTACGTCGCGGACATCGAGCCCAAGGGGTTCGACGTGGTGGAGATCGAGGGGTTCGCCACCCGGCGGGCCATCCGGCGCATCCGCGAAATCCTGGAGGATCCGGGCCGCAGGCGGCGCATGGTCGAGCGCAACTACCGGATCGCCCGGGAGCACTTCAGCTACGAGGTGCTGGAGGAGAAGCTGCTCCACCTGATTCGGTGCTGCGGGGGACGCCTGCTCCGGCCGGAGGAGTGCTTCGCGGCGCCGTGAGTGCCGGTCGGGTTGCGGGAAGTCGACTCGAGGGGGTATGAAGGCGGCACGGAGGTGCGCGGCCATGAAACCCAAGATCCAGATTGCCCTTCTGCACTATTCGTGTCCGCCCGTGGTGGGTGGGGTCGAGGAAGTGGTCCGCCAGCAGGCGTCCCTGTTCCGCCGCCACTTCCACCCGGTCAAGATCTATGCCGGCGCGGGCGGGCAGTTTACCGACGAGTACCCCGTGGAGATCCACCCGCGGCTGGGCTCCCGCAACGAGCGGATCCTGCGCGCCCAGGAGATCGGCTCCGAGAATCCCCGGACCCTGGACCAGATCGCGGACGAGATCTTCGCCTACCTCTCGGCCATGGCCGAGGACTTCCAGGTGGTCATCGCGCACAACGTGCTGGCCATGCAGTACAACCTGCCCCTGGCCAAGGCCCTTCACCGCCTGGCCGACGCCGGGACGATCCGGGTCGTGGCGTGGAACCACGACAGCCCGTTCTTCTACGACCACCTGGCGCCCCAGCTGAGCCACCCGGTGTGGGAGATCCTGCGCAGGTACAATCCGAACATCCGGTACATCACCATCACCGAGGCCCGGCGGCAGCAGTTCCGGCAACTGTATGGACACGGGGCAGACCTGGAGGTGGTGCCCAACGGCATCGACCCGATCCGGTTCTTCCGGCTCGACCCCACCACGGTCCGGGTGATCCAGGAGGAGAACCTGTTCGAGGCGGACTTCCTGTTGGTGCAGCCCAGCCGCCTCCACCCCCGGAAGAACATCGAGCTGTCCATCCGCGTGGTGAGAGCCCTCCAGGACCGGGGGCTCCACGCGCGGCTGCTGCTCACCGGCGCCTACGACCCCCACGAGGAAAAGACCCTGGCCTACTACCGCAAGCTCCGGCGCCTGGCAAAGGAACTGGGCGTGGACAAGGACATCCTGATCATGGCCGAGTACCGGTTCCGGAGCGGCGAGAAGCTCGGCGCCGACCGGATCACCATCCGGGACCTCTACCTCCTGGCCGACGTGCTGTTCATGCCCAGCACCCAGGAGGGGTTTGGCATCCCGCTGCTCGAGGCGGGCATGATCAAGCTGCCCATCGTGTGCTCGGACATCCCGCCGTTCCGGGAGATCGGCGGCGACAACGTGACCTACTTCAAGCTCGACGAACCCCCCCAATCCATCGCCGAGCGGATCCTGGCCATCGCCTGGGCCAACAACACCCAGACCATGTTTCGCCACGTGATCCGGGACTACGTATGGGACAACCTGTACTACCGGAAGCTCCTGCCGCTGCTGCTCGACGTGACCGGGCAGGAGCCGTGAACGTTTCCTGCCCCGGGACGTGACGGCGCACGGGCCGCGAAAAGGGGGGTCACGTCCCTGCCGCCGCCCTCCTCTTCCGGTACGCCCGGGCCATCTCCACGAACATCTCGAGTCGAAGGTCCATGTCGCCCGCGGTCTCGTCCACGTAGAGGTTCCGGATCGGAAATCCCCCGTGGTCGCGGCTCACCCGCAGATACACGGCCTCGGACACCACCCCGTTCATGCAGCCGAAGGGACTCACGTCCAGCACCCCATGGGCGCCGTGCTCCCTCACGTACACGGCCTTGCCCACACTGAGCACCATCTCACCCATGGCCCCCTGCCAAGGCAGATAAGGGGAAGCCCGCTCCAGCACCTCGACCGCGCCGTGGGGCTCGGGCCGGTCAGCCAGCAAGGAGCGGAACGGAGCCTCCAGGGCCCGCTCCTCGCGTTCCTGGACCCACTGGGAAACCCGGGCGGCGAGCATGTCCCGGGACCACGCCCGGCCCCGGGCCTTCAGTTCGTGGACCTCCCAGAAGTTCACGTACCACACCCACTCCGCGATGCCCGAAAGCCAGACCTCGGCGCCCAAGGCCTCCAGTCGGCGCACCACCTCGTGGTTGCTGAACACGTTCAACCGGCAGAAGATCTCGCCTACGAGCCCCACGAGCACGGTGTCCCGCGGCTTGCGGGGCAGTGCGCGGAAACGGGCGGCGGCCCGTTCCAGGGCCCCCACCACCCGGGCACGCCGTTCGGCCAGAGACCCTCCCTGAGCCTCCAGCGCCTTGCACAGTTCCGCAAGCCCCAGGTGGTAGGCCCGGTCGGCCGCTCCTGGCTCGGCCTCGTAGGGGCGGGTGCGCAAAAGGGCTCGCCGGAGGAGGTCGGTCCCCACGGTGGCCCACCACAGGGAGCGCCGGAGTTCGGGTGCCGCAGCGGCCACGTCCCGGTATCCGGCGTCCGAGTTCGGGGACACCACGGCTACCTCCTCGCAGCCCATCCGTCGGAGCGCCCGCTCGAGGAACGGTGCGTACTGCCCGAACCGGCACGGGCCAGTAGTGGTGGGCATGGCAAAGGCGGCCTCTGACGGTTCGAACCCGGCAGGTCCATGGCCAGCAGGAACTCGGCCAGGGTCACCACCTGGGGGTAGCACTCTTCCCCCGAGGTGTGGCGCCGGGCCCGTTCCACCGCCTCGGGGCTGGCCGGTGGACACACGCGGGCCTCCATGCCGGCACCCCGGAAGGCGGCTGCCATGGCCTCGCTGGCTCCGGCACACATTCGGGGGATGTAGAGCACCCGGTCCCTCACGCGCTCCGCTTCGCCCACCAACGGAGCACCCCCTTGCTGTCCAGATAGGCTTCGCACCGCGTCATGAACCCGGCGTCGTTGCCGTGTCCGTCGAACTGGAGCACCAGGAACGGCCGGCAAGCCGCGTCCTCGCAGAACTGTTTCACATACGAGTCCGGCCCGCACTTGAAGTTGGTGAGGTAGAGCAGGTGAAACCGGGGCTTGTCCGCGGTCCACCGAGCGGCCTGGAGGATCCGCCGGCCGTAATACCAGTACAGATTGGGGTTCACGTCGTCCACCCGGACCATTTCCAGGGGGAGCGCATCATAGGGGAGCACGTTGACCCCGTAAAACCGTCTGAGCTTGCGGGGAATGTTCAGGTTGAGGCCCGGGTCGTACAGGTTGTACGGCCGGCCGACCACCACTACGGCGGGCTCGCCAGAGCGCTCCAGGGCCGCCAGAGCCCCGTCAGCCGCCTCGCGGAAGGCTTTCCGGAAGGCCCGCAGCGCCTCGTACCCGGCCCCCACCGCGCGTCGGTGGCGCCGCCGACGCGATGCAAACCCCTTGAAGGTCTGCCAGAGGGCCTCCTCCACGGCCTCGGGGCCCTCCCCGAAACGGACCCGGGGTACGAGCAGCCGGCCGTGGGCCCGACCTGCCTCGGGGCTCGAGGCCACCACGAACGGGGCGGTCTGGCCCCAAGGGCACAACTGGGCCGGCAGGTCCCCGCATCCCGCCGGCCGCTCGGCGTCGAGCACGTTGGGCAGGAGCACGGCGTCCACCCCCCGATCCAGGAGTTCCAGCACGTGGCCGTGGGCCACCTGCACCGGAAAACACGGCTCGGCCACGGCCGCGGCAGCGCCCCGGTCGGCCAGGTGCCCGGTCGTGGGCCCGGACAGCATCACACCGAGCCCCAGGGCCCGTAGGTACGCCCGCCAGAAAGGGAGTTGGTCGAAAAAGTACAGGCACCGGGGGAGGCCCACCACAGTCCCGCCCGCTCCCTGCCCCTCCTCCTCTTTGAGGAGTTCCTCCCGGAGCGCGAACAGGTCGGGGACCACCGGCTTGCGGGTACCCTCGGCCGGACGCCGGTAACGCTCGC
Organism: uncultured Thermodesulfobacteriota bacterium; assembly: GCA_964491375.1. Classification (GTDB taxonomy): domain Bacteria; phylum Desulfobacterota; class Deferrisomatia; order Deferrisomatales; family Deferrisomataceae; genus CAZBGL01. The sequence continues at coordinate 4,974 of CAZBGL010000029.1, read as the reverse complement.
CACACCGATCGCCCCAAAAGCTGGGCCGGTCCCCCACCCGGTATTCCTGCACGTCGCACCGGTTGGAACACCCCCGGCACACGAACACCCGCACGGGCCGGGCCTCGTCTCCCAGCCCGAACCCGCGGAACCGACTCGCTCCGCCCAACGCCTCGTTTCTCTCCCGGGCCAACAGAGCCGCGCCGTAGGCCCCGAGCACCCCGTTGTGGGGGGGCACCACGATGGGGCGGCCCAGCACCCTGGCGAACGCGGCGGCCACGGCGTCGTTGTACGCCGTGCCCCCCTGGAAGAACACCACTTCGCCCACGCTCCGGCCCCGCACCACCCGGTTCAGGTAGTTCTGGACCACCGCATAGGCCAGCCCCGCCACGAGGTCCTCCAGGGCCGTGCCGGCCGCCTTTAGATGGGCCACGTCCCGCTCCATGAACACGGTACAGCGCTCCCCCAGGCGGGCCGGCCGGCGCGAGGCGAGCGCGAGGCGAGCGAACTCCCCCTCGACCCGGACCCCCAGGAGCTCCGCCTGTTCCTCCAGGAACGAGCCCGTGCCCGCCGAGCAGGCTTCGTTCATGGCAAAGTCCACCACCACGCCCTCGCGGAGCCGGATGTACTTGGAGTCCTGGCCTCCGATCTCGAAAATGGTGTCCACCTCCGTTCCCAGGTGGAGGCGGGAAATCCAGGACGCGCCGGTCTTGTGGGCTGTGATCTCGTCTACCACGAGATCCGCTCCCACGAGCTCTCCTACGAGCTCGCGGCCCGAGCCCGTGGTGGCGCACCCGAGGACCCGCACGTCCCGGGGCAGGACCGCCGCCATCCGGTCCAACCCCTCCCGCACCACCTCCACCGGCCGGCCCCGGGTGCGGAGGTAGATCTCGTGCACCAGATCTCCCTCCGGGGCGGTGCAGACGAGGTTGGTGCTCACCGATCCCACGTCGATCCCCAGGTACACCGCGTCCACCGACGACGGATCCCGGGCCGGTCCGGCGCGGTCCCGGAGAACCACGACACCATCCATGTCCAAGGGCTCCCACGAGGGGGCCCGAACCGGCCGGGGGCCGGGCACCGATCGGGGGCGTCGCTCCTCCGCGGCCAAGGCCCCTCCGAGGGCTGCGCCCAACGCGGCCCAATGGGCCGGATGTTCGGGCACCAGAAGCCCTCCGTCCAGCGAGAACGCGGCCCGCACCGCCTGGACCACGGCGGGGTTGAACGCGACGCCTCCCACCAGGGCGGCCGGACCCTGGACGTTCCGGGCACGGACTACGCTGGTTCGGAAGTTCCGAGCGATCGCCTCGCACAACCCGCGAAGCACCTCGGCCGGGGAAGCCCCCTTTTGTTGGGCGTGGATCATGTCGCTCTTGGCGAACACCGAGCACCGGCCGGCGATCTTGGCCGCCCGCTCGGCGAGAAGGGCCTCGGGGCCGATCTCCTCCACGCCGAATCCCAGGCGAAGAGCCTGCTGATCCAAGAACGCCCCTGTGCCCGCGGCGCACTCGCTGTTCACGTCGTAGTCCAACAGGGCTGCCGTGTCGGGGCCTTCCTCAGGGTCCAAGCGCAGGTACCGGGCGCTTTCGCCCCCGATCTCGAACACCGCGCGCACGTACGGAAGGAGGCGGGCCGCGGCCCGGGCCAGCGCCCGCAGGTCGTGTTCCCAGGGGGCCCCGAACCGGGCCGCCACGGCCCGGCCGGCAGAGCCGGTGAAGTACACCTCGACCGGGACGCCCAGGCACCCCAGCCGCTCGGTCGTTTCTACCAGCAGCCTTCGAGCGGCTCCGGCGGGGTCCCCCCCCACCCTCCGATAAGGAGAGACGTATACCCGGTAGCCCCGGGGACTTGCCGGGAAAGGAACCAGTCCCTCGAGCCCGGTCTCCGGAAGGCTCTCGGGTAACAGCACGGCAGCCTTGACCGCCACGGATCCCACGTCGCAACCGACGACGATCATTGACTACCTCCGCGCGCCATGCTGCGTCACCGCGCCGCTCGTTCGGACCTTCCATGATACCAACGCCCCCTCGGGGAGCAACTGCTTCGCCCAGGGCACCTGCGGCTAAATTCCACCCCCTTGGGAACATTTTTCCAGAATAAGAGAAAATTCTTTCCCAACACCTCCAGACCAAGTGCAAAACAAACCCTTGTTCGGATAACGACCCGTTACGGAACGTAGATTGCATAGCAGCAAGGCGGCTCTTTTACACCTTTCCGGAGGGAATTATCGTGCGAGGCCTTCTGCTCCGACTCCTGATGGTTATCGGTATCGCGACGATCTCGGCTTGCGGGGGGCACGGGGGCGGAGGAGGGGGCAGTGGTGAAACCGGCCTTCCGGCATCCCTCACCCTGGATCTGGATGCGTTGACCCGCCGCTACGAAGGGGTCGACCGGTCCGCCGTGGTGGAAATCCCGTTCGGCCAGCCGCTGGACCTCAGCCGCACAGGAGCCCGGCTCGCGGCGGACGCTCCCGGTCTCGCCGAGCTGGCGGGATGCGAGTGGGTACGCCTGTATCGCGAAGATCCCCTTCAGCCCGTCCCCGGAACGCTCTATGCAGCGCCTGACGGTTCACGCCTCGTGTTCGTGCCCGCCCAGGCCCTAACTCCGGGTACCTTGTACCGGGTGGTCCTCTCCTCCGAGATCACCGCCCGCACGGGGGCTACGTTGGGTCGGGACTTGGCCTTCCCCCTGTCCGTCCCCCCCGACGCCCCGGTGCTTCGCGTGGACGTTTCGGACGACACGGGAGTCCAGGGGAAGCCGTTGCGGTTCCAGGTTTCCTGTGCCGCCGGGGTGATGGGGGCCACGTGGCGGTTTGACACCTCCTCGTCTTCCGGTGGACCGGTGGAGGAAGGCATCCAAACGGATCACGTGTTCTACGCGCCCGGCGTGTTCGGCGTGGCCGTCACCGTCGTCGACCTCTATGGCCGCACGTTTACCACCAACACTCAGGTCACCGTGCTGCCGGATCTGGAAGAGGAGCTCCGCCACAATCCCCTGGTGCGCCAACTGGAGCTCCTATCGGCCAAGGACTTGGCGGATCGGACCCTGGCCGAACAAGTGCTCAGGGACCGGGCGGACGACGTGGTGGCCATGGCCGTGGCGAACGTGGGCGCACCGTCGGGGGGGGGACGAGTGGGCCGGGACCTCGGGCCGGGGGTACCTCTCACTGTGGTCCGCGCGCGGCCGTCCGCCGTGCCGGCGTTGCGGGGCGATTTTGCGGGGAGAGCGTTCGAGGAAGGTCGTTTTCTGGGCGTCGCCCGCTTCATGGGGGTTCCCACCCTGGTGGCAGGCGGGTGCGCAGCGGACGGGCGCTGCACCCTGGACCTGTGGATGGACGAGGGGCCGTTCTGGCCCGGCGAGGCGTTGGGGGACCGTAAGGTGGAATTTGAGCAACCGGCTTTGAATCCCACTCCTGCGATCTACATCTTCTCCGCGGTCGTGGACGAAGACACGCTGGTCAACCTGCGAAAACACCTGCCCGAGAACATCACCCTCCCCTTGTCCCGCCTTCGGTTGGACGCGGACAACACCCTGCATCTGGACGTCATCGAACCTCGCGCTGCACGGGCGACGGTCCGGAGCACCCCTTCCCTGTGGGGCACGGTGTCGAGTACGGCCGTCGGGGTGGTCAGCGGGGTCGTTTCGGCCGCGGGCGAAGCGGCCGGCAATGCCGTGGCGGCGGCCTCCGAGGTGGCGAGCACCCTGTGGGATTTCATCACCCGGGACGAACTCGATCTCCTGGCGCATTTCACGGACGTGATCTCTACGCTCACCGGCATGGACCCGGCCGTTCGCGCGGCCGCCATGCGGGATGCCCTGAGCGACGTGTACGACGTTTTCACCTCATTGGCTTCGGCGTTCGCGGACGATCCCACCGGGGTGATCTCGGAGCACATCGATCCGAAGAGCCTCGTGGAAGATCTCCAACGGTTCGTGGACGGCAACGGCCCGGACGATGTGGCCAGCCTCGTCCGCAGGGTGGTGGACAGGTTGAACAACACGGTGGACAGCCTCGAGACCAACCCGTTCGAGGCCCTCACCCAGCCATTGGCCCAAGGGGGGGACACCCTCTCCGACCTGATGGGTGGCCTTTCCCTGGAGAAGGATGCCCATGTGGTGCTCACCGTGGGCACCGCTTCCTATTTGGAAGTGCAAGAGGGCACCACCGTGCGCACGTTCCCCCTGGGAGAGATGGATGCGTGGCCCCTCGACGACTTCCTCGAGGAGCTCCCTTCCTTCCCGTTGAGCGACGTGATCGCCGAGCTGTCGGACCTCGCGGGCACGGCGCTCAACGGGCTCCAAGCCGAAATCGGACTCTACTACCGCGCAGAAGGCCAACGAGTTTCCATACGGTACCGGGTACTGAGCGCTTCACGAGAGCTGTATTCCTTCGAAGCGTTTCTCGGCGTCGAAGGGGCGGGTATCGAGGCCTCGTTCTCAAACCCGGAGGTGCCCGACACCGGGCTCACCATCACGGGCTCTTTTCCCGGGGCGGCCCCGAACCCGCCCCCGGGAGCGGCCGGTGACCTGCTGGAGGCAGTGTTTCCCTCGTCGTCACCATTTCCGGAGCTGAGGGCGGACCTGAGAGTGCGTTTCAGGGGGTTGCGGGCCGAAATCCACGCCACGACCAGGCCCGACGTCTCTTTCGGGGCGGGGGTCAGCGTCGGGTTCGAGGTCAACTACCACGTAGCCGTGGGCGGCAAAATAGGGGGCAGCATCGGCATTTCCGCCTCGATGGACGTGGGCGACGCACTCGACTCCCTTGCCAACACCCTGAAAGCGGCTTTTGCCTCCGCTCGCGACACGCTGGGGCTGGAGGCCAGCTTCGAAGACGGGGTACCCGTGGTGTCGTTCCCGGACGAAGACCAGCTCATGTCGTTCTTGCGGGAACTGCTTAGCGTCATCCAGGATCAGGCCCCGCATATCTTCAACGGGATTGAGGTAACGGTCTCGGCCTCCGGAGAGGTCGGTGGGGGGGTAGGAGCCGGGGGGACG
>CAZBGL010000028.1:0-4884 GCA_964491375.1 uncultured Thermodesulfobacteriota bacterium | reverse complement strand
AAACGGATCGACGAGACCAACAAGCGGATCGACCAGGTCCGTGTCGAGCTCATGGGACGGATCGAGAGCGTCCGCTCGGAGCTCACGGAGAAGATCGAGGGCGTCCGTGCGGAACTCACGGAGAAGATCGAGAACGTCCGTTCCGAGCTCACGGAGCGTCACGACCGCCTCGACCTGCGGATGGAGCAGCTCGGCAAAGACATCGTCCGGCGCAACGAGCACGAGCGGATCCTGCGGCAGTACGAGCACCGGATCACGTCGGTGGAAAAGGCCGTGGAGGAGATCAAGCGCCGCGTGGCGGTGTGAGGTGTACGAGGGGCGGAGGTTTTCCGAGAGCGGACATGCGCGCGCTTCGAGCGGACCGAAATGGACGGCCGGCAGGATCCGCGCACGCCCCGATCCTTGCGGGGTGCACCCCGTGTCTTCATCCTTCGCTTGAGTGAGATCGCCCTCCGCAGCCCGCCGACCCGGATGCCGACGGCCGTCAGCCATCAGCCGACAGCGGTGTGGACAGGAGCAAGCGATGCGCGTGGTTCTGTATGGAGTGCTGGGAGCTCTGGCCGGGTACGGATTCTCCCGGCTGAATCGGCGGCTCGGGGGCGGGTGAGCCCTGTGGTGCAACCCCTGGATCGCTGTGCCGCTGGGTGCGGCGATGGGGGTGAGCCTGGCCCTCGGGTGAGGGCCGTTCATCGTCGGGTTCCCGGCCCGGTCCGGCCCGCCGCCACCGCACGGGACGCGAGCCGTTTGAGGTCGTCGGTTACGGCCACGAGCGCCGGGATGACCACCAGGGTGAGCACGGTGGCAAACGCGAGCCCCCAGACGATGCTGATGGCCATGGGTGCCAGGAACGCGGCCTGGCCGGTGGTCTTGAGGGCCAGGTTGCCGAAACCCGCAATGGTGGTGATGGAGGTGAGCAGCACGGGCCGGAGCCGCACCCGGCCGGCCCGGAGCACCGACCGCCAGCGGCCCGCGCCCCCCCGCCTGGCCCGGTTGATGAAGTCCACGAGCACCAAGCTGTCGTTCACCACGATACCGGTGAGGGCGGTGAGACCGATCAGGGTGAGCAGCCCCACGGGTTCTCCGAGCACCAGGTGCCCGATCAACACCCCCACGGCTGCGAACGGGATGGCGAACATGATGAGCAGGGGCTGGACGGCGCTCTGGAACAGCCCCCCCAGGATCGCGTAGATGGCCACGAGGGCGATGAGAAAGGCCCGCACCAGGCTGGCCACGCTCTCGGCTTGCTCCCTTTGCTCCCCGCCGAACCGGAACTCCAGGCCGGGGTACCGCCGCTCCATTTCCTGGAACTTCTCCCGGAGCCGGCCCGCCACCTGGGAACTGGACGTGACCGCGTTGTCCACGTCGGCGGTCACGCGCACCGCCCGGCGGCCGCCCCGACGGTTGATCTCCTCCACGGCCTTGGCCACCCGGATGCGCACCACGGCCGAAAGGGGCACGAGGCGGCCGTCGACCGCGCGGATCCTCAGGTCCGCGATGCGGTCGGGACTTTCGGCGTCCGCCAGACGCACCACCAGGTCCAGCTTGTCCTCACCCCGCCGCACCGATGCGGCGGCCACGCCCTCGAACGCGGCCCGGAGCGCCAGGGCCACGGCCTGGGCAGTCACGCCGTAGTAGGCCGCCCGCTCCCGGTCCACCTCGACCCGCATCTCGGTGCGGCCGGTCCGGTAGTCGTGGCGCACGTCGAACACGCCCGGCAGCCCCTTGAGGAACGCCACGAGCTCCTCGGCGGCTCGGCGCAGGGGCCCGAAGTCCTCGCCCCGGACCCGCACGTCCACGGCCTTGCCCACGGGGGGGCCCGCCTGGATCTTGTTCACCTCGGCCACCGCCCCCCGCACCGTGGAGAGTCTTCGCCGCACCTCGTCGGCCACCACGAAGCCGTTACGCCGGCCGGGGGTCTCGAACTCCGACAGTTCGAAGAACACCTGGGCCAGGTTCTCGCCCACCTTGATCCGGCCGGTGTTGGGGTCGATCTGCCCTCCCACCAGGGTGGTGAACGCGTCCAGGTCCGCCGGAGGAAGACCCGATGCGATGGCCTCCACCTGTGCGGCGATCTCTGCGGTCCGCTCCAAGGGGGTTCCGGGCGGGGCCTCCAGGTCCACCGTGAAGGCGGGGAGGTCCTTGCCGTAGAACAGCACGAACCGGAGGTGCCGAGCCGCGCCCCATCCCACGGCCGAGGCCAGGGCCACCAGCCCGACCAGGGTGACGTACCGGTACCGCACGGCCAGGGTCAGGGCCCCCAGATACGCCCGCCTGAGCCGCCGAAACCAGGGCCCGTCCCGCCGCCGCCTGGGCCGGGGGGCGCGCATGTGTGCCAGGTGGCTGGGCAGGATGAACAGGGCCTCCAGGAGGGACACGGCCAGGGCGAACGTGACCACCTTGGGGATCACCGCCATGAACTTCCCCATGGTGCCCGTCATCAGGAGCATGGGCACGAACGCGGCCACGGTGGTTGTGACCGCGGCCACCACCGGCAGGGAGACCTCGGTGGCGCCCCGCACCGCGGCCTTCCGCGGAGAAAGCCCGGCCTGCATGTGGCGGTACACGTTCTCGGCGATCACGATGGCGTCGTCCACCACCATGCCGAGCACTACGATGAACGCGAACAGGCTGAGCATGTTCACCGAGATGCCCGTGAGCCGCATGAGGAACACGGCGCCGAGGAAGCTCACCGGGATCCCGGCCGCGGTCCACAGGGCCACGCGCCACTCCAGGAACAAGAACAGGGTGAGGCACACCAGGACGAACCCCAGGCGGGCGCTGGTGTACATGGTCTCGAGGCGCTTCCGGATCCAGCGGGAGTTGTCCTGGTTGGGCACCAGGTCCACGCCCTGGGGAAGCCGGCCGCGCCATCGCTCCACCAGGGCGCGCACCTCGCGGGCGATCCGGATGGTGTCGCCCTGCTTTTTCTTGAACACGATCAGGTTCAGGGCGGGTTTTCCGTTGACGCGGGAAAGGGTGACCGGCTCTTCGTAGTCCTCCACGACGCGGGCGAGGTCGCCGAGCCGCACCGCCCCGCCCCGGCCGGGCAGGCGCACCAGAAGGTCCCGCAGCTTGCCGGCCCGGTCGAGTTCGGCGTCCACCTGGATTCCCCATTCCTGGGAGGGGCTCCGGGTGGTCCCGGCCGGAAGGGCGGCGTTCGCCCCGGCCACGGTGTCGATGATCGTTTGGAGGTCCACGCCGTAGGCCAGGGCCCGCTCCCAGAGCACGTCGATCCGGATCCTGGGATCCCGCAGGCCCGTCACGGTCACCTGGTTCACACCCCGGATCTCCAGGAGCGCGTCTTCGAGTTCCCGGGCCACGGACCGGAGGACGGCTTCGGGCACCTCTCCGGTCACCGCCACGTTGATCACGGGGAACACGGTCTTGATCGCCGTGACCACGGGATCCTCGGCGTCATCCGGAAGGTCCGTGAGGCGGTCCAGTTCGGCCCGGACGTCGTCGGCCACGCGCCGGGTGTCGGCGTCCCGGTCCACCTCCACCATGACCAGGGACCGCCCCTCCAGGGACTGGCTCACCACGTCCTTGATGCCGTCGATCCCCCGGACGGCGTTCTCCACCGGGATCGTGACGGTCTTTTCCACTTCCAGTGCGCTGGCCCTGGGGTAGGGCGTGGTCACGGCCACGAGGTTGAGATCCAGGGCGGGAAACACCTCGCGGTTGGCGGAGAACCACGAGATCAACCCCCCCGTGAGGATGAGGAGCAAGAGGAGGTTGACGAAGACCGGGTTGCGGACGCTGAACCGGGCCGGGCTCACCGCTTGCGCCGTATGTCCACCCGGTCGCCGGGAGAGAGCGCGGACTGTCCCACCACGATCACCTGTTCGCCCATCTCGATCCCCTCACGCACCTCCACCCGGTCGCCCCAGACGCGGCCGGTGCTCACGCCCCGGAAGCGGGCCTTCCCGTCCTCCACCACGTACACCCCGGGGACCCCGAGCCGCTCGACCAGGGCCTCGGCCGGGACCCACACGAGATCCTCCCGCTCTTCGGCCGGCAGCTCCACCCGGGCCACCTGGCCCGGAAGGAGCCGCCCCCCGGGGTTGGGGATGCGGACCCGGACCCGTACGAAGCCCGGCTCGGGTGGGAGCGCGAAGGAGACGTCCCGGACCACTCCCTCCACGGGTTCGGAGAGCCCGTCCACCCGGGCCTTCACCTTTTGGCCCTTCCGAAGGAGCCCCGCCCTCCGGGAGGCGACGGGGATCACCAGGTCCACGGGGTCCACGGCCGCAAGGCGCACCAGGGGCTGGCCGGCCACCGCGAGACTCCCCACCCGGGCGAGCACCTCCACCGCCTTGTACCTCCCCGGGGAGGCGATCCGGGTCCTTTCGATCTGGAGCTCCAGCCGCTCGCGCTCGGCCTGCAGGGTGGCGAGCCGGGCGCGCGCGGCCTCCACCGCGAACCGGGCGGCGTCCAGCCGCTCGCGGGTGGCCGCCCCCCGGCCCGCCAGGGCCCGGGCCCGCTCCAGGTCCGTTCGGGCCCGGGCCAGGGCCACCCGGGCCTCCTCGATGGCCGCGTCCCGGGCCCGGAGCGCCTGGCGCAGATCCCGATCGTCCAGCACGTACAGCACCTGGCCCGGCCGGACCTCCTCGCCCTCCTCGAAGTTCATGTCCACGACCCGGGCGGTCACCTCGGCCGAGAGCGTCACCACGGACGAGGGCTCCAGGGTGCCGGTCTGGACCACGGTCCGCCTGTAGGGCAAGGGCCGGACCACGTACACCTCCACGGGCCGGACCTCCGGCGGGGGACGGGGCGGAGGGGGTTGATCGCCTTGGCATCCCCCGACGAGGAGGAGAAGGGCAAGCGGGACGATCCGAAGCGGTCTCACGAGGATGCCTCCCGGGAAGGCGGGCATTCTACGGTCAT
>CAZBGL010000027.1:0-10764 GCA_964491375.1 uncultured Thermodesulfobacteriota bacterium | reverse complement strand
CAAGGCGGCCAAGTACTACTACTACCCGGGCTGGCACGAGCCGGGCACGGTGCTCGAGGTGTTCATCAACAAGAAGGCGTGGGAGAGCCTGCCCAGGGATCTGCAGGCCATCGTGGAGACCGCGTGCTGGCGGTCCAACATCTGGATGCTCTCCGAGTTCGACGCGAAGAACAACGACTCCCTCAAGGAACTCGTGGAGAAGCACGGGGTGCAGCTGCGCCGGTTCCCGGACGACGTTCTGAGAGGGCTGCGGAAACTCTCCGAAGAGGTCGTGGAGGAGGTGGCCGAGTCCGACCCCATGAGCAAGAAGGTGTACGCATCCTTCCGCGCGTTTCGCAAGAAGATCGATGCCTGGACCGACCTGTCGGAGCGCGCCTACCTGGAGGCGCTGCGGCTTTAACCGGTGTATGCGCCGGGACGAAGAAGGGGCGGCCCCTTCCGGGGCCGCCCCTTTTCTATTCCGTGGTCAACTCGAACGCCGGCGGCTCGACGATGTGGCGTTTGACCGCGCACTGGTCCACGGCCCTCAGGATGGCCTTCCGGTACTTTTCGGGAAAGCCCTCCGGCAGGCGGACCCGGATCTTGATCCTCGACACCCGGTGCCGTTCCGGGTCCCGTTCGAGGTCCACGGTGACCCCCAGGCCCTCTGTGGAGATGTCCCGCTCCTGGCAGAACCGCAGGGCGAAGAACCCGGCGCACGCGGCGATCGAGGCCAGGAACAGGTCGAACGGCGAGGGCCCCGTGCCGCCGCCCCCGGCCTTCTCCGGCTGATCTGTGTGGATCGTGTGGCCCTTGTAGTGCACGTCCACGGCCACGCCGCCCGGAAAGGTCACCTCCAATCCCATGGTATCCCTCCTGTGGTGGAGTGATCGGAAAAGACTTGGATGCCCAGATCCCGGGAAGGGTTACGCCCCACGAGCCGATCCAAGATAGCCCAGAGAGGTTTCCCGGGTCCAGAAGCCACCAACCGTGACTCCACGCGGTCTGTGTCTCGCCTTGAGGGAAAGGGAGGGGCGTAGGGACTTGCGGGTGTCGTGGATCCGGCCTGGTCGTCTTGCCGTTTCGGTGCTAGGAGCGACGCTTCCGGTGCCAATGGGCCAGGTAGTGTTCCCCTTGGCGGCGCCACTCGTCGATGCGACGTGCGATCAGCCCGGCGATGCGGTGAATCGGGCGGATTTTCAGCCAGGTCGTCCTTCCGTTCATGGCTCCTTCAGCCGTCCTCCCCAGCGACGGATACCGGGACCGGAACGAGTATACTGCCGTCAGATGCACATTTTGTGCCCCCTGCAAGTGCCCGGCATGTGGGGAAAGTGGGAAAACGGGTTCCATTCCTGAGAAATGAGGACTCCAAGATCGGTCGGGGCAGGGAACTCGCACGGTCATTTACTTGACAGATGCCCGGCCTCACATACAAGTTTTTATGATCTCCCCCCCATGCCCGGCGTGAGGCCGGCGTGGTCATTGTGAGCCGCCCGCGGCCCGGAGGGGGCGGGCCGGAGGGCACCCCACAACACCAAAAGGAGGTGTGTCATGAGAAAAGCGTTCGTCCTGCTCGCCGCGTGCCTGCTGGCCGCACCCAGCGCGTTCGCCGGCAACGCCAAGGCCAACACCGGGTGCGGCCTGGGAACCATGCTGTTCGGCGACGCCGCGGACGACTCCATCCTGCTCCAGTCCTTTGCGGTGACCACGAACGGAACGTTCGGCAACCAGACGTTCGGCATCACATCGGGTACCTCCGAGTGCGAGCGACCCTCCAGCTTCGTCAAGAACGAGAAGCTGGAGAAGTTCGTGCTGGCCAATCTCGACAACCTGGCCCGGGACATCGCCCGGGGCGGGGGGGAGACCCTCACGGCGCTCGCGGACCTGATGGGGGTCCCGGCGGCCGAGCGCGAAGCGTTCTACCGCACCCTCCAGGCCAACTTCGACGCGATCTTCCCGGCCACGGACGTGGGGTACGCCCACGTGGTGGACTCGATCGTGAGGCTCCAGGGCTGATCGTTGCGGACGGCTGCCTTCCAAGGGGGTGTGCGGGCGCGGCCCGCACGCCCCCTTGTCGTGTTTGCCGTTCTGGTGTTGGCGGGCACCGCCCAGGCGGCCGGAGCGCCGGACGACTGCGCAGTCCTGGTCGAGGAAGCCGAGGCCCGGGGCCTTTCCGACGATCCGTACTGGCGCACGTTGCTCCACGTACGGAAGGGGTGGTTCGGCGAGCAGAGCCTCATGGACGACCCGTCGTTTTTCCTCGCCCCGGACGGGGCGGCCGACCCCGGGGCCGAGATGGAGGCCGAGCTGCGCGCCCTGTGCGAGTCGCCACCCCCGGAGCCGGACCGGGCGCCCTGGTGCCGGTTCCCGGCCCGGTACGCCTGGTTGGCCGGACAACTGGGCCTCGACCCGGGGCGGGTGGCCCCGGACCGGTGCCCCGCCCTGTCCGAGGCGCTCGAGGCCATGGACCCGGGCGGCGCCACCCTGGTGTTCCCGGCGGCCCACGGCGGCAACCCGGCCTCGATGTTCGGGCACACCCTGATCCGGATCGATCCGGCATCGGGCTCGTCTCTGCTCGCCCACGCCGTGAACTTCGCGGCCCGCACCGACCCGAACGACCTGGCCGTGGTGTACGCCTTCAAGGGGCTGTCCGGCCTGTATCCCGGGTACTACACCCTCCAGCCCTACTACGAAAAGGTGCTCCAGTACGCCGACATCGAGCAGCGGGACGTGTGGGAGTACCGGCTCAATCTCACGGCCCAGGAGGCCCGCACGCTGGCGCTCCACGCGTGGGAGCTCAGGGACCGGTACGCGGCCTACTACTACCTGGACGAAAACTGCTCGTACCAGATCCTGTTCCTCCTGGAGGCGGCCCGCTCCGGCGTGCGCCTGACCGACCGGTATCCCGCCTGGGTCACCCCCCTGGACACGGTGGAGGACGTGCTGGCCGAGGGGCTGGTGCGGGAGGTCGTGTACAGGCCGTCCCTCGTGCGGCGGCTGGAGGCCCTGGGGAAGACCCTGGACGGGGAGGCGATCGACGCGATCCGCGCCCTGGCCTCGGGTGCGGCCGCGCCCGAGGACGTGCCCGGAGAGGCGGGCCGGCGCGCCCGGATCCTGGAAGCGGCCGCCGAGCTCGTGCGGATCGAATACGTGCGCGGCGACCTGGACCGCGAGGCGTACCGAAGGCGGTATCTGCCGCTGCTCGCCGCCCGGAGCCGCACCGGGGTGCCGGCCGAGGAGCCCCGGGTGCCCCGGCCTCCGGCCCCCCACGAGGGCCACGCTTCGTCCCGGGTACGGTTCTCGGCCGGGGCCGCAGGGGGGGCACCGTGGCTGGGCCTGGGGATCCGCCCGTCGTACCACGGGCTCGACGACCCGGTGGCCGGGTACGAACCCGGGTCCGCGATCGGTTTCCTGGAGACCGAGGTGGGATTCCTGCCGGAAAGGGGAAGACTGCGGCTCACCCGGTTGGAGTTGGTGCGCATCGTCTCGCTCGAGCCCTGGGGTGCCTTCTTCCGGCCTTGGTCGTGGTCCGTGCAGGCGGGATTCGTGCGCCGGCCGGCCGGGGCCGGTGACGGCACCCGGCTCGGGGTGGGCGGGTTCGCGGCCGGCGTGTCCGTGGCGCCCGCCGAAGGTGTGCTCCTTTACACGATGGGCCTGGCCGAGGGGGTGGTGTCCGGGGGAAGGGACACGGGGTGGGGGATCGGGGGGGGCGTGGACGCGGGGCTGCTGTGGCAGCCACCTCTCCGGTGGAGCGCCGGCGTGCGCGGACGGTTCACGGGGTACGTCCCTGTCCCCGCCCGTCCGGGGTGGCGTGCCGAGGTGTGGATCACCCGGGGGCTTTCGCGGCGTGCCGCACTGCAGGGGCGCGTGGTGCGCGAGGCCTGGGACGGAGAGCACGACACGCGCTGGGAGGTGGCCTGGATGTGGTTCTACTGAGCCGGGTGCGGGCGCTCGCGCTGGGTGGGGCGGCTGCGGCGTGCCTCTGGGGATGCGCCGGGTTGTTCTTCTATCCCGAAAGGGGTGGGGAACGCCCGCCCGAGGTGGCCGCGGCCCGGCCCAGGGACCTGTGGATCACCGCCTCCGACGGGGTGCGGCTGCACGGGTGGGTGTTCGAGCCGGACGGCGGTCCCCGGTCGACCGCGGTGGTTTTCCACGGAAACGCCGGCAACGTGGCCACCCACGCGCCGGGGCTGCTCTGGCTGGTGGAGCGGGGGCACCGGGTGGTCCTGTTCGATTACCGGGGTTACGGCCTCTCCCAGGGCCGGCCGGACATCCCAGGGATCCACCGGGATGCGGCGGCCGTGCTGGCGTGGGCCTTCTCGCGGCAGGACCGGTGGGGGGTGCCGGTGTGGGTGCTCGGCCAGTCCCTGGGTGGGGCCGTGGCCGTATACACCGTGGCCACCAGCCCCCGCAAGGACCGGCTCCGGCTCCTGGTCGTGGACAGCGCGTTTGCCGGGTACCGGCGGATCCTCAGGGAGAAGCTGGCCCGCACCCTGCTCCTGTGGCCGGTGAGCGGTCTTCTGAGCCGGACCGTGGACGACGCCTACAGCCCGGTGCGGTGGATCGCGCGGGTGTCCCCGGTGCCGGTGCTCATCGTCCACGGCGAACGGGACCGGGTGGTGCCCGTGCGGCACGCGCGCCTCCTGTTCGAGGCCGCCCGCGAGCCCAAGGGGCTGTGGATCGCGCGGGACGCGGGTCACGTGGGCGCGTTCGGGAACCCGGAGCTTCGCCGGGCGTTTCTGGGCCTGCTGGAGGCGCGGCTCGCTCCCCGGCAGGCTCGCCCCGACCTTCCACGCCCCCGGGGTCCGTCCCGATGCCCGGGGCCTTCCCGTCTTCCGTGAGACCCGGGTGGACACCCCGGGGGCGGCGGTTCCGCTCGCCCCCGAGGCTGGCTCCTCGCCGTGCAACGGCCCGGCCCTGCCGACGGGAGCCCGGGAGGTTGCCGGGTGGCCCCTAGTAGGCGAACTTCAAGGAGGTGTCCGCACGCCGGCTGGACCGCAGGTAGTTCATCTTGCCCTTCCATACCGGCACCGGGTCGGGGATGCCGATCAGGAAGCCCTGCCCCAGGTCAATCCGGAGCCGTTCCAGGGTCTCCTGCTGCTCGGGCGTCTCGATGTACTCGGCCACGGTATCCAGCCCGAGTTCCCGGGCCATGCGCTGCGTGATCCGGACGATGTGTTCACTGGCGGGGTGGGTCAGGATGCTCTCGGTCAGGGAGCCGTCCAGTTTCAAGTACCGCACGCTTCCTTCCGTGGCCAGTTCGATGACGGTACGTAGGGAAGAGTAACCGGTGCCGAAATCGTCGATCGCGAAAAGCACCCCCCGTTCCTCGTGAAGCGCGTGGACCTGGTCGCGGCAGTTGAACAGGACCTGTTCCGTCAGTTCCAGAACCACCTCGAACGCCTTCAGGGGTCCGTCCAGTGCGCGCCCCAGATCGTCCAAGTACGCCGGGTCGGCCAACGAGACGGCCGATACGTTCACGAACAGGCGTTTCGTGATCTCGCGCAGCTCGCGGGCCTGGCGAGCCAGGGCCCGGAGGATGAGGCGGTCGAAATCCGTGATCAGGCCCATCGCGATGATGTCGTCGATGAACAAACCCGCGCTGAGAAATCCATCCCCCTCTCGAAAGCGTCCCAGCACCTCGAAGGCGTGGATCTCCCGGCGCTCATCCAGCGTGACAAGGGGCTGGACGAAGATCTCCACGGTTTCGTCCGTGAGCTTGGCCCGGAGGTCCAGCGTGCGGCGGTATTGCTCCTTGATCCACGCCAGCATGGCATCCTCGTGATGCCTATCCCCCACCGGACAGGGGTCGGGACCGGCCCGACGACTCTGCTCGGCCAGGTACTGAACCACAAGGTGCATGTTCTCGGTAGTAAGTTGGCGGAACTCGGTGAGCTCCACGCCGTGATAGAGAAGGTCCAGCTCCTCGGGCAGGTCGGTGTGCTGGCCGATCTCTTCGCGCACCCCCTCCAGGACCCGGCACATCCGGTCCGGATCGGTGTGAATCCCGAACAGGTAGAAGTCGCCGGCGATCCCCCGCGTGAACAGGAGCCACGACCGGTGGGGGTCGACGGCCCTGCGCAAGGCGGCTTCCACGGCCTCCAGGGCCCGGTCCCCGGTTTCGGTGCCGTACAGCCTGTTGATGCGGTTCATCTGTGAAAGATTCAGCACGCAGAAGTATTTTCTCCCGGGTAAGTGGAGCGCTGCCTGTACGAAGTTGAAGAACCTTCCGACTCGGTTCGTTTGTCCTTCGAAATAGAGTACGCTGAGAAGATTGAACAACTGCGTAATCTTTTCATAGATTTCTTTGTACAGAATGTATGCTTGTTCGTAACGGCCTGCTCGTATCACGGCGTACAGGATGCTAGCCTGCTGGAAAATCGAGCGGTGGTGTTCCAGGATCTGGTCACAGATCTTCAGGTCGAGACAGACCAACAGGCTTTCCGGGTATCTCAAGGCCCTCGCGAACGGACAGTCTTCCGCCGGCTCCAGAGGAAACGCGTCGAGGTCGCCCGCCAGAGCGGTGCGGAGCTGTTCGAACCACTCTCGGTACACCCGGATCAGGATCTTGTCGCGGACGAAGATCGCGGGCATCGGCAGGGAACGTTTCGCCTCGTGGCGCAGGTAGTGGTGGGCGGTCACGCGCTTGGCCCGTTCGAACACGGCGTCGATCCGCCGGTAATGGTTCATCGGGTCGGGCGTGTTGGACGCCACCATCAGGATGAGGTGTTCCTTGATGTAATTGAAACTACCCATCAGCGAAACGAAGGGGATCTCCCCCGCGAAACACTCGCCGGCGAGCTGTTCCGCGGCCTTGTCCGTCCCCGGAAGTTCCCCCAGAAACGCCGCTAGGAAACGGCGGAAGCCCTCGATAACCCGTTTCTCCTGGGCGGGATCCAACACGGTCCCCACCATCCCCTGTTGTCGGTGGAACTCCTGCAGGCGGGCCAGGAGCCGTCCCACCTGCTCCGGGGTGAGGTGGTCGGGAGGTCGACGGTGCGGGGTCTGAGGACCGGCCATGGGGCTTCCTCGCGGGAGGGAATCCGCGTCGCTACCGGGATTTTAGGAGAGGAGAACCCCGGGTGCAAACGGTCCGGCCCCCGGGGAAACGCCCCCGGCGCCCGGCGGGATCGCGGGGAACGGCCCCAACCTGTCAGGATTGACAGGTTCCCCCTCCCGGATCACCTGCTAGAGTGGGTCGTGGCGGGACCCCCCGGCAGGAGGGCCGGTGGTTCGCGTGGCCCACAGACCATGGAGGCAACCATGGAGGCGATGTCCCCTCGTCCCGGTGCTCCCGGCGGCCCCCGGGTGTTCCGGGTGCTGGTCATCGAGGACAACGTGGAGCGCGAGCAGTTGCTGCGGGGATGGATGCCGGAGTGGGCGCGCGTGGTGGTGGCGCGAAGCGCGGGCCAGGCCCTGGGAGTGATCGAGCGCGACGCCGGGGACGTGTACGGGGCGATCCTGCTCGACCACGACCTGGGCGAGCGGGCGCGCACCGCGGTGGACCTGCGCCTGGACGGGATGGACGTGGTGGGGGCGATCGTGGAGCACATCGCGCGGGAAGTTCCCGTGCTGGTGCATTCCATGAACCCGGGGCGGGCCCCGGCCATGGTAGCGCGGCTGGAGGCCGCCGGGTTCGATGTGACCCGGATCCCCATGGGCGAACTCACCGAGCACGCCCTGAGGGCGTGGCTCGAGGAGGCCCGGGAGGCGGCCGGGGAGTGAGCGCGGCGGCGCGGCCGCACCGGTGGCGAAAGGAGGACGACCGTGGACGCCCGCACCGAGACCCCGAACGGCACGCAGCGGGTGCGTCCCGAAGACGTCTTCCGGGAGGCGATGGCACCCCACCTGCCGTATCTGGACCCGGACGAGCTGGTGCGCAGGGGCGGGGAGTTCGCCGCGAACCTCCCCCTGAACGCCGATCCCCAGACCCTGGAGATCCAGCGCCGGAACATCCGCGCGTACGCCGAGGCGCTCGTGGAATGCGGGCTGCTCCAGGCGGACGTGGTTTCGGACGCCGAGCTGGAGGTCCTCCGGTCGCGGTACGAGACCGAGAAGAGCCAGGTGCCCTACTGGAAGGACGCCCGGGACGCCGCCTGGAAGGAGCTGGCCGACCTGGAGCGCGAGCGGGGCCTGCTGGGTGAGGAGCCCCGCCGGCCCAACCTGCGGGTGTTCGCCGCCGTGGGCACGGCCCTGGGGCTGGCGTTCGGCCTGGTGGGCGCCACCACCGTGGGCGACATCCTCTACACCCTGTTCCCCACCGAGAGCCCCCTGTTGCGCCAGCGCCTGTTCGCGCTGGGTTTCGTCATCGCCCTGTTCATTGGGCTCATCGTGGGACTCGCCACCCTCGTGGTGAGGAAGTGGGCCGTGGGGGCGGGTTTCTTCGGCCGGTGGGGGCCGCTGGTGGGCGGCTTCTTCATGGCGGCCGGCCTGGCCGGCTACCGGCTCCTCCACGAGGAGGCCTCGGGCGGCCTCGCCCTCCGGGTGACCGCGGTGGGCCTGGTGCTGTCGTTCGTTGAGCTGGCCATCCTGATCGCCATCGCCGTGGTGGACGACGTGCTCCTGAACGCCTGGGACCGCTGGGAGACCGGTCGGGTGGAGATCGCCCGGAAGGACGAGCAGATCCGGCGGGCCAGAGAGGAGCTGGAGCGCCGCGAGGCTGCTTTGGCCAAGGAAGAACGCGAAGCGGCCGAAGCCCTCGGGCAACTGGAGGAGGCCAGGCGGCGGCGCGGCCTGGCCGAAAGGCTCCGCAGCCACCGGGATCTGTACGTGGACTACGCGGCCCAGATCATGTTGAGCGCGTTCGAAGCGGAGTGGCGGCGGCGGCTGGCCGCGGGGGCCCTGGGATGAGGTCACGGGCGGGTCCTGCCGCCCTGGTCCTGGTTGCGGCCCTCGCCGGGTGTGCGCGTACCCCGGCCGAGCCCGTGACCCATGTGGCCGTGGTCACGGACCGGTCCAACAGCATCGTACGGGGCGACGGGTCGGCGTGCCGGGCGGTGCGGCGGCTGGTGCAACTGGCGGTCCGTCGGGAGGGACCGTTCGCCGGCACCCACGTCACCGGCGGGCTGAGCCGCATCCGGATCTTCGGCACGCCCGACGCGCGCACCCCCGGGGTCCCTCGCACCCTGCTCGACGCCTTCCGGGTGCCGTCGATGCCCGCCGGGTTCGAGGCGGTGGAACACAAGCGGCGGCGACACGAACAGGAGGTGCAGGCCGCGCTCGAGCGGGTCCACGCCGCCTGCCTCCGGTACGCCACCCAGGAGAACGCCTCGCCCGTCTATGCCGCGGTCAAGGCGGCGGCGGACTGGCTGCACACCGAGATCTCGGCCGATCCGGCGGCCGAGGGCCTGCTGGTGATCCAGTCCGACTTGGTGGAAACCCACGAGCGGCCGGTGGCCGCAGCCGTGCGGGCCATCGCGCGGGGGGAACGCCCCCCGGCCCCCGAGGCCCTCCGCCCGGCCTACGGCATCGACCTGCGGGGGCGGATCGGCGTGTTCGTGTGCGGGGTGGGCCTGGGCACGGACGTGCAGCAGGAGGCCGCGCGGGCGCGCATCGTGGCCCTGTGGCGCGAGGCCATCCTGCTCCACCCGCGCACTTGGCGGGTCGAGTCCACCTGCCCGGGGTACGACGGGCGTGGGGTGGGAGGGGATCGGTGAGGCGGGTGGCCGTGCTCCCGGCCCGGGCGGAGGGCGTGGCCGCCCACGTGGGGGCTGGGCTGGCCGGGGTGCTCGCCCTGGCGGGGGGCCGCGTCGTGTGCCTCGATCTGGACCCCGTGGGGGAGGCGTGGCGCCGACTCCTGCCCCCAGGGGACCGGCCGCCCCCGGGGCTGGTCGAGGTGCTCCTGGATGGTGGGCCGCTGGGTGCGTGCCTGCGCCCGGTGCTCCTGCGGCTCGTGGGCCCCGGCCCGGGGGTGCGGCGGGCGGCCGGGACGGTCCACGTGGGCGGGTGCGACAGCCGGTTTCCCCTGGATAGGGCCGGCCGGGCGCGGCTTCGACCGGGTGCCCTGGCGGCGTGTCTGGCTTCCCGGGGGTTGCGGTGGTGGTTCCACGCCGCCCTCGTGGTCACCCCGGCCCTGCCCGACGTGCTGGCCGAGCGGGCGGCGGCCGAGCTGGACCGGGTGCTCGTGATCGTGCCGTGTTCCGGGGACGCGCCCGCACTGGCCGCGGCGGTGGCCCGCCGGCTGGCCGGGCTCCGGCCGTCCCCGGGAAGGGCCGTACGGTACGTGCTGGCGGGGGCGGGGGACCCCACGGCCGAGGCCGCACACGCGGCCGCGATGCGGAAGCGCCTGGCCCCCTGGCAAGAAGGGGCCGCCGACCCCGTGTCGCCCGCCGTGATCCGCCTGCCCCGCGCGGCCTGGCCGGCGTCCAATCCTCCGGAGGAAACCGCGGTCGGCCTGGTGGCGCTGGCCTGCGACCTGGAGCGCACCTGGCGGCTCCTGGGGTGCAAGCGCCGCCGACTCGCGGCCCTGGCGCGGTGGATGGATGCGGCCGGCCGTCCCTCGCCCGGGGGTCGGCGGAGAATGGGGCCGTGACGACTCCGTCGTCCGCCCCGCCCGCGAACCCGCGGGCCCCGGCGTGGCGGACGGCCCGGGCGAGCACCCGGCCCGGCGGATTCCGGGACCGGGATCTCATCCTCCGGGCAGACGACACGCTCCGGACCCTCCGGCACCGGGCGCGCCCCTTCCGGGGCGCTGTGCGAAGCGCCCGCCGGCTGGCCGATCTGGGCGGGCTGCCCCCGTGCCTTTCGGGCCCCATCCGGGTGCTCGGCCCGCCCCGCGGGCTCCTC
>CAZBGL010000026.1:0-4805 GCA_964491375.1 uncultured Thermodesulfobacteriota bacterium | reverse complement strand
TTCTTTCGCCATGGTAGCGGCGGCAAGCACACCTCGCACCGGGCGTAGCGCCCCGTCGAGGGCCAGTTCACCCAGCATGCAATAGCGGTTCTCATCGCTCTGCGGGATGATTCCCTGAGCCTCGAGTATCCCCACTGCGATCGGAAGGTCGAATGCCGATCCCATCTTTCGGATATCCGCCGGCGCCAGGTTCACCGTGATGCGATGGGGCGGGAACGCATACCCCGCGTTGCGCACGGCCGCGCGGACCCGTTCCCGGCTCTCCCGCACGGCCCCGTCCGGCAGACCCACCACGGTGAACGAGGGCAACCCGTGGGCCACGTCCACCTCCACGTCCACCCGGTAGGCGTCCACCCCCATGACCGCGCCGGAAATCACCCGAGACAACACGGCTCCCCCTCCGCCCCGGTCCTGGTGTGGCGCGAACTCTACCCAACGGTTTGCACCGGCGCAAGGGATGCGGTTGCCGCGAGGCTCTGACGCCCGTAAAGTGAGTCCGGAGACAGAGCCCCAGGGTCACTCGGAAGGAGCGTCATGGATCGGACGGGCGATCTGCCGCAGGACGACTTCCCTCCCGGGAGCTTGGCGGTGGTTGCCATGCCCCTGGGCCACCCCGAGGACATCACCCTTCGGGCGCTACGGTTCCTGCGCCGGGCCGACTGGGTGGCGGCCGAGGACACCCGGACGGCCGGCCGCTTCCTGGCCCGGCACGGGATCCGGCCCCGGCTCCTCTCCTATCACGACTGGAACGAAGCCGAGCGGACGCGGCAGATCCTGGAGCGCCTGGACCGGGGGGACCGGGTGGCCGTGATCTCGGAGGCCGGCACCCCGGGGATCAGCGATCCCGGGTTCGAGGTGGTGCGGGCGGCCCGGGCGGGCGGCTACCGGGTCATCCCGGTGCCCGGCCCGAGCGCTGTGACCGCCCTGCTGAGCGTGGCCGGCCTGCCCACGGCCCCATTCTCCTTCTATGGATTCCCCCCGCGCAAGCGAGCCCGTCGGCGCATGTTCTTCGAGAGGCTGAAGGATCGGCCCGAGACGCTGGTGTTCTACGAGTCTCCCCACCGCATCCTCGAGGCCCTGGAGGATGCCCTGGAGGTGTTCGGGGACCGCGAGTGCGCCGTGGGTCGCGAGATGACCAAACCCCACGAGGAGTTCCTGTGGGGGTCCATCGCGTCCGTGCGGAAGGCCCTCGCCTCGCGACACCGCGTCCGGGGCGAGCTTTGCTGGGCCGTGCGGGGCACCGGGGACCCGGCGGCCCGGGCACGGATTCCGGTCGACCAGGCACTGGAGGAGATCGCAGGCTCGGAGCTCCCGCCCCGGCAGGCCGCCCGGGAACTGGCCCGACGCTGCGGCCTCTCGTCAAACGAGGCGTATCGGCTCGTGATCGGGGCCCGGCGCGCCGGATCTCCTTGACAGGCGCAGAACCGTTCGGCTAGCGTACGCCGCCGAGGATGTCCTCGGTTTTTCGTGGTTCCGTTGGCCTTGGAAAGGAGGAGAAGCCATGAAGAGGATTGTGGTGGCGGTCCTGGCGATGGCGGTGACGGCTCCTGCGGCGTTCGCGTACGGACCGCACGACCCGAACTGCGTGGAGTGCCACTCCATCCACTACGCCAAGGGGCGGGCCATTCTGGCCGTGGAGCCCAACACCAAGGAACAGAACCCCGCCACGGGCAAAGGCGCTTCGGACGATGCCGCCCTGTGCCTGGGCTGCCACAACGAGGACGAGGGGATCGTGCCGATCCATCTGGCCACCACCCATCCCGTGGGCATGAAGCCCAAGAAGGTGAAAGTGCCTGCGGACCTGTTGCGCAAGGACGGCACCCTGGGCTGCACCAGCTGCCACAACCCCCATCCGTCCAATCCCAACTACAAGTACCTGCGCGGCACCGTGGCAAAGGGCTCGGAACTGGGCAAGTTCTGCGCGATCTGCCATTCCGACAAGGTGGACATGGGAGCGTTCGCGTCGGCCCCGCCCAAGAAATAGCCCCCCGTTCCGCCGATCCCCAAAAGGAGGGCCCTCGGGCCCTCCTTTTTGTTGCCCCTCCTTGACCCGTCCCTCCCCCCCTCCCTAACATGGCCGCTTCCGAAGCCACACGGCAGAAAGGTACCGCGCATGCGAAAGAAAACGCGATTCGTCCGGACGTTGCGCAGACAGGCGGAGACCGAGTTCGAGTTCGTGGACGTGTTCGTGCTCGGCGGGGTGAACGCGGCCGTCAGTTCCCGGGGAGACCGTTACCTCCGCCTCGCCCTTCAGGACCGCACCGGGTCCATCGAGGCGTTCGTGTGGGACGACGTCCACCGCTACGAGGGCGTGTTCCAGGCCGGGGATGTGGTGGAGGTATGGGGGAGGGTGCGCGCACACCGGGGCCGCCCCCAGGTGCACGTGAGCCGGCTGCGTCGGCTCGAGGACAAGGAACTGGCCGAGATGGACCCGGCCGACCTGAGGCCCGGACTGGACCGGGCCGCGCGGGAACGCTGCTGGCGCACGGTGGATGGCGCGGTGGAACGGGTACAAGACCCCAACCTGAAAAGGTTACTGGAAGCGTACCTCAAGGACCCGGAGTTCAGAGGGGCCTTCGAGGGGGCGCGGGCGGCCAAGGGCATGCACCATTCGTACGAAGGGGGGCTCCTGGAGCATACGGCGGCGCTCCTGGAGTTGGTCCAGGCCGTGGCCGAGGTGTACGGCGACCGACTCAACCGCGACCTTCTCATCGCCGGCGCGTTCCTCCACGATGCGGCCAAGATCCTGGAAATGGATCCCAGGAGCGGCGAGTACACGGACGCCGGGCGGCTGGTGGGGCACCTGGTCCTGGGGGTGAGCCTCTTGGAGGAACGGATCCGAGCGATCCCAGGGTTCCCGGAGGACCTGCGGCTCCACCTGATGCACCTCATCCTGGCCCACCACGAGCGTTCGGAATGGGGCTCGCCGGTCAAACCCCAGACCCTGGAGGCGCTGGTGCTGCACCACCTGGACCTGCTAGACGCCCGGGTGGGAGGGGCCACGGCCTGGATCGAGCAGGAAGGGGTGGAGCCCGGCGAGTGGACCGGATACTGGCGGGCGGGCGAGACCCAGTTGCAGCGCACGCCCCTGTTTCCCCAGGAGACTCCCCGGGACCGACCTCCCCGGGCCCCTTCCATCGAGCAGGAACTGCTCCGGGCCGCCGGGGAGGGGACCGATCCTCCGGATGGCCAGCAGGACCTGGCCCCGGCCCCTTCCGACAAGGGACCGCGCCAGGGAGCCCTCTTCTGAGGCTCCCCGAACGGGCGCGGAGCCGCATCCGAGGGGCCCGCACGCCCCCGTAGGGACCCGGCCTACCGGTCCCGGTCCACGACGTAGTCGGCCACCACGGCCAGCG
The DNA here is from genome assembly GCA_964491375.1 of uncultured Thermodesulfobacteriota bacterium. Classification (GTDB taxonomy): domain Bacteria; phylum Desulfobacterota; class Deferrisomatia; order Deferrisomatales; family Deferrisomataceae; genus CAZBGL01. Next base: position 1,449 of record CAZBGL010000026.1, on the reverse strand, counting down.
CCGTGCGCGCCTGACACGGCGGGAACACGCCGAGGCTGGCCTTGGCCCGGGCGACCCGTTCCCGGGCCATCCGGCGGGCCGCCTCGATCCCCCCCCTGCGAATCACGAGATCCCGCACCCAAGAGCGGTCCCCGTCGTCCAGGGCGTCCTTTTCCACGAGTTCAGCGACCCGGTCCCGCTCCTCCGGAGTGCCCGTGCGCAGAGCGTGGATCAGGGGCAGGGTGATCTTTCCCTCCTCCAGGTCGGCGCCCACGGGCTTGCCGAACCGGGCCTGGTCGCCCACAAAATCCAGGCAGTCGTCGATCAACTGGAACGCCACGCCCACGTCCATGCCGAAAGCCCGCAGGCTCCGCACCCGCTCCTCGTCGACCCCGCCCAGGATGCCCCCGATCTCGCAGGCGGCCGCGATCAGGACCGCCGTCTTGTTCTCGATGACTTCCAGGTACTCTTCGGGGGTGACGTCGAGATCGCACGTTTTCAGCAGTTCCAGCACCTCGCCCTCGGCCATGGCCGTGGTGGCGTCGCTCACGGCCTTGAGCACCCGGATGTCGCCGTCGGCCACCATCAGGGAGAAGGACTTGCTGAACAGGAAGTCCCCCACGAGCACGCTGGCCTCGTTCCCCCACACGGTGTTGGCCGAACGCTGTCCCCTGCGCAGCTCGGCGTTGTCCACCACGTCGTCGTGGAGCAGGGTGGCCGTGTGGATGAACTCGATGATCGAGGCGAGTGGCACGGCCCGTTCCCCCCTGTAGCCGCACAACCGGGCCGAAAGCAGCAGCAACAGCGGCCGAATGCGCTTGCCGCCGCTCGTGAGGACGTACCGGCCCACCGTGGTGATGAGATCCACCTGGGAGCGCAGGTTGCGCTCAAACTGTTCTTCCACCCGGGCCAGATCGTCGGCCATCATCCGAAGAACGGCCGTCATGTCCATGGCGCCGGCCGGACTTCCCCCTGGGCTCGTTTCGACGGCTGTGGGTTGCACCGCCTTCCTCCTGCTGGACAACGGGGATCCGAAAAGAGCATTCAATACCCCCCCTCGAGGTCACCCGGCGCCCGCGGCCGCACGCCGCGTGGGCGCTGCCCCACCCCAGCGCTCCAGCAGGCACCGCACCGCCTGCTCCACCTCCCGCAGATCCACCAGCGTGTTCCGGCAGGGTCCCTCCGGCCGCTGGTTCAGGATACCGTACACAGGCAGGGGATAGGCGTCCTGGATCCCGCTCGTGAGGTCCCGCTCGCACGCCACGGCCACGATGAGCTCGGGCCGCTGCTCCACGATGATCCGGCGCGCGATCGTGCCTCCCGTGGCCACGCTGAGGTGGACCCCGTAGCGGTCGCCGATCTCCACCAGCCCGGCGATGGGACAACGGCCGCATCCCCGGCAGTTGTGGATCTCCCCGGTGATCCGGATCGAACAGGCGTCCACCTGGAGACAGTGGGGGAGCAGGATCA
>CAZBGL010000025.1:0-3086 GCA_964491375.1 uncultured Thermodesulfobacteriota bacterium | reverse complement strand
GTTCGTGGACTTCACGGCATCGGCCGCGGGACTCGTCCTTTCTCTGCCGATCTGGCTGGTCGTACCCTTGGCGATCAAGCTGGACTCCCCGGGGCCGGTGTTCTTCCGGCAGGAGCGGGTTGGGGAGGGCGGCCGGAGGTTCCACGTGCTCAAGTTCCGTTCCATGCGGGCGGACGCGGAGAAGCACACCGGACCGGTCTGGGCAAAGGACAAGGACGACCGGGTGACCCGGGTGGGCCGGATCATCCGCAAGACCCGGATCGACGAGATCCCCCAACTGATCAACGTGCTCAAGGGCGAGATGAGCTTTGTCGGCCCCCGGCCGGAGCGGCCGTTCTTCGTGGAGCAACTGGCTCAGCAGATTCCCTACTACGTCCAGAGGCACACGGTGAAACCCGGGGTGACAGGCCTGGCCCAGGTGAAGTACAACTACGGCTCCACCGTGGAGGACGCGGTGGAGAAACTGCGGTATGATCTGTACTATATCAAGCGTATGGGCTTCTGGATGGACCTCTCCATCATCTTCGAAACCGTCAAGGTCGTCCTGTTCGGCAAGGGGGCCAAGTAGGGGCAGCGCTCCCCCCCTCCCGACCCTGCGACCAGGTGCCGCGCGATGTATACCGAGTTTTACGGACTCTCGGCCCGGCCGTTCTCGCTCACGCCGGACCCGGACTTCCTGTACCTGAGCAAGAACCACCGGGAGGCCCTGGCCCATCTGACGTACGGTGTGGAATCCCGGTCGGGCTTCGTGATGGTTACGGGCGAGGTGGGGGCGGGCAAGACCACGCTGCTCCGGACCCTCATCCGGAACCTCGGCGAGGGGGTGGTCCTGAGCCAGGTCACAAACACCCGGGTGACCTACAAGGAACTCCTGGAACTGATCCTTGAGGACTTCGGTCTGAACCCCCGGGGGCTCAGCAAGACCGAGCTGCTGAGCACGCTCAACGAGTTCCTGATCGAGCGATACCATGAGGGCCGCAACTGCGTGGTCATCGTGGACGAGGCGCAGAACCTCGCCGTCCCCACCCTGGAAGGCCTCCGGATGCTCTCCAATCTGGAGACCGAAAAAGCCAAGCTCCTCCACATCGTGCTGGCCGGGCAGCCCGGCCTTCGCGACCTGATCGACAGTCCCGAACTCGAACAACTCCGCCAGCGGATCACGGTGCGCTACCACCTGGGCCCCCTGAGCGTCGGCGAGGTGGGAGAGTACATCCAGCACCGCCTCTCCCGGGTGATCCGAGATCCGGAGAAGGCCCCGGTGTTCCCCGACGAGGTGATCCCCCTGATCCACAAGGCCACCCGCGGGATCCCCCGGCTCGTGAACGTGCTGTGCGACGCGGCCCTCCTGCACGGTTTCGTGGAGGAGACCCGTGTGCTCGGGCCCGAGATCGTGAGCGAGGTGGCCGAGCAGGTGGAGCGCGACCAACAGGGCCGGGCCCGGGAGGAACGGGAGGGCCTGCGGCCGGGTACCGAGATCCGCAAGAAGATCGACGAACTGGAGAAGAAGCTGGAGGCCGTGGCCACGGAACTCCGCTCCGCCCCTCCCGCGGCGGGGCCCAAGGGCGCTCAACGGCTCTTGCAGAAGGAGAGGGCCCTGGCCGCCCTGGAGCGGGAACTGCGCCGTAGACTGGCCGAGGTGGAGCGCCGGGAGGCCGAGTTCAACGAGCGCCTGGCCCGGATCAAGGAACAGTGGAAGCGCCGGATGCGCATCCTGGAGCAGGCGCGACGGGAGATGGTGGCTCCCGACGTGCGATTTCCTCCCCTCAAGGTGTTCGTGTACGATCCGGATCCGAGGATCCGGGACAGCGCCGGGGAATGGCTGGACAAAGCGGCGGTCGCCTACGACGAGTTCGACTCTGTGGAGGCGCTGGAAGCAGCCCTGGCCGAGTCCGGACGATCGGGCTGGTTCGCCGTGGCCGTGGTGGGCGGGGGACCCGACGTGGATGCGAACCGCGATGTGGTGGAGCGCCTGGTGACGCGTTTTGCACACGTGCCGGTGGTCTATCTGAGCGACGTGGATCTGTCTCCGGTGCGTCGGCGCATCCTCGAGGCCGGAGCCAATGCGTTCCTGGAGAAACCCGCCGGCTCGGGACTTTCGGTGGCGGCTTACAGGGAGTCCATGCTCCAGCTCCGCGAGGATCTCCTGCGGGTCCTTCGCGCGATCCACCGGCAGCACCGCGCCGTGTTCGATACGCTGCGCCCGGCGGAGGATCCCGAGGTGGACGAGCGGGACGGAGGCACGGACCCCGAGATGCTGGAGAGGGTGGCCGACGGGAACGAGGCCGCGGCCACGTGAGCGGAGGCGAGGGGAACGCCATGAAAAAGAAGATCGGTCAGCTCCTGATCGAGTACAAGATCCTCACGAGCGAGCAGCTGGCCGAGGCCGTGGCCGAGCAGCGAAAGACCGGCGAACGGCTGGGCGCGATCCTCGTGAAGAAAGGCTATGTCACGGCCGAGGACCTGGAGTACCTGCTCTCCCGGCAGTTCTCCGTACCGGCGATCAACCTGGCCAAGTACCAGATCCCAGGGGAAGTGGTTCGCCTCGTCCCCGAGAAGTTCATGAAGAAGAACTTTGTCGTTCCGGTGGAACGGGACGACAAGACGCTCACGGTGGCCATGGCCAACCCCCACGACTACCGGGTCATCGACGAGCTGCGGTTCATGACGGGGCTGCGGATCGCACCCGTGGTCTCGTCCATGTACGGGATCAAACAGAAGCTCCGCCAGCTGTTCCCCGCCTCGGGCAAGTGGGAGGACGCCCTGGACATCCGGGCGCCGCGGGAGCTGGAGATCATCACCCCCCAGGAACTCCAGCCGCGGGAGGAGAACCTGGAGGACGCCCTGGAGTCGGCCTCGGACGCCCCCATCGTCAAGATCGTGAACTCCATCCTTCTGGCAGCCCTGGACAAGGGGGCAACCCACGTGCACATCGTGCCCCTGGAGGACTCGCTGGAGGTCAAGCTGCGGGTGAACGGGGTGCTGGAGACCCTGGTGCGCCCTCCCCGGGAGTACGCCCAGAACATCGTGAACCGCCTGAAGATCCTGAGCGGCATGGACATCCTGCAGCGCCGGCTCCCCCAGGAGGG
>CAZBGL010000024.1:0-8881 GCA_964491375.1 uncultured Thermodesulfobacteriota bacterium | reverse complement strand
CGGGGGCGTTGACCGCGATCGGAGACGAGACCCCGGCGGCATCCCAGGTGCCCGGCCAAGGATCGCGGGCGGAAGCCCGCTCCCACAGGGGGAAAGATGCAGCCGCTTCCCACACCCGCGCCAAGACCCGGGGGGGCGCCCGCGCCTCGCAGGGGCCCTCCCGGCCGCCGCCGGCCTACACGCGCGGTCCCCCGAGCCCCGCACCCACCCCCGAGGCAAAGCAAAGGCACATGACCCGCCGCCCCCCCGCGGCCTACCGGAGCTGACTTCTGACACCTGATCGTGGGCGGCTCAGTATCCGAACCCGTCCAGGCGCCTCAGTCCGGCGCGCCGGGCGATCTCCACGGCCTCCCGGTATTCCGTGGGCGAGATCCGGCGGTCCAGGGGAGGGTGCTTCCACGCGTCCCCAACGGGCCGGTACTGGGCCATCACGTTGACGTAGGTGTTGGGGGAGATCTCCTCGGCCAGGAACCGCATCACCGTCTCGGTGCCGGCCAGTCCCCCCGGCATCACCAGGTGTCGCACCAGCAGGCCCCGCACGGCCACGCCCCGCTCGTCCACCACCAGGTCCCCCACCTGGCGGTGCATCTCCCTCACGGCCTCCTGGGCGACCTCCCAGTAGTCCGGCGCCCCGGCCACGCGCTCCCCCACGCCGGGGTCCACCCACTTCAGGTCCGGCATGTAAATGTCCACCACCCCCTCGAGGATCCGGAGGGTGTCCACCGCGTCGTACCCGCTCGTGTTGTACACCAGGGGAACCGAAAGCCCCCTGCGCACCGCCAGGGCCACGGCCCCGAGGATCTGGGGCACCACGTGGGAAGGGGTGACGAAATTGATGTTGTGGCAGCCCAAGCGCTCCAGGGCCAGAAGGGTGCGGGCCAGCTCCGGAAGCGGCGTTTCGTGGCCGGTCCCTTCCTGGGAGATGTCCCAGTTCTGGCAGAACGCACACCGCAGGTTGCACTCTGCAAAGAACACCGTGCCCGAACCGCCGTATCCCACCAGGGGGCGCTCTTCGCCGAAGTGGGGGCCGGCCGAGGCCACCTTGGCCCTGAGCCCCGTGCGGCAGAATCCCCGTTCGCCCCGCAGTCGGTCCACCCCGCACCGCCGGGGGCAAAGGTCGCATCCGGCGAGCCGGGCATATGCTCTCCGGACCGCCTCCGCCAGCCTGCCGCTCCGCCACGCGCCCACATAGGCGGGTTCGGCCATCGCTCGTGCTCCTCGGGAGCCTTTGGGGGGAGCGCCCCCCGCCCGGGCTCACCGGCTCCAGAAGCCCTGGGGATCGTACCGTCGGATCACCGCGAGTTCTTGTGCGGTGGGCTCGGGAGTGCGGGGCACCTCGGCCGGGATGCGCACGGGCCATCCCGTGAGGGCCTTCACCTCCTCCGGTGTCACCCCGGGGTGGATGGAGGCCACCACCATCTCCCGGGTGCGCGGGTGGAACGTGAACACGGCCTTGTCCGTGATCACCGCCGCCGGCCCCCCCCCGGCCAGGCCCTGCTCCTCGCGCCACGTGCGGCCGGTCCCGAAGCCGGGGCTCGTGACGTAGCGGACCCGTTCCACGAACCGTCGCCGCTCGTGCTTCATCACCACCACCAGCCGCCGGGACAGGCACGCGATGTCGCACGCCCCGCCGCTGCCCGGCAACCGCACCGGCGCGGGGCCGTCCCCCACCTCGGTGGTGTTCAGGTTGCCGTACCGGTCTACCTCGGCCCCTCCGATGAATCCCAGGTCCACCCGGCCGGCCTGGAGCAGTCCCATGGCCGTCTCCATGCCCATGCACATCCGGGCGTAACGGATGTTGGGGGGGTCGCTCATCGTGATCAGGGGATCGGCCGCGGGCGCGTCCCTCAGCACCCCGTTCTCGAACAGCCCCACGGCCCTGGGGGCATGGGTCGAGCGCGCCAGGAGAAACGCGAGCAGCGGGAGCCGCATGCCCACGAACACCAGGTCGCGGTCCCGGATCTCCCGGGCTGCACGCGCGATCATGAGTTCGCCGGGGGTGTACTCGGTCATGGCCTCTCCGTCCCCCTCAGTACCCGAAGTCCGCGGGCACGCTGTAGGCGTGCTCGCGCACCCGGATCCGATCCAGCCGGCCCTCTGCACGCAACCGCTCCACGTACCCTTCGTGGCCCTCCACACCGGTCACGTAGGTTTCCAGCCACCGCTCGAAACCCTCCCGGGTGCGCGTGGCCGCGTGGTAAGCCCGGTAGAACTCGTGGTCCCGGTTGGCGTAACCCTGACACGGCGAGGGGTGGCTCCCCCAGCGGGCCTCCACCACGGCGGTCACGAGGAAACCGGGAATCAGGGTGCGGTTGGGATCGCTGTGGATCACCCAGGGGGGAACGATCTGCTCGGCCACCACGATGACCCGCTCGGCCGCAAGCGCCGCCTCCTGGGTCACCCCGAGGTTTCCCCACACGTGAGCGTTTCCGTTGGCATCGGCCCTCTGCACGTGCAGGATCGCCACGTCGGGCCGGATGGCCTTCACGGCCACGAGCTTCTCGCCGGTGAACGGGCACTCCACCTCCACCAACCCGGGATTGCGTTCGAGAATGGAACTGCCCAGGGCCGTCCGGGTGGGCAGGTAGGGCAGGCCCTGGGCCGCGGCCTTGAGCCCCGTCTGGATCGTGAAGTTCGTGTGGTCCACCACCTCCAACGGCGCCGGGATGCCCTGCTCCACCGCCCGGCGGAAATTGTAGCCCGAGCCCATCATCACGTTGCCCACCCACGCGGCCTCCACGCGGCGGGCGCATCCCGCGCCGATCAGCACGTCGAACAACATGTCCGAGATGGGCCCGATGAGGGAAAGGTCCCGGATCCCCTGCCGCACGATCTCGTAGCCGGCGGCGAACGGGATCAGGGACTCCAGCGCAGCCCCCATGACCACCCGGTCTCCCGGCCGCACGAACAGCGAGATCGCCTCTTCCAGGGTGTAGAGCTTGGTCTCCACGTCAGTCCTCGGCGAACACGAGGCAGGTGTTTCGCAGCCGGCGGCGGCCCTCGGTCACGATCTCCTCCTCGCTCATGGTCTTCTTGAGCTCGTCCCAGTAGTTCACCGACGCGCCGATCCGGATCATGGAGACCAACCGCACCGCGTCGATGATCAGCTCCACCATGTGGGCGCATCCCCGGGGGCCGCCGAGCCGGCGGTGGATCTCCCGGATCACCCCCCGGTCGATGCGCAGACCCTCGATCCGGGAGACCCCCTCGGCCCCGGCCAGGCACCGGCTCAGGGGGGCCTTGCTCATCGACGCCCGGGCGGACTCGATCGTGCCGTCCTCCATGCGCACGGTCATCTCCAGGTGAAAGGAATGCTCCAGATCCAGCAGGGAGCTGACCACCTGGAGGCGATCCGGTTCCACCCTGCGCACCGTGGAGTGGATGCTGCGCTGAAAGATGTCCTGGGCCTGCTGTGCGGACGTCATGGGAGCGCCTTCAAAAGGTAGGGGGCGAGATCACCCAGATGGCCCGCATGGTCTCAGGGCCCGGATTGCGCCAGCGGTGTGGGATGGAGGAGGTGAAATAGATCGAGTCTCCGGGCTCCATGCGATACTCCCTCCCGCCCAGTTCCAGAACCAGCGTGCCCTCCAGAACGGTTCCGAACTCCTCGCCTTCGTGGGCGTATTCCCCTTCGCTCTCGCCGCCCGGAAGCAGCGTGAAAAAGATCACCTCCATCCGCCGGTTGGGCACCCTGGACGATCCGAACTCGAAGATCACCTTGTCCTTCACCACCTCGAAGGGCTTCCGGTCGGCCTTCTTGAGAAAATACACCCTCTCCCCGTCCTCCTCGGCGAAGATGTCCGCGATGCTCACCCCCAGGGCCTGGGTGATCTTCTTGAGGCTCGCGATGGACGGGGAGTTTTTCCCGTTCTCGATCTGCGAGAGGAAACTCTTGGAAAAACCGGTGCGGCGGGCGAGTTCCTCCAGGCTGAACCCGCGCGCCTTACGAAACTCCTTCAGGCGCTTCCCGAGCATGGTCGTCTCCAGGGCACACGCGGTCACACCCCCACGTCTTGTAAACGATCGTGCGTCCCTGGTCAACTGGCGGGGCGCCGCACGGGTTGACGCCGCCGGACGGGTGTGCCAGCATCGGTTTCCTTCGCGCGCCCGTAGCTCAGCCGGATAGAGCGCCGGACTTCGAATCCGGGGGTCGGGGGTTCGAGTCCCTCCGGGCGTGCCAGGCAGATGCGGGGCCGGCGCCCAGGGGCCGGCCCTTTGGCTTTTGGGCACCCGAATGGACGGCAGCAGAGAGCCCCCTTCTCGAACGCTTGTGACACACCAGGAAGACCGGCCCTCTCGGCCCCGGGCCGAAGGGCTCATCTACCACGCCGGAGGCCTGGGCGACTTCGTGTTGAGCCTGCCCGCCATGCAGCGCGTGCGGCAGGCGTTCCCGGGGCTCCTGTGGCGGTTCTGGGGGCCTGCGGATCGGCTCCGGCTGCTTCCGGGCTGCCTTCCCCCCTTGCCCGGACTCGTAAAAGAGGGCCACACCTTGTGGGGTGGGGCGCCGTCGGCCGGCGCGCTCTCCGCGCTGGCGCGCGCCGAGGTCGTACTGGCCTTTGGCGGGCGCACCCCTCCGGCCTGGATCCGGCACGCCCGGGGCCGGATCCTGGGGATCGCCAGCTTTCCCCCGGCGGGGGGAGGACGGGTGACTGCCTACCAGAAAGCCCAGCTTGACCGCCTGGGGATCCCCCGGGTGGCCGAGCGCTGGCTGCCCCGTTGGCGGCGAGAGGCACTTCCGTACCGGGAACCGCGACGGATCGTGCTCCATCCCGGAAGCGGAAGCCCGCTCAAGAATCTCCCCCCACAGACCTGGATCCGGGTGCTGGAGGTGCTCCGCCGCGAGACCGGCCTCGGGGCCGAGCTCGTGGCCGGTCCGGCCGAGGCCGAGCGGGGGGGGCTCGGCCCGCTCCGGGAAGCAGCCGAAGGGTTCACCCCTTGTGCCGGGCTGGGCGACTTCCTTCGCGTGCTCGCCCGGGCCGCCCTCTACCTGGGAAACGATGCCGGGCCCACCCATCTGGCCGCCCTGCTGGGAGTGCCCGTGGTGGCGGTTTTCGGCCCCACGGATCCGGGTCTGTGGGGGCCCCGGGGGCCGTGGGTGGTGGTCGTCCGGACGGGGGCTGAGTGCGCGCCGTGCACCCCAGGCGGCCCGGTTCCCTGCGCCCAGCCGGAATGCTTGGCGGATCTCGACCCGGATGCGGTGAGCCGCGCTGCCCTCGCCCTCTGGGAAAAGGTCAAGGGAAACGGGCACAGGGCCGATCGGGTATGAAGGAAATCCGTGCACATGGAGGTGGCCATGACCCAGGCGATCGGTGCAGCGCTTGCCGGTGCGAGGGCCCGTCAGGTCCAGGTGGAGGCGGCCGCCCGCAACGTGGCCAACGCCGCCACGCAGGGGTACAAGCGGGTGGAACCCGTGTTCGAGGAGGCGCCCGGAGGCGTGGGTGTTCACCTGCAACGGGTGGAGACACCGGGTGTGCCCGTGCCCGACGAGCGGGCTCCCGGGGGGGTGACCGAGGGTTCCAACGTGGAACTCAGCCGGGAGGTCCCGCGTCTGATCGAAGGGAAGCGGGGATTCGAGGCCAACCTCGAGGTTCTCCGTACCCAGGACGAGATGCTCGGGACCCTCCTGGACATCAAGCGCTAGGACCGGTCCCGGCACGGAGGCCCTCGCCATGGGAAGACCCATCCGCCCGGGCGCGGCCCGGGCGGTTCTGTTCTGCGCCCTGGTGGTGGGGCCCTCTGCCGCCGAAGCCGGGCTGCCCACCCCGCTCGAGAACCTTTCCCGGCACGCCCGGGTGGTGCTGTTGGGGGAACGGCACCGGACCTGGGGCGCCCCGGGGCTGCTCCTGGCACTGGTAGAGGGCGCGCTCTCCGGGGAGGGAACCGTGGCTGTGGGGCTGGAGATCCCTGCGGACCGCCAGCCTCTCCTGGACCGGGCAGCAGCGACCGGGAGGGTACCGGACGGTCTCCTCCCCCGCGTGATCGATTCCCCGGCCTACCGGGCCATGTTCCAGGGGCTGGCTGGGGCGGTCCGGGACTTCCCCGCCCGGGTCGACGTTCTGGCCCTGGATGCGCCGGAACGGTCCCCGGTGGACCGGGACGGGTTCATGGCGGAGCGGGTGTTGGAGGCGGTGCGGAGCGGGGTGGAGCGGGTCGTGGTGCTGGTGGGGAACCTGCACGTGCCCACCCCCCCGGAGGACTCCCTGGGAGGCCGGTTGGAGCGCCTCGGAATCGCCACCGCACGGGTCCTCACCCTGGGCCGAGGGACTCCGAGGGATACGCCCCTGCGCTGGTATCCAGCGGCCCACAAGAAAACTCGCACCGCTGTACGAATGCTGTGGTCCCTGCTCGCCCGCCCGCCCGCCCCAGGCCGGGAGCCGCCCGTGCACGGTCTCGTGGTGTGGGATTCGCCGCCGGACCGCCTCGCCACGCTTAGATGAGCAGGTCCTCGTTGATCTCGATCTCGGCCTCCTTGCGGAGCCTTTTCAGGTACTCCTCGAAGTGCTCGGTCTGCTTGCGCGGGAGGATGTCCGCCAAGATGCGGTCCCGCTCGGCCTTCAGACCGTCCATGTCGGGTTCGGTGCGGCTGACCAGGCGCACCGCGTAATACACGCCGTTGACCTCGAAGGGCTCGGGGGCCACCTCTCCCGGTTGGAGCTGGAACACGGCCTTTTTCAGCTCCGGGGCCCAGCCGATCCGGGGCACGGCTCCGCCCTTTTGGGCGAACGCTCCCGTGGTCTCGGCCTTCAAGCCCCGGGCCTTCACGGCCTCGTCCCATCCCTTCTCCCGGGCCACGGTCAGGAATTCGAGGGCCTTTTCCTGGGCCAGGCGGCGCGCCTGGGCCTTCCGGTAGTCCGCCTCCACCCGCGCCCGCACCTTGTCGAGGGGGGGGATCTCGGAGGGTCGCACCTCGGCCACGGCGATCAGATAGGTCCCCTTGGAGGTCTCGAGGAGTTCCCCGGGCTTGTCCGGTGCCAGGGAGAAGAGGATCTCCCGGAACGCTTCGGCCTTGGCCACCCCGGGCAGGGTCTCGCCCTGCGCAATGAGCTCGGTGGTCTTGACCTCGTATTCCTCGGCCAGGGCCTCCCAGGTGGTCTGGCCGTCCTCCAGGTCCATGAGGACGTTGTCCGCCGCGGTGTAGGCCAGCTCCAAGGCCTTTCGGCGGCGGATGTCCTGTTCGATCTGGTCGCGGACCTCGTCCAGGGTCTTCTGGCGGGCCTGACGGTGGTCCTCCACCAGGATCAGGTGGTATCCGAACGGGGTCCTGACCGGTTCGCTCACCGTGCCGGGCTCCAGGGAGAACGCCACGGCCTCAAAGGCGGGCACCATCTTCCCGCGCTCGAAATACCCGAGGTCGCCCCCGTTGCCCCGGGAACCGGGATCTTCGGAGTACTTTTGGGCCATCTTGGCGAAGTCGGCCCCGTCCAGGATCCTCTTGCGGATCTCCTCGATCTTCTTCCGGACCTCCTGCTCCTTTGCCTCGTCCGCGTCCGGGGGCAGCCTCAGCAGGATGTGCCGGGCCCTCACTGCCTCGGGCACGGCGAACTCGCCCATGCGCCAGTTGTACTCCTGGGCGACCTCTTCGTCGGACACCTCCACCTCGTCGAAGAACGACTCGGGCGCGAAGAGGATGTAACGGGCCGACCGCCGTTCCGGCTCCCGGTAGCGTTCCTTCTCGGCCTCGTAGAACTCGGCCAGAGCCCCGTCATCGATCTCCACGTCCGCCTCGAACGCGGCCGGCCGGAATGCCACGAACGCGATCTCACCCCGGGTGTTCCGTTCCCGGTACTCGGCCTCGATCTCCTCCTCGGTCACCCGGACCTCGGAACGGATCGCCTCCTCCACCTTTTTGAGCAGGAGTTCGCGGCGTTTTGCGCTCTCGTACTCCAACGGCGTGAGGCGGTTGGCCTCGAGGATTCGCAGATACCGTTCCTTGCTGAAAGCCCCTCCGTCCTGAAAGGCCTCGACGGACTGGATGGCCGCCGCCACCTCCTCGTCGGAGACCTCGATGTCCCGGCGGTCGGCCTCCTGGAGGAGGAGCACCTCGTCGATGAGCTGGTCGAGGGCACGGCGGCCCAGGCCGAGTTCCTTGATCTTTTCCGGGTCCCACCGGTCGCCAAACACCCGCTTGTAGAACTCCACCAACCGGTTGTACGTCTCCTGGTAGGTGCGAAGATCGATGGTGTCCCCGTTCACCTTGGCCACGTAGGTGGGCCGCTGGGAGCGCATGCCCCATCCGAAGAAAAAGATGAACACGAGAATGATGGCCCCCAGCGCCGCCTGGATGTAGGGATTGCGGACGTTCTTGCGGATCGTGTTGAGCATGGCAGGGTCTCCGGCCTGGATTTCGGGTCTCCCCACGGGAAAGGGCGTAACGCTACACCACGGTCCGCCGCGAAATCAAGCGAACCAGGGGTTGGAGCGCCCGCCGCCTTGTGATACTAAGGAACCCCCCGGCGCGAGGGCGCGCCGGAGTCCTGCCGCATCGGACCGAATGCAACCCGAGGGAGGATGCACGATGGACACACTCTCCGGTCTGCTCCGCCGTGCGGGTGGGTGCGGGGTCGTCCTCTGCCTGTTCCTGGGCCACGCGTGGGCCGGACCGGTGGGCGGTCTCTCGGCCCCCCTCCGGGCCAAGGGGTTCTCCGTGTCGGGCTGGTTCGCCTACGGGGAGCGGGATGTGGAGGACGGTTCCGGCGACGAGGTCTCGAGCCGTCGGATGCTGGCCCGGATCCAGGCCGGCGTGGCGGACGGGGTCGACGTGTACGCCCTGGTGGGATTCTCGGACGCCCAGTTCGACCGGGAGGACTTCACGGGCGCCCTGGGCCCCTCGCTGGGGCTGGGTTTCCGCTACGGCCTGCTCCACTACCCCCGGACCGGCGTC
>CAZBGL010000023.1:0-2994 GCA_964491375.1 uncultured Thermodesulfobacteriota bacterium | reverse complement strand
TCCTCCACCCGGTCCTTCTCCTGCTCCGCGTCGCGCCGGCGGGCCTGGAGGCGATCGATCTCGTCCGCCACCTGCTGGAGGCGCTCCAGCAACCCCAGTACGTCTCCCTCCACGATGTCCAATGTCACCTCCTTACGCATGCTGGCGGGGCCGCTCACGCCGTTCCACCGGCTTCCACGGTTCCCCGGGGTTCCATGTCTCCACCTCCAAACGCTCGCCTTCCGTGCGGGCGAGATCCCGGACGATCCGCTCCATCACCTTCAGTGCCCCCTGCTCCGTGGGAGCGTGTCCCAGGTCCAGCACGGCCACGCCCGCATCCGATGCGTCCAAGGCCACATGGTGTTTGAGGTCTCCCGTGACGAGGACGTCCGCGCCGGCTGCAAGGGCCTCGGGCCACAGCGACGTCCCGCTCCCCCCGCACACGGCCACCCGCGAGACGATCCGCTCTGGGTCCCCGGTGAGACGGGCGCATTCGGAGCCCAAAACATCGGCCGCCCAGCGGGCCCATTCCCCCAGCGGCTCCGGGCGGGAGATCGTTCCCACCCGCCCCGTACCCGCCCCCTCCCACCCCGGTACCGGCTGGAGGGGCCTCACCTTCCCCAGACCCAGGCGGTCGGCCAGCCAGTCGCTCACCCCTCCGGAAACCCGGTCCAGGTTCGTGTGGGCCGAGTACAGAGAAAGGCCCTCCCGGGCCAGCAAACGCACGGTCCGCCCCACCGGGGTGGCCCAGTCCAGGCAGGTCGGGGGATGGAGGAACAGCGGATGATGGGTGACGATGAGGTCTGCCCCCCTCCGGGCCGCCTCCTCCACCACAGAGGGGGTGGGATCCAGGGCGATCAGCACCCGGGCCACGGGGGCATCCAGGCTTCCCACCTGAAGTCCGGGCCGGTCCCAGGACTCGGCGAGGGCCAAGGGGGCCGCGGCCTCGATGGCCGCGGCGATACGGGCCAACGTCAGTCCCACCGGCCCCCTCCCTTGCGGTCCGTCCTCGGGCGGTGGCAGCGGATCATGGTGCGGGATTTCCCTGTGGTGGGCCCACCTGGATTCGAACCAGGGACCGACCGGTTATGAGCCGGCAGCTCTGACCCACTGAGCTATGGGCCCGCTCAAAGCAAGCAATTATCCCCGCTTTCTGGTGACATTGTCAAACGCCGGCCGTTTCCCTCAACAGCATCGGCCCCAAGGGCCGTCCTCCGAGGAGGTGGACATGGAGGTGGAACACTTCCTGGCCCGCGTCCGGGCCGGTGTTGGACAGCAGCCGGTATCCCGACCGTGCCACCCCTTCGGCCTCTGCGATCTCCTTCACGGCGCGGGCGAAGCTGGCCAGGAACGGCCCGTCCTCCTCCGTGAGGTCCGAGAAGCTCTCGCGGTGCTTCCTGGGCACGATCAGGACGTGCACGGGAGCCAGGGGCCTGATGTCCCGGAACGCCACCACGTGCTCGTCCTGCCACACCACGTCGGCCGGGATCTCGCCGGCCACGATCTTGCAAAAGATACACTCGGACATGGGGCACCTCCTGAAAAACCATGACCTCCCCTGGCGTCCCGACCGGGCGCCAGAAAGCCAGAATGCCAGACGGGCTCGTCCTCCCCTCGTGTTGTCGCGACGTGGGACGGCTAGCAGTCACGGGACTCCTAGCCAATGGGCGGCACGGGACCCCACCCCGAAGAGCCCGGCCTGGGGCCGAGCCGGGGGGCCACCGCTCGTGGGGTCCGGGCCCCCAGCCCTCTAGAACGCGAAGCGCATCTCCCCCAGCGGGCCCGAAAGGATCAGGGTCAGGTGCTCGTACGTCTCCCTCCCTTCCAGGAGCGGAAAGAACAGGCTGTACTCCCGCGTCCAGGGGGTGACGTACGGATACTCCACCGCCGACTTGTCCGTCTTGGCCAGGTGGACCACGCGCACCGGTTCCAGCCGTGTGCCGTCGGGCAGCACCAGGACCGCCCGCCACAGGGTGTCCGGCGACTCCAGGTCGTTCCAGCCCGGGGCGGGCGTGTACAGGGCCAGGTGGAACTCCCGCACCCGACGGGCCACGCGATCCTGTTCGGTGCGCATCCGCTCGGCCTCCTCGGGACCGAGCCGGTAATACGCGGCGCTCGTATCCACCAGGGCCTTCCGGAGCTCCGGGGAACGCCAGGTGACCCAGGCCTTGGCCACGGTATCCAGGCCCTGGTAGAGCTCGGCCTTGCGCGTGTACCGTTCCAGCGCCCGGCCGTAAGGGGTGGACGGCCCGGCAAACTCCTCGGTCAGGAACACGTGTTTCGGCACCGCGGCGCACCCGGCCACCAGAACGGCGGCCAGCCATGCGAGGGCAGGTCCCCGAACCCTCACGGCCCCCCTCCTTGCCGCTCGATGTCCGCTCGGGTGAAGAGCGCCTCGAAGCGATACCCCCGGGACTCGATGGCCTCCCGCCCCCCTTCCTGCCGGTCCACGAGGGCCAAGACCCCCAGGACCCGGTATCCCTCCGACTCCACCCGCTCCACCGCCCTGAGGCTCGAGCCGCCCGTGGTCACCACGTCCTCCAGCACCACGACCCTGGCCCCTTCCCGGAGGTTCCGGGCCCCCTCGATCCACCGGCGGGTGCCGTGCCCCTTGGGCTCCTTGCGCACGATAAAGGCCGGAATCCCCCTCCCCTCCAGTTCCGACACGATGCTCACGGCCGTGGCCAGGGGATCGGCTCCCAGGGTCATGCCGCCCACGGCCTCCACGGGGCCAAACTCCGGAAGCCGCTCCCAGAGCAGCCGTCCGATGAGGTAGGCCCCGCGGGGGTGGAGAGCCGTCTGCTTGCCGTCCACGTAGAAGTCGCTCTCCCGGCCGGAAGCCAGCACCACTCGGCGGCGTTCGTAGCTCTTCTGCCGCAGCAGCGCCAGCAGTTCCTGGCGAAGCCGGTGCGCATCCGTCCCGTCGCGTCCCACGATTCGCTCTCCCTCGGATCACCCGCCGCACGGGCCCGGCCGGGGAGCCTCCGGGGGAGTCTCCCTGGATACCGGGTATTC
>CAZBGL010000022.1:0-10300 GCA_964491375.1 uncultured Thermodesulfobacteriota bacterium | reverse complement strand
ACCGCGGCAAGGATCTCCAGGTCCCGGCGCAGCAGGGCGTAGCTGGTGATCACGAGGTCGTGGTCCGCCAGGTGGCCCGCCTCCTGGGGCCGGTCGGCACCATGGTACCGGAGCACCCCCAACTGCGGGGCGAACCGCCGGGCCTCCTGCTCCCAGTTGGGCACCACCGAGGTCGGGGCCACGACCAGGTTCGGCCGCCCTCCCGGCTCGTCCTTCTCGGCCAGCAGCACGGCCAGCGCCTGCACGGTCTTTCCCAGGCCCATGTCATCGGCGAGCACCGCCCCGCATCCCATGCTCCCCAGGTGTCGCAACCAGGCGTACCCGTGGAGCTGGTACGGCCGGAGCGTTCCCCGGAACCCCGCCGGAGGGGACAGGGCCGGCACCCGCCGCAGCGCCTCGGCGCGCTCCTTCCAGCCCTTTCCGTCTTCCCACTCGGCATCCGGGAAGACCTCGAGGATCTCCTCCACCACCGGGGCCATGCGCACCGGAACCCTGGCCCGTCCCTGACGGAGGCCCACGTCCTCGAGGGCGGCGGCGAGCCGCTCGGCCCACGACCGGGCGAGCCGGGCGTAGGATCCGTCGTCCAGCCGGACGTAGCGGCCGCCCCGGCGCAACGCCGCCAGCACCCGCTCCACCGGGACGGGTGCCTCGCCGGCGCGCGCCTCCACGGACAGATCGAGCCAGTCCACCCCAGACCGGAGCCTCACCCTCAGGGCTACCGGCCGACGGGCCACCCGGTACCGGACCAGGTTTTCCTCGCCCAACACCTCCCAGCGCCGCGCCAGGGCCGGGAGCCGCTCGTGGAGGAACTCCAGGGCTTCTTCCCCGCGGAGGACGAACAGGCCGGGTTCCGCCGGCTCCAGGCCGGCCGCCTGGAGCTGACGGGCGGCACGAAACTCGGCCTCCATGTCGCGTTGGAGGTACGCACGGCGGCCCCCTGCGGGCACCCGCACGGTGGGCTCGGGGTTGTCCGCTGCCACCTCAACGTCCCCGTAGCGGAAGTGGAGCCGAACGAGCAACTCTCCGGCCGCCTCCGACAGATACAGCCGGGGCACGGGCCGGGGTTCCAGGACGAGGTTCCGGTTCCTGAGGGCCTGGATATCCACGGAGACCCCCCCGGCCTCCAGCTCGGGCACCGACACCCCGAGGAACGCGGGCACCTCCGCATCCGGAACCTCCACCCCTCCGGCGGCCAGGCGCGCCAGGGCCCGGCCGCCCCGAACGGACAGCACGGGCCGGACCACCGGTCCCGACGCCCACACCCACGCGGGCCCCTCCCCCACCACGCGAACCCCCTCGTCAGGATCCCAGGGTTCCCCGCAGGGCTCGGTCCACCGGAGCCGGAGCCGGAGCCCCGCCGCCGCCGGCACCGCCTCCACGACCGGGCGCACCGGATTCAGGTCGAACCTCACGGGCCGCCGAGTGGTCCGCTCGTACACGAACCGCGCCTGGGAAAGGGCCCGCAGCACGGGGTCCACCCCCGAAGCCGGCACCCGCACCCCTGCCGGAAGGACCCGGCCCCCTTGCTCCACGGCCAGGCGCACCGCCGCCGCCACGGCCCGGTCCCCTTCGTCCGCAGCGGGGTGGCCGGCCTCGACCAGGGTGCGCCATCCCACCCGCCGCCCGGGTCCGGGCATGCCCTCCCGGAACCGGTGGACCCGCCACGAAAGGATCAGCCCGCACGGGCCCGCGGGCTCGGGCACCCGCTCCACCCAGTGGACCAGGACCTCCTCGCCGGTGCGGGGTGCATCCCGTCCGCCGGTCAACTCTTGGAGAAGGGGCCGCCAGCCGGCGTCCGCGACCTCCCCGGACTCCCCCTGGCCCGCTCCGTCCACCCACCGCCCCACGAGGCGCAACACGTGCCGGCAGGGCCAGGCCGGCGCCCCGCACCCGCACCGTCCCTCCACGCGGGTGGGGTCCACGCGCACGCGCACCGGCCATCCGGAACCGGCGGGATCCCGTGCCACGGCGTTCAGATGGATCCAGTCGGGGCCCTGCTCCACGGAAAACCCGTCCACCCGGACTCCCGGCACGCGGGCGGCCTCCGAAGGCAGAGCCTTGCGCACCAAGCTGTCCAGAACGTGACGGGGATCGACCCACTCGGCCATGACGTCCGAATCCACCGTTTGCAGCAAAGGGCGAAACGTCTATGCTAGTCCACCCGCGCGGCCCGGCACAACGGGATCGGCGCCTTTTGTCCGTTTTGTTCCCTTCGGTCTCAAGGAGAAACTCAGGCCCTCCATGGCGTGCCTCCGTGGCGTGGCGGCCGTCGTGGCCGCGCTCACCGTGATGACGCTCTCGGGTTGCTCCCGCTGGATCGACGCGTTCGTTTATCAACCCAGGCGTTCGCCGGGCACCACCCCCGGAACCGTGGGAATGGTCTACGAAGAGGTGCGCTTCCCGGCAGCCGACGGCGTGGAGCTGCACGGCTGGTGGATCCCGGGCACCGGAAGCGCGAACCCGGTGGTGGTGTTGTTCCACGGGAACGCCGGCAACCTCTCCGACCGGGTGGACCTCCTGCGGCGTCTCCACGACCGGCTCGGAGTGGCCCTGTTCGCGTTCGACTACCGCGGGTACGGACTGAGTTCCGGCCGGCCGTCCGACCGAGGTCTTCTGGAGGATGCCCGGGGGGTGCGCGCCCTGGCCGCCGCGAGGGGATGGGACCGGCGAGGGCTCGTTCTGTTCGGCCGGAGCCTGGGCGCGGCCGTGGCCCTGGCCTCTGCGGCGGAAGATCCACCGGCCGGGCTCGTGCTCGAGGCACCCTTCACGAGTCTGGAGGACATGGCCCGCCTTCACTACCCGCTGCTCTCGTGGCCTTTCCGGAGGCGGCTGGCCGGCCGGTGGGACAACCTGGAGCGCATCCGCCGTGTGCGCAGCCCCGTACTGTTCCTGCACGGCGACCAGGACCGGGTGGTGCCCATCGGGATGGGCTGGCGCCTTTACGACGCCTGCGAGGCCCCCAAGGCGTTCCGCACCGTGACCGGGGCCGGCCACGACGATCCGGCTTTTGTGGGGGGTGAGGCGTACTGGGAGGCGTGGAGACGCTTCCTGGAACGCCTTTCGGCCGGCCCGGGACTGGACAACTCGGAGTCCGGAGGTAGGCTTTGACGACCTACCCTTCCCAGGAGAGCCACATGCGAATCGTTCTCGTCGTGCTCGTCGCGATGCTCGGGGCGGATTGGGCGGCCGCGCTGGAGGTGTGCGACGTGGCCTGTCTCGACCGCCAACTGGCCCAGCGCAGGGGGAAGGTGGTCCTGGTGGACTTCTGGGCCAGCTGGTGCCCGCCCTGCCGATGGGCCATGCCGGAGCTCGCGGACCTGTACCGGAGGTACAAGGACCAGGGGGTCGAGGTGCTGGGCATCAGCCTGGACACCCGGACCGACGCCGCCGAACGGTTCCTGAAGAAGAACCCGGTGCCCTATCCCGTGTACAGGGGTGACATGGGAGTGAAACAGGTCTTTCGGGTGGTGGCCCTGCCCACCCTGTTGATCATCGGCCGGGACGGAACCCCCCTGGCCCGCCACGAAGGGTACGTGCCCGGGAAGATCCTGGAGGAGGAGATCCGGAGGATCCTGGACGGGCGCTGAGGATCCGGGTCAGTTCTGGGTGGCCACCAGGAACTCCTCGATCACCCGGGCCCCGGGCTGATCGAGGTTCAGGAAGTAGATGGCCAGCCGGTACTCGTGCACCCCCGGCATCTCCTGCTCCGGCTCCACCCGGACCACCACCCCGTCGCATTCCACGGTCCGGTGGTCCCCCCCGGGGAACGGAAGATCCAGGGCGACCCGGAGCTTGGAGAACGCCGGCACGAACCGGCCCACCTTGCAGTACAGTCCCCGGGTGGAGATGTTGATGGACTCGGCCCGCAGCCCCTGTCCCTCGTGCCCCATGCGCAGCGGCACGCTCCGGTCGTAGCGCGGGTCCCTCCGGCGTTCACGCTGCGCCCTCTCGGTGCGATCCCGTTCCATGGACGTCTCCTTCCCGCCTCCTCGGGTGACGGCCTCCGCAAACCGATGCCATCATAAAATACACTCGGTAGGTACGCAATCCCCGGTCCGGCCGGGGTAGCGCTCCAGCACGCGGTACGTGGTGGTCCGGCGGGCCGGGACGAAACCCGCGTCGCGGATGAGCTCGACCATGCGCTCCCGGGGAAGCCGGAACCGTACGCCCGTGGCCGCCACCACGTTCTCCTCCAGCATGGTGCCGCCCAGGTCGTTGGCCCCGAACCGCAGGGCCACCTGGGCCACCTTCTCCCCCTGGGTCACCCACGAGGCCTGGAGGTTGGGCACGTTGTCGAGCACGATCCTCGAAAGGGCCAGCACGCGCAGGTAGCGCACCGCACCGGCCTTTCGGATGCCGCGGGAGGCGCCCAGCTCGGTGCGGTTGGGCTGGAAGCTCCACGGGATGAACGCCGTGAACCCGCCGGTGCGGTCCTGGAGGTCGCGAATCCGCAGCAGGTGGTCCACCAGGTCCCGGTCGGTCTCGGTGGAGCCGAACATCAGCGTGGCCGTGGTGGGCATGCCCATGCGATGGGCGGTCTCCATGACCTGCGCCCACTGCCTCCACCCGATCTTGCGGGGGCTGATCTCGCGGCGCACCCGGTCCACCAGGACCTCGGCACCTCCCCCCGGGATGGAGTCCAGCCCCGCGGCGTGGAGCCTTTCCAGGGTGCGCTCCACCGAGAGCCCCGAGACCCGGGCGACGTGGACCACCTCCGCCGGGGAAAGGCTGTGGTTCTGGACCATCGGGTACCGCCGCTTGATCTCCCGGAACAACTCCTCGAACCACTCGATCCGGAGGTCCGGGTGGAGGCCGCCCTGCATGAGCACCTGGGTTCCGCCCTGGGCCACCAGCTCCTCGATCTTCCGGAGGATCTCCTCGTAGGTCAGCACGTACCCCTCGGGATCCCCCGGCCTGCGGTAGAACGCGCAGAACCGACACTGGCAGGTGCACACGTTCGTGAAGTTGATGTTCCGGTCCACCACGAACGTGACCAGGCCCTCCGGATGGAGCCGCCGGCGCACCGCGTCCGCCCGGCGGCCCAGCTCCAAGAGGGGGGCCTCCCGAAGGAGCGCCAGGGCCTCGTCCCGTCCCACCCGGCCCGTCACGCCACCGCCTCCCCGGCCACCCGCCATCCGGCATCCGAGCGTTCCACCGGGCGGTACAGGGTGTCGCGCTCCACCGGGATCCGGCCGGCCTCCTCGATCAGGGCCACCAGCTCCTCCCGGGTCAGGGCCTCGCGGCTCGTGGCCCCGGCGTCGTGGGCGATGCGCTCCTCCACCACCGTGCCGTCCAGGTCGTTGACCCCGAAGTGGAGGCTCACCTGGGCGATCCGCTCGCCCAGCATGACCCAGTAGGCCTTGATGTGGCGGAAGTTGTCCAGGTAGAGCCGCGCGGTGGCCAGGGTGAGCAGGTCGTCAAGGCCCGTGGTGGGGGCGGCGCGCGCCAGTTCCGAGTTGCGGGGCTGGAACGCAAGCGGGATGAACGCCTGGAACCCGCCGGTGCGGTCCTGGAGGGCCCTGAGCAGCCGCATGTGCTCCACCCGGTCCTCGGGGCGCTCCACGTGGCCGTACAGCATGGTGGCGTTCGACCGCAGCCCCAGACCGTGGGCGATCTCCATGATCTCCAGCCAGCGCTCCCCCGAGATCTTTTCGGGGCAGATCCGGCGCCGGATCCCGGCCGGCAAGAGCTCCGCGCCGCCGCCCGGAAGGCTCCCCAGTCCGGCCTCCCGGAGCTCTTGGAGCACCCGCTCGGCCGACCCCCCGCCCATGCGGGCGAAGTGGTCGATCTCCACGGCGGTGAACCCCTTGATGTGGATCCGGGGGAACCGTTCCCGGATGGCCGCCACCAGGTCCCGGTACCACCCGAACGGCAGCTCCGGGTGCAGCCCCCCCACGATGTGGACCTCGGTGGCGCCGGCCTCGGCCGCTTCGCGCACCCGTTCCAGGATCCGGTCGTGGTCCAGGGTGTAGGCACCCGGCTCTCCCGGGCTCCGGCTGAACGCGCAGAACCGGCACCGGTTCACGCAGACGTTCGTGGGGTTCACGTGCCGGTTCACGTTGTAGAACACCTTGAGGCCGTTCCGCCGCCGGTTGGCCCGGTCGGCCAACTCGCCCACGGCCAAAAGGTCCCGGCTCGTGAGCAGCGCCACGGCGTCGCGCTCGTCCAGCCGCTCGCCCGCTTCCACCTTCTTCGCGACGTCCCGAAGGGTCGGCAACCCGCTCACAGCACCACATCCGCGAACGTCGCGGCGAACACCACCACGCTCAGGATCCCGTTCATGGTGAAGAACGCCGCGTCCAGGCGCGAAAGGTCGTAGGGGGTCACCAGGGCATGCTCGTACAGGAGCAGCCCGGCTGCGACCGCAAGGCCCAACACGTACCATCCCCCCAGCCCGAACAGGGGCACCTGGAGGGCCAGGAGCAGCACCACGGCCGCGTGGAGTCGCCCCGCCACGCGCAGCGCCCGGCCCTTTCCCCATCGCTGGGGCACGCTGTGGAGTCCCTCGGCCCGGTCGAACTCCAGGTCCTGCAGCGCGTACAGGATGTCGAAACCGGCCACCCACAGGAGCACGGCCACGCCCAGGGGAAGGATCCTCCAGCTCCACGCGCCTGTCACCGCGATCCAGGCACCCAGGGGAGCGGCCGCCAACGCCAGGCCCAGCAGGAAGTGGCACAGCCAAGTGAACCGCTTGGTGTACGGGTACAGGAAGATCACGGCGAGGGCGATCGGTGAGAGCTTGAGGCACAACGGATTGAGCCACCATGCGGCCAGTTCCAGGAGCGCCACGCCACCCACCACGAGCCCCCACGCCTCGGCACGGCTCACCCGGCCCGCCGGGATGTGGCGATCGGCGGTGCGGGGGTTCCGGGCGTCGATGTCCGCGTCGGCCAGGCGGTTCCAGGCCATGGCCGCGGTGCGGGCCCCCACCATGGCCGCCACGATCCCGGCCAACGTGCCGAGGGAAGGAACGCCGTCCGCGGCCAACACCATGCCCGTGAGCGCAAAGGGGAGCGCGAACACGGTGTGGCTGAACTTGATCATCTCCAGGAGCTCACCCAACCTCCGGGGCGCCCCGTGCGTCATTCCGTCGCCTCCCGTTCGGCCGTGCACCGCGGTCCCAACCGGCCCCTCGTGCGGGGCCCCGGTCAGGCGGTGAGGTCTTTCCACATCGTCACGTGGGGAATGCCCGCCTCCTCGAACACCCCCCCTTCTACCCGGTATCCGGCGGCCTCGTAGAATCCCTGCGCACGGGTCTGGGCGTGAAGGGTCACCCGCCGCAGCCCCCTCCTGCGCGCCTCGGCCTCGAGCAACCCGAGGATGCGCCGGCCTATCCCCTTTCCCCTCCAATCGGGAAGCACGGCCATCCGGCCGATGCGTCCATCCGGGAGGAGCCGGCCCGTGCCCACCGGCCGGCCCGTCGGGTCGCGGGCCAGGACGTGCGCGCACCCGGGATCACGGCCGTCCGCCTCGACCTCCAAGGGGACCCCCTGCTCCTCCACGAACACCCGGGTGCGCACCCGCAGGCAGTCGGCCCCGGCCTCCTCCCAGGTCACCACGGCCACCCCTACCCCGTTTTCCCACGGCTCCCCGCCCATCGTGCGTGCCTCCCTCCTCTTCGCGCCCCCGGGCGTTCCACCGCCTCGCGGAACGATCGCCACGATCGCGACGGA
Organism: uncultured Thermodesulfobacteriota bacterium; assembly: GCA_964491375.1. Classification (GTDB taxonomy): domain Bacteria; phylum Desulfobacterota; class Deferrisomatia; order Deferrisomatales; family Deferrisomataceae; genus CAZBGL01. The sequence continues at coordinate 2,627 of CAZBGL010000022.1, read as the reverse complement.
ACTCGTGGCACCGCCGCCCGGGACGCGGAGCCGCGCCAGCGCCTCGCGATGGGCCCTTCCGGGCTCGGGCGCCCGCCAGGGGGCTGTCCAACTGGCCCGGGGGGCCGGGACCGCGAAGGGGCCGGAAGGCCAAACGCCTTCGCCTCCCGAGCCCACCGTTCGCGCACGCGAGCGGCACACCGGCCTCCAAGCACCCCCACCGAGGCCGGGGCCCCGAAGCGGAAACGGCCCCCCCGAGCGCCCTGGGCGCGCTACAGGTACCCCAACACCCAGTACACCGCGTACCCCACGTACTCGTGGATCGCCTCGCCCGAGAGGAGGAGGGTCCCCGTGTCCGGGACCCACCGCTTCCACCCGGTGGCCGGCGGGGTCACCCGGTAATCCACCGGGAACGGGATCGGCTCGGCTCCCTCCTTCCGGAAGCACGCCACCGCCCGGGGCATGTCCATGGCCGTGGTCACCAGAAAGAAACTCCGGAACCCCCGTTCCCTGAGCAGCGGCACGGTGTAGGCCGCGTCCTCGTGGGTGGTGCGGCTCCGGGTCTGGAGGACGATCCTTTCCGGGGGAACCCCGAGTCGCCGGGCCAGAACGGCCAGGAGCTCGGCCTCGCGCACCTCGGGGCGGTCCGGATCGCCGCTCCCGCCCGAAATGACGAGCCACCGGGCCCGGCCCTCGGTGACCAGGCGCGCGCCCTCGAAGATGCGCTCGGCCCGGTGGTACAGCTCGACCCGCTCGGGCGTGGACCGGGCCAGGTCCACCGTGCCGGCCAGGACCACCGCGGCATCCGCGTTGACCGCCCGGGGAGGCACGGGATACGCCCGCTCCAGGGGCCCCACCAGGCGCTCCGCAACCGGCCCCGACCCCAGCCCGGCCAGGATCAGGAACCCCAGCGCGAGCAACACCCGTGCCCGTCCCGGCCGCCGCCACGAAAACACGAACGCCAGGAGCAGCAGCGCCGCCGCCGGCACCAGAGGATCGAGGATGATCTGGAGGGCCTTGGAGAGGGCGAACGGCATCAGCCCGCGCGGGTCCACAGCGGAAGACCGGTGGCCTCGTCAGAGCCACGGTGGAGTTCGGCCCCTTCCAGAACCTCCACCGCGTACTCGCAGGCAAACACGCGGGTCCCCTCGGCCAGGTGCCCCCCCAGCGTCCGGCCCGCATGGTCGCCCAGGGTCACGTGGGCATGTACGAGGGGCTCGCCGTCCCGGAGGGATACGTTCCCCACCAGGGACAGGATCTCCAGCGGTTCGTCCACCTCCCAATACCGGTAGACCCGCTCCTTCTGGTCGTAGAACCCCAGGCGAACCCGCTCCACAGCGCCCAGGGCCTCCACCCGGCCCAGGCGCACTCCCTCGGTCCGGCATATCCCGGTGAGGGCCTGCAGGAGGTCGTCCCCCCGTTCCAGCCGGCCCACGATGACCCGGGCGGCCTGAGCGCTCACACGCATGGGCTCCTCCTTTCGCACACCGGGAGCGGAAGTCCCCCTACCCCGTATAGAACCGGATTCCCATATAGTAGCAGCAGGAGGCCTCGTCCAGGTCGTTGAAAAAGGTGCGCTCCTTGCCGTCCTGGAACGAGATGCGCACCAGCGCGGGCCCGCCGTCGAGCAGCGAGGTGCGCACCTCCACCACCCGGCCCACGCCCCAGGCCCGCTGGTGCATGTGGTACACCACGTCCCCTACGCGGAGGTAGAGCCGCCTTCGTTTCACTTCGTTCCTCTCCACGGCCGGTGCACGACGGGTGAAAGGGTAGCATGAAACCGGCCCGGAGCCGATACCCGTGCAACCTATTGACAGGGAACGCGCGTTCCTGCTATTCCGTGCGCATCATGTGCAGGCAGGCGTTTTCCCGGTGCTACGATGTGCGGTGGTGGTGCTGGCGGACCCGTAAACCGCGGGCCCGACCGGCGTGAGGCGCTCGTCACTTCAGGCCGCGGGCCCTGCCCGCGGCCTTTTCCGTTTCGGGGCCGCGGCTCTTCGGACCGCGGCCTTTCTGTTTTTGTTTTTGTAGAGCCCAACTCGCGCCGGCCCCGCGATTTCCAGTGGCCGTTCCGGCAGACCACGGGGCGGCCCGTTCGCTCGACACCGGGTTCAAGGGGGCCCCGCCCCGGGCGGCGTCGCCACGAGTCTCGTGGCGATCGTTGCGCGAGGCGATGGGACGCCCGTTGCGCCGTGGTGATGCCGCCCGGGGGCTCGTCTTCCGCTTCGCGGTCACGGCCTCGATGCCGCCGCTCAGAGGCCTTCGTGCCGCTCGCGCGGATCCAAACCCCGGGCCGGGTGGATAGCGCTCCCCTGTGAGCACCCGAGCCCGGGAGGGCCCCCTGCGAGGCGCGGGCGCGGCTCCTACGGTCGCCGCGGCCCTGGGGTTTCCGAGCGGCAGGGGCCCGACCCGGGGGGGCTCGCCGGGCGCTTCCGGGCGGCGGGTTGCCGCGGCGAGGTCGCATACCGCGTGCTCGCGCCCGCCCGAGCCGGGGGGCCCTCCCGGGCCTCGGTGATGCCGCCCGGGGGGCCGTTTCCGCTTCGGGGCCCCGGCCTCGGCGTGCGGCTCGGAGGCCGGTGTGCCGCTCACGTGCGCGTGGATAGGCTCGGGAGGCGAAGGCGTTTGGCCTTCCGGCCCCTTCGCGGTCC
>CAZBGL010000021.1:0-6465 GCA_964491375.1 uncultured Thermodesulfobacteriota bacterium | reverse complement strand
GGCATGAGCCGCGACGACCTCCTCCAGAAGAACTTCGAGATCGTGAAGAGCGTGACCGAGCAGGTGGCGCCCCGGTCGCCCAACGCCGTGATCATCGTGGTGTCCAACCCCTTGGACGCCATGGCGTACACCGCCCTCAAGGTGAGCGGGTTCCCCAAGGAACGGGTGGTGGGGATGGCCGGCATCCTGGACACCGCCCGTTTCCGCACGTTCGTGGCCATGGAGCTGGGGGTGAGCGTGGAGGACGTCCAGGCGTTCGTGCTGGGCGGCCACGGCGACACCATGGTGCCCCTGGCCCGGTACTGCAGCGTGGGCGGCATTCCCCTGACGTCCCTCCTCCCGGCCGACCGGGTCGAGGCCATCATCGAGCGCACCCGGAACGGCGGTGCCGAGATCGTGAACTACCTCAAGACCGGGAGCGCCTTCTACGCGCCATCGGCCGCGGCCGTGCAGATGGCGGAGGCGATCCTCAAGGACCAGAAGCGGGTGCTGCCGTGCGCGGCCTTCCTGGAGGGCGAGTACGGCTACCGGGGCATCTACCTGGGTGTTCCGGTGCTGCTGGGGGCGGGCGGGGTGGAGAAGGTGTTCGAGATCGAGCTGACCCCGGAGGAGAAGGCCCAGCTCGATCGCTCGGCCCGGTCGGTGCAGGCCCTGATCGACAAGCTTCCCCTGTGAGGCGCCGCGAGGCCCGACCTTCGCCCCGGCCCCCTCCCCTGGAGCAGCGACAGGGCTGCGCGGCCCCGCGAAACGGGCCCAGGGGCGCCACGCGGAGCCGGACCGGAGATGGCGCTGCGCTCGTGGCGCCGCGCCGAGGGAACCGAAGGCCCCGGGGGCCCCGGCCCCGTGTGACGGGTCAGGCGAGGGGGGCCGGGAGGCAGGGTCTCCGGTCACCGGTCGTCGGAGGCCCGACCCCCGATCGAGGGCGGGTGAAGAGTCGCGCCGGAAGGACGCTCTCGGTCGCAGGACCTGGCACGACCCAGCCGCAGGCCCGAGGACCTCTCGCGTCCGGCGCCCCGGCTTTCTAGTCTTCGAGCGGGTCCCATGTCCCTACGACCTCTGCGAACCCTCGTGGCCATCGCGCGGAAGGGCAGCTTCGCGGCCGCGGCCGAGCACCTGGGGCTCACCCAGGCCGCGGTGAGCCTCCAGATCAAGGGGCTGGAAGAGGAGCTCGGGGTGGAGCTGTTCGACCGCTCCGGCCGCCGGCCGCGGCTCAACGCGGCGGGCCGCGTGGCCCTGGAGCGGGCCGAGGAGATCCTCGCCCTGTACGAAGAGCTCAAGGTGCGGCTGAGCCCGGAAGGGGGGCTTCCGGGGTCCATGGTGCTGGGCGTGATCCCGAGCGCGCTCACCGGCCCCGTGCCCCGGGCGCTCGCCGCCCTGAAGACCCGGTACCCGCAGATCCAGGTCCGGATCCGCTCCGGCATCTCGGACGCCCTGGCCCCCCGGGTGGAGGACGGCGAGCTGGACGCGGCGTTCATCAGCGAGCCCCCTTACGCGATCCCCCCCCACTGCGAGTGGCGGCCCTACGACGAGGAGCCCTTCTACGTGGTCGGCCCGCCGGGAATGGCCGGGTCCGACGATGCTGCGTGGTTCCGAGAGCTTCCGTTCGTGCGGTTCGACAAGACGGCCTGGACCGGGGCCATGGTGCAGGGCCAGATCATGGCCCGGGGGATCCGGCCCCGGGATGTGATCGAGGTGGACTCGATCGAGGCGGTGCTGAGCCTCGTGGCCGAAGGGCTGGGCGTGGCCGTGGTGCCGTTCAACCGGGCGCGCCTGGCCGTGGCCTCCGAGCGGTTCTCGGTGCTCCCGTTCGGGGATCCCCAGCTCAAGCGCCGGATCGGCCTGTACGAGCGCCGCCGCCACCCGGGCCGCGCGGTCACGGACTTCCTCCTGGAGGAGCTCAGGGGGATCTGCTCGATATAAAAATTTCTTTTTGTTTTGTTAAAAACTTTCAACTTTTTCTAAATGGGTTGGCCTGATACCATCCCCTCCGGCCCGCGCGGGGCGCCCGGGCCGCCTCTTCTCCACACTCGTGCGAGGAACCCATGCGGGAGATCCACGTCCGCCAGATCACGGAAGCGGTGCGGCACCTCGCCGTCGAGTCCAACCTGGAGCTCGGCGACGACGTGCTGGAGGCGTTCCGCCGGTTCCGGGAGTCGGAGGAGAGCCCGACCGGCCGGGACGTGCTGGACCAGTTGCTGGAAAACGCCCGCCTCGCCCGGGAGGAGAGGTTGCCCCTGTGCCAGGACACCGGATTCGCGGTGGTGTTCGTGGACCTGGGGCAGGACGTGCACCTGACCGGCGGGGACCTGTACGAGGCCGTGAACGAGGGGGTGCGCCAGGGCTACCGGGAGGGGCTGCTGCGCAAGTCCATCGTGGCCGATCCGCTGCGCCGCACGAACACCGGCGACAACACCCCGGCGGTGGTGCACGTGCGCCTCGTTCCGGGCGACCGGATCCGGATCGCGTTCGCCCCCAAGGGGGGCGGCAGCGAGAACATGAGCGGCATCGCCATGCTCAAGCCCGCGGACGGGGTGGAGGGGGTGAAGCGGTTCGTGGTGGAGCGGGTGAGCCAAGCCGGACCCAACCCCTGCCCGCCGGTGATCGTGGGCGTGGGCATCGGGGGCACGTTCGAGACCGCGGCGCTCCTGGCCAAGCGGTCGCTTCTCAGGCCGGTGGGACGGAGGCACCCCGACCCGTTCTACGCCCGGCTCGAGGCGGAGCTGCTCGAGGCGGTCAACCGCCTGGGCATCGGCCCGGCCGGCCTGGGCGGCACCACCACGGCGCTCGACGTGTTCATCGAGGTCCATCCCTGCCACATCGCGAGCCTGCCCGTGGCCGTGAACATCCAGTGCCACTCGGCACGGCACAAGGAGGTGGAGCTGTGATCCGCCTGAGCCCACCCCTGACCGACGAGGTGGTCGAGCGGCTCCGCGCGGGCGACCGGGTGCTGATCAACGGCACGGTCTACACGGCCCGGGACGCGGCCCACGCCCGGCTGGTGGAGCGGATCCGGAACGGGGAGCCCCTGCCGTTCGATCTGCAGGGGCAGGTCATCTACTTCGTGGGCCCCACGCCGGCCCCGCCGGGGCGGCCCATCGGCTCGGCAGGGCCGACCACCTCGTACCGGATGGACCCCTACAGCCCCCTGCTCGTGGCCCACGGCCTCAAGGCCATGATCGGCAAGGGCAAGCGATCGGCCGAGGTGCGCGAGGCCCTGAAGCGCCACGGGGCGGTGTACCTGGGCGCGGTGGGCGGGGCCGGCGCGCTGCTGTCGAAGCGCATCGTGGCGGCCGAGATCGTGGCCTACGAGGACCTGGGACCGGAGGCGATCCGCCGCCTGGAGGTCCGGGACTTCCCGGCCGTGGTGATCAACGACGCCCACGGCGGCGACCTGTACGAGATGGGCAGGGCGAAGTACGCGAGGGAGGGATAGGGGAAGGGCGCCCCAGGCCCCTGGCGGCCTTGGAAGATGTGGGGGGCACCTACTATCGCCGCGGCCCGGGACGGGCACCCGGAGCCTGGCGCCCGGTAGGGGGAGGAGGGGGAAACGCACGGCGCGGCCGGGAGCCGTCGCCCGGTCGCAGACTGTCCGAGAGGTCGAGCCGACATGCGCACGCGTCTCGAAGCCCACAAGATCCGGGACGAGCACATCCGGAAGATCGAGGAGGTCAGCGCCCAGAGCGTGTACCGGTGCTACCAGTGCGGCAAGTGCTCGGCCGCGTGTCCGGCCACGCCCGAGATGGACATGCTGCCCAACCAGGTGATCCGGTACCTCCAGCTCGGCCTGGAGGAGCGGGTCCTGGACGCGAACACCCCGTGGATCTGCGCGTCGTGCCTCCAGTGCCGGGCCGTGTGCCCCAAGGGGGTGGACCTGGCGCGGATCATGGAGGCGGTGCGGATGCTCCAGCTCCGCAAGGGCCGCAACCGCATCGAGATCCGCCGGTTCCCGGCCGAGTACCTGCAGCGGGCGCCCCAGATCGCCCTGATCAGCGCGTACCGGAAGTTCCAGTCCCTGAGCTAGGCGGAGCCTGCGATGACGTTCGCGTACTTCCCCGGTTGCACCCTCTACACCAAGGCCAGGTCCTTTGACGCGTCGGGCCGTCGGGCCGGCGAGAAGCTGGGCTTCCGGCTCGAGGAGATGCCCTACTGGACGTGCTGCGGCGCCACGTTCCCCCTGGCCGAGGACTACGACATGGCCCTGGCCTCGCCCACCCGGGTGCTGGCCCGGGCGCGCAAGCAGGGCAAGGAGCTGGTGACCCTGTGCGCGGTGTGCCACAACGTGCTGAAGCGCACCAACCACGTGATGCGCACGAACCCGGACCGAAGGGCCAAGGTCACGGACTTCATCGAGGAACCCTACGGCGGCGACCTGGAGGTGCTGCACTACCTGGAGGTGCTGCGGGACCGGGTGGGGTTCGAGGCCCTGTCCGGGAGGGTGGAGAAGCCCCTGCAGGGGCTCCGCGTGGCGCCTTTCTACGGGTGCCTGCTGCTGCGGCCCGCGGCCGAGATGCAGATGGACGACCCGGACAACCCCTCGATCTTCGAGGAGTTCCTGCGGGCCCTGGGGGCCGAGCCGGTGGACTACCCGATGAAGTCCGAGTGCTGCGGGGCGTTCCAGGTGGTGCACTCCGACGCCATGGCCACGCGGTGTTCCCGGGAGATCATCGCGTCCGCCAGGGCCCGGGGTGCGGAGATGCTCGTGACCGCGTGCCCCCTGTGCCAGTTCAACCTGGAGGACCGGCAGGGGGAGATGCGAAAGAGCGACCCCATGTTCCAGGGACTTCCGGTCCTGTACTTCACACAGCTCCTCGGGGTCGCCCTGGGCGAACCCGTGGACTCGATGGACGCGAGCCGACACCACACCGACCCGCGGCCCGTGCTCCGGGCCCACGGGCTGGCCTGAGGGGGAACACCGGTGGGCGCGGCACACCGGGTCCTGGTGATCGGCGGGGGCATCGCCGGCATCACGGCCTCGCTGGACCTGGCCGACGCCGGGCACGAGGTGGTGCTGGTGGAGCGGCTCCCGAGCGTGGGGGGACGGATGCTCCAGCTCTCGGAGACCTTTCCCACGCTGGACTGCGCCCAGTGCACCCTGACGCCCCGCACGGTGGAGACGGGGCAGCATCCCAACATCCGGCTGCTCACGTACTCCGAGGTGGTGGGCCTCGAGGGCGAGGCGGGGGCGTTCCGGGTCCGCATCCGGCGCAAGGCCGCGTACGTGGACTGGTCCGCGTGCACCGGGTGCGGGGCCTGCCAGGAGAAATGCCCCACCAAGGTCGCCGGGCACCCGTTCGAGCGGGGCGTGGGGGTCAAGAAGGCCATCTACACCCTGTCGCCCCAGGCCGTTCCGAACAAACCGGTCATCGACGCCCGGCACTGCCGCTACCTCACCAAGGGCAAGTGCGGGGTGTGCGCCAAGGTGTGCCCGGTGGGGGCGATCGACTACGAGCAGCAGGACGCGTTCGTGGAGGAGGACGTGGCCGCGGTGGTCGTGGCCACGGGGTTCGACCTCTACCCGGTTTCGGCCATGGCCGAGTACGGCCACGGCCGGGTGCCCGACGTGATCGACGGGCTGGCCATGGAGCGCCTGCTGTCGGCGTCGGGGCCCACGGCCGGACGGGTGCTCCGCCCGTCCGACGGGCGGGAACCGCGCCACGTGGTGTTCGTCCAGTGCGTGGGCAGCCGCGATCCCGAGCACCACAAACCCTACTGCTCGCGCATCTGCTGCATGTACTCGGCCAAGCACGCGCGCCTGTTCCGGCACAAGGTGCCGGCCGGTCGGGCCACGCTGTTCTACATGGACCTGCGGGCCACCGGAAAGGGGTACGAGGAGTTCCTCCAGCAGTCCACCGAGGAGGAGGGCCTGGTGTACGTGCGGGGGCGGGTGTCGCGGATCTTCCGCGACGGGGACCAGGTGGTGGTGTGGGGGGCGGACACCCTCTCGGGCGAGGCCCTGGAGGTCCGGGCCGACCTTGTCGTGCTGGCCATGGCCCTGGTGCCCAACCCCGAACAGGAGGCCCTGGCCCGGGTCCTGGGGATCCCGGTGGACCCGAACGGGTTCTTCCGCGAGGCCCATTACAAGACCGGCTCGGTGGACACCGGGCGCGAGGGGGTCTTCGTGGCCGGGTGCGCCCAGGGCCCCCGGGACATCGCCGACACCGTGGCCCACGCCTCGGCCGCGGCGAGCCGGGTGCAGGGGTTCCTGAGCCGTTTGGGCCGGCTGGCGGCCTGAGGGCAACCGGCCGGCTCCGGGTCTGGGGTTCTCGGGTACGGCGTGCTGGAGACCTTAGGACCCGGGAGGGACCCCTGCGAGGCGCGGGCGCGGCGCCTACGGTCGCCGCGGCCTCGACGTTTCCGAGTGGCGTTGGCGTGCCCCGGGGGTGCTCGCCGGGCGCTTCCGAGCGGCGGGTTGCCGCGGCGAGGTCGCATGCTGCGTGCTCGCGCCCGCCCGAACCAGGGGGCCCT
>CAZBGL010000020.1:0-7074 GCA_964491375.1 uncultured Thermodesulfobacteriota bacterium | reverse complement strand
CGAGCCTCCGCCCCCAACGCCCGGCGTCCCCAGGGCCCGGGCGCATCCGAGATCACCATTTCTCCACGTACGCGTAAGCGTTGTGGTTGTGGATGCTCTCGAAGTTTTCGGCCTCCACCGAAAACCACGTGACGTTCGGATCCTTCAACAGGACCTGGGCCACATCCCGAACCAGGTCCTCCACAAACTTGGGGTTGTTGTACGCCTTCTCGGTGACGTACTTCTCGTCGCTGCGCTTCAGGAGACTGTACACCTCTGCGGAAGCCCGGCTTTCCACCAGGTGTATCAGGTCCTCCAGCCACACGAACTCGCGGAACCGGACGTTCACCGTGACCTCGGAGCGCTGGTTGTGCGCCCCGGCCGCGCTGATCGCCTTGGAGCAGGGGCATACGCTGGTGACCGGAACCTTGGCCTGGACCACCAGGTCGTACTCGTTTTCCTTCAGGGTCCCCTTGAACGCGCACTGGTACGACAGAATCGAGCGCGCCCGGCTCACCGGCGCCGCTTTCTCCATGAAATAGGGGAAGTGCAACTCCAAGTGCGCGGACACGGCATCAAGGCGTTCGCGGATCGTCTCCAGGATCTTGCGCACGTTCCGCACCGCGATGCCCTGGCGGTGCTCGTTCAAGACCTCGATGAACCGGCTCATGTGCGTGCCCTTGAAGTGGTGGGGCAGCGCGACGTACATGTTCACCGTGGCCACGGTGTGCTGTTCGCCATGCGTCTTGTCGAGAACCGTGATGGGGTAGACGATGTTCTTGACCCCCACCTTGTCGATCGCGATGCGCCGGTGATCCCTCCGGCTCTGGATATCCTCGAGGACCATGACGGGTCAGTCCCGAACGAACGTGGCGCAGGCCCGCTCGCTCTCCCATGCGGTCACCCTGTGGACCCGCACTCCCTCCCGGTCGATCCTTCTGGCCACCTCTTTCAATATGTACTCGGCGATCCGCTCAGAGGAGGGATTGGCCCTTTGGAACGCGGGCAGATCGTTCAAATAGGCGTGGTCCAGCTCCGCCAGCACCTTCCGGGTGGCCTCCTTGAGTTCGTGAAAGTCCAGGGCCAAGCCCGTATCATCCAGACGATCGGCCCGGACCACCACCTCCACCTTCCAGTTATGACCATGGAGGGCCTCGCACTGCCCCTTGTACCCGCGAAGGTTGTGGGCAGCGGCGAAGTACTCCTCGATCTTGATCTCGTACATCCTGCCGTGCGCCTCCGCCTCTGTATTCGTGAGAAAAGACACGAAGAGCGTACGTTATCACCCGCCCCGAAACCTTGTCCAGAGTTTTCCCGGTTCAGGCAACCAGGAGCACCTGCACGTCCATCACGTTGGTGCGCGTGGGCCCTGTGCGCACCAGGTCGCCGGTCGCGTCCAACAGGGTGTAGCTGTCGTTTCGCTCGAGGTGGTCCATCGGATCCAGCCCCAGGGCGCGCGCGCGGCCAGCGGTGGCGGGCGTGGCCACCCCGCCCGCTGCGTCGGTGGGCCCGTCCGTCCCGTCGGTGCCGCCCGATAGGCCCACGATCCCCTCCCAGCCTTCCAACTCGAGGGCCAGGGCCAGGGCCAGCTCCTGGTTCCGGCCGCCCCGGCCTCCTCCCCGAAGGGTCACGGTGGTCTCCCCGCCCGCCAACACGCACGCCGGCGGCGAAAGGGGCTGACCGGATTCACGGATCTCCTGGGCGATGGCGGCCAGCACGCGCGCCACCTCCCGGGCCTCGCCCTGGATACGGGAGGACAGGACCAGGACGCGGTAGCCCATCCGGCGGGCCCGCTCGGCGGCCGCCCCGAGGCTGACCCGGTTCGAGGCCACCACGACCTGGACGACCCGCTCCAGCCGCGGATCTCCGGGCTTGGGGGTCTCCGGCATGCGGCCGGACGCCCCTTCCTCCAGCACCCGGCGGACCCCGGCCGGGGCCCGGTCCCACAACCCGTACCGTTCCAGGACGGCCCGGGCGTCCGCATAGGTCGACGGATCGGGCGCGAACGGCCCGGAGGCGATCACGTCGAGCCGGTCCCCGATTACGTCGGAGAGTACCAGGTTCACCACCCGGGCGGGATGGGCCGCCGCGGCCAGGCGCCCCCCCTTGACCTGGGAGAGGTGCTTCCTGAGGGCGTTGATCTCGCCGATGGTCGCGCCCGATGCCAGGAGGAGGTCCGTGACCTCCTGGAGGTCCTCCAGGGTCAAGCCCTCGGCCGGAAGCGTCAGGAGCGCCGAGCCCCCGCCGGACAGGACGGACAGGATCAGGTCCCCTTCCCCCGCGCCGCTCACGAGCTCGAGCACCCTCCGGGCCGCCTCCACGCCCCGGGCGTCCGGAACGGGGTGGGAAGCCTCCGCCACCTCCACCCGCTCCAGAGGGACCCCGTGGCCGTCCTTGACGCACACCAGGCCGCCGGCGATGCGCCCGTCGAGGAGCTCCTCCAGGGCCCGTGCCATCACGGCCGACGCCTTTCCCGCGCCGATCACGAACACCCGGCCCGCAGCCCCGTCCGGAAGCGCGACCTCCACCGGCCCCTCCGGTGTCCGCACCACCAGGGTGTTCCCCCGCAACTCCACGTGCCGGCGCACCGCCCCGGCCGGGTCGGCCGCTGCCACGGCCGCGCGGAAGACCTCCAGCGCGTGCTCCCTCAGGGTGCGTTCGTCCCGGGCAGGGCAAGCCATTCCACCCGGCCCTGCTCTTTCTGGCGCTCGAACCATGCGTTCAACTCCTTCTGATACCGGCGCTCGGCCAGGTACGCGCGAAGGGCACCGCGCACCTCCGCAAACCCCTGGCCCCCAAGGCGATGCCGGTGCCTCCAGTAGAACGCCCGCACCTCGGACGTGGGCACAAAGGTCATCTCGCGGCGGAGCCGCAAGTACTTCTCCGCCAGGAGGATGCGGTGCTGGCGCCGGCGCAGGTCCTCCGGCGTCACGCCCACCCGTTCGGCCAGCCGCTGGAGCCTCATGCAACAGGCCTCTTCCAGCTCCCGGAGCGCCTTCTCCAGCTCCTCCGGGCCCACCTGCAACCGGAGCTTCTCCGCCTCGGCCACGAGCAGCGCCCTGCGCACGAGCGCGTCCAGCACCACCCGTGGGAGCCGTTCCGCCTCGGAACGCCCCTCCAGCCTCCGGATCTCGGCTTCGCGAAGCACCTGGCTCCAGGTGATGGTCCGCCCGTCCACCCGGGCCACCAACGCATCCAGGATCCTTCCCCAGGCCCCGGCCGCCAGGACTCCGCACGTCAGCACCGCTGCAACAATCCGCCTCACCGAGGCCGGTCCTCCTTCTGGAACCGTTGGACCCAGCGGAGGTGCTCCCGGTAGGTGCGGGAAAACACGTGGGTGCCGTCGTTGCGGCTCACGAAATACAGGAAGTCCACCTCCGCGGGCCGGGCCGCCGCCTCCAGGCTCGCCCGCCCCGGATTGCAGATGGGACCGGGTGGGAGGCCCGCGCGGGTGTAGGTGTTGTACGGGTGGTCCACCTGGAGATGGGCCCGGGTGAGGTTCCCGTCGAAACCCGTCAGACCGTAGATCACAGTGGGATCGCTCTCGAGCCGCATGCCCCTTCCGAGCCGGTTCAGGAAGACCGCGGCCACGAGCGGCCGTTCCTCGTCCCGTGCGGCCTCCGCCTCCACCATGGAAGCCAGGGTCACCCACTCCAGAAGGTCCAGCCCGAGCCGCTCCGCGTCGCTCCGGAGCGGTTCGGCGACCTCCATGAACCGGTCCACCAGGACCGCAACCACCCGCTCGGGGGCGAGTCCGCGTGCGAACCGGTAGGTATCGGGAAACAGGAAGCCCTCCAAGGTGGGACCCGGCAGGCCCCACCGGCCCGGCGCCCCCGGGTCATAGGCCAGGGCTGCGAACGCTTCCGCGTCGGTGACCCCGGCCCTGTCCAAGAGCCCGGCCATCTGGCGCGCGGTGAGTCCTTCGGGCAGGGTGACGCGCACCTGCTCCACCCTCCCCTCGGCCAACGTCCGGAAGACGTCCACCGGACGGTAGGAGCCCTCCAGGCGATACGTCCCCGCCTTCAGGGAACCCGGACGGCCCCAGATCCGGAGGGCCCACTCGGCCGGCCACCGCCGGGCGAACACCCCGGCGTCGGCCAACCGCCCCACGACCCCGGCCGCCGACATCCCCGGATCGATCCTCACCCGCACCGCGGCAACCCGGATGTCGGTGTGGGCCCACTGGGCCAGCCGCAAGACGGCCATCACCGCCCATACGGCCAGCACGCTTGCCGCTGCGGCCCACGTCCGAGCCCGGGACCCCATGGGTTCACCGCTGCAACCAGTTCCGGATGAAATACCAGGTGGTGTCCCGGTTGAGCTTGGCGATGGCCGTGGTGAGCGGCACCTCCTTCGGGCAGGCCTTGACGCAGTTCTGGGCGTTGCCGCACTCGGTGATCCCGCCGTCGCCCATGACCGCCTCCAGGCGCTCGTCCGCGTTCATTCGGCCGATGGGCGAGATGTTGAAGTACAGGGCCTGGGCCAGGGCGGCCGGGCCGATGAAGTTCGTCCGCGGGTTCACCTGGGGACACGCCTCCATGCAGCACCCGCAGGTCATGCACCGGCTGAGCCGGTAGCCGAACTGCCGCTCCTTCTCGGCCAACCGGGGTCCGGGACCCAGATCGTACGTGCCGTCGATGGGAATCCAGCCCTTGATCCGCTTCAGGTTCTCGAACATCACCGATCGGTCCACCACCAGATCCCGCACCACGGGGAACTTGGACAGGGGCTCGAGCACGATGGGCTGGGCGAGTTCGTCCACCAGGGCGGAACAGGCCTGCCGCGCCTTGCCGTTGATCACCATGGTGCAGGCCCCGCACACTTCCTCCAGGCAGTTGCAGTCCCACACCACGGGCGTGGTGGCACGGCCCGAGGCATCCACCGGCCGCCGCTGGATCTCCTGGAGGCAGGTGATCACGTTCATGTGTTCGTAGCGGGGCACGGAGAACTCTTCCCAACGGGGAGGGGCATCCGGGCCGTCCTGGCGCCGGACCCTCAAGTGCACCGTGGCGCTCATCCCATCGTCTCCTTCTTGTCCACGTCGTACTTGCGGGGCCGCGGCGGGATGTACTGGATGTCCACGTCCTCGTAGTCGATGCGCGGGCCCTCGGGCGTGTACGTGGCCAGCGTGGTCTTCAGGAACCGTTCGTCGTCACGCTCGGGGAACTCGGGCTTGTAGTGCGCCCCCCGGCTCTCGTCACGGAGGCGCGCCCCCAGGGTGATCACGTGGGCCAGTTCGAGCATGTAGTAGAGCTGGCGGGCAAAGTGGAGCGGCTGGTTCATCCGGCGGCCCCGGTCCGGCGGCCCCAGGTGACGCCACCGCTCCTTGAACTCCATGATCTTTTCCAGCGTCTCGTCCAAACGATCGTTGTGGCGCACCACCGTGACGTTCTCGGTCATGATCTCGCCGAGCTCCCGGTGTAGCTGGTACGGGTTCTCGTCCCCGTCCATGCGGAGGATCTGCTCGACGAACGCCTCCTGCCGGGCCACCTCCTGCCGGAGGTGGCGGTCCACGGCTGGGGACGGGCCCGCCCCCAGCGCGTACTCCATGGCCTTCTGCCCGGCCACCTGCCCGCCGTACAGGCACGAGAGCAGGCTGTTCGCGCCCAGCCGGTTGGCCCCGTGGTACTGGTATTCGCACTCCCCGGCCGCGAACAGCCCGGGGATGGAGGTCATCTGGTCGTAGTCCACCCACAGCCCCCCCATGGAATAGTGCACGGCCGGGAACACCTTCATCGGCACCTTGGCCGGGTCCTCGCCCATGAACTTGCGGTAGATCTCCAGGATCCCCCCCAGCTTCACCTCCAAGACCTCGGCTGGGATGTGGGTCAGGTCCAGGTACACCTGGTTCTTCCCGTCCACCCCCAGGCCCTGGTTCACGCACACGTCGAAGATCTCGCGGCTCGCGATGTCGCGGGGCACCAGGTTGCCGTAGGCGGGGTACTTTTCTTCCAGGAAGTACCACCGTTCGCCGTTGCGCGGCACCCAGATCCGCCCCCCCTCCCCCCGGGCCGACTCGCTCATGAGCCGGAGCTTGTCCGGCCCCGGTATGGCCGTGGGATGGACCTGGATGAACTCCCCGTTGGCAAACCGTGCGCCCTGGGTGTACACGCTTCCGGCCGCCGCGCCGGTGTTGATCACGGAGTTCGTGGACTTTCCGAAGATCATGCCCAGCCCGCCGGTGGCCAGGACCACGGCCCGGGCCGGGAACGCCCGGATCTCGCCGGTGGCCAGGTTCGTGGCCACGACCCCCCGGCAGGTGCCCCCGTCGTCCAACACCGCCGACAGGAACTCCCATCCCTCGTATTTGTCGATTCGGCCCGCAGCCTCGTAACGCCTCACCTGCTCGTCCAGGGCGTACATCAACTGCTGGCCGGTGGTGGCGCCGGCGTACGCCGTGCGATGGTACTGGGTGCCCCCGAACCGCCGGAAGTCCAAGAGCCCTTCCGGGGTCCGGTTGAACATGACCCCCATCCGGTCGAACAGGTAGATGATCGCCGGGGCGGCCTCGCACATCCGCTTGACCGGCGTCTGGTTGGCCAGGAAATCCCCGCCGTAGATCGTGTCGTCGAAGTGTTCCCAGGGGCTGTCCCCTTCGCCCTTGGTGTTGACCGCGGCGTTGATGCCTCCCTGGGCGCACACCGAATGGGATCGCCTCACGGGCACGACGCTGATGAGATCCACGTGGAAGTTCTGCTCGGCGACCCGCACCGCGGCCATCAGGCCGGCCAGACCGCCACCCACGATCACCACGTTCTGTCGCTGCACGGACCTCGCCTCCCTTTTTTCGACACCTCGCCCCTCAGAACTGGGACAGCGTGTACAGGCCGTAGGCGGCCAGGACCAGGAACGCCGCGAAGCTCACCCCCACGAACACCCGCTGGCTGTGGGGGCCCACCGTGATCCCCCAGTCGATCACCGTCCCGAAGATCCCGTTCGCCAGGTGGAACACGGCCACCACCAACCCCGCGTACCAGAGCGCAACGTACCAGGCCGCATCCGCATACGCGGCCCCGCCGTTCATGGCGGCGATGTGGATGGGGATGAACGGGACCAGGAAGAGGCCCGTCAGCCTCTGGGCTAGGTACATCCAGT
>CAZBGL010000019.1:0-8615 GCA_964491375.1 uncultured Thermodesulfobacteriota bacterium | reverse complement strand
CTCGGTGGGCGGCGTATCGGTGAAGGGAAAACGACGTGGGAGCGGGCTTCTGCCCGAGACCCAGCCACCGGAACAACGTTGTCCTGATCGATGTTCCGCTGTTGGCCCCGCGTGGGTCCGGTGGCTTCTAGGTGCAGGAACCGGGTCTATGACCTTGACGGGTCGCCTTGTGACCCGTTGGGATCACTGTGGCGGAGGTGGATGGGAATCGAACCCACCGACGACGCTGCTCACGCCGTCCACCGGATTTGAAGTCCGGGAGGGCCACCAGTGCCCTGGCCACCTCCGGGGGGCATTGTAGGGTCGGAAGGGGGAAGGGTCAACGGTCTCCACGGGGTGGGCAAGGGGAAGACACACATGGGTTCAGCGCCCGCCGTGTTCCTGGCCGTTCTGGTCTACGGGGCCATCCACTCGGCCCTGCTCACCGACACGGCCCGTCTCGCCCTCGAGGCCGTGGCCGGGTCACGGGTCTTTCGGGGGACGTTCCGATTGGCGTACAACGTTCTGTCCGCGGTGCTCCTCGCGGTGCTGGTGGCCTGGGCCGCCCGGTTGCCCGACGCGGACCTGGTGAGAATCCCAGGCATTTGGGCGGTGGTCCTGTGGACGGTGCGGCTCGCGGCCCTGGGCTTCGTCGGATGGTGCGTGCACCGGATCGGAGGGGGCGGGTTCCTGGGGCTCGAACACCTGCGCGCATGGCGCGCGGGCCTTCCTTCTCCGGCTCCAGGGATGGAAGCCGGCGCGCTGGTGCTCGACGGCCCGTACCGATGGGTCCGCCACCCCATGTACGCGGCCGGTTTCGTGGCCCTGTGGTCCGAGCCGGTGTGGACGTGGAACCGGCTGGGCTTTGCCCTGGGGGCGAGCGTGTACCTGTGGGTGGGGAGCCTCCTCGAGGAAAGAAGGCTCCTTCGGGCGTTCGGGCCGGCCTATCGGGCGTACATGGAACGGACGCCTCGGTTCATCCCCCGTTTTCGGCGAGTCCCGTGAACTGGGTGGTTCTTTCGCTGTTCAGCGCCCTGAGCTGGTCCCTGGCGGACCTTTTCGCCAAACAGGTCTTGAAACGGGCCCCCGAGGTGCACGTGGCATGGGTTCGGAGTGCCTTCGCCCTGCCCGTGCTGGCCGGGGCGGTCCTCGTATGGGGGTGGACCCCCCCGGGCCCTGGGTTTTGGCCCGTGCTCGGGGCGGCGCTTCCCCTGGAGCTGGCTGCAACCCTTCTCTACCAGAGGGCTCTCCGGCTCTCTCCCCTCGGGCTCACGGCGCCCTATCTCGCGTTCACGCCGGTCTTCCTGGTTTTCTCGGGGTGGTGGATCCTGGGGGAGGTGCCGTCGGCCTCCGCCGGCGCCGGGATCGGGCTCGTGTGCGCCGGAGGGTACCTGCTCCACCTGGAACCGGGGATGCGGTGGACCGGTCCCCTGCGCGCCCTGATCCGTGAACGGGGCAGCCTCCTCATGCTCGGCGTTTCGGCCATTTACAGCCTGACCGCGGCCCTGGGCAAGAAGGCCGTGCTCCTGTCCGACCCCCAGAGCTTCGCCCTGGTCTACTACGTCCTCCTCACCGCCGCGCTCACACCCCCGGCCTGGCGGGCGGGCCGGCCCCGCCCAGGTGCTGCCGCGGGCCGGCTCACCGCGGTGGGGGTGTTCATGGCGGCCATGATCCTCTCGCACTTTGCGGCCATCCGGGTGGCCCCAGCGAGCTACATGGTGGCCCTGAAACGCACCAGTCTCCTGTGGTCCATCCTGTTCGGGATCGTCTTCCTGGGGGAGGGAGGAGGAGCCGGCCGCTTCGTAGGGGGGGCTCTCATGGTCGCCGGGGTGTTCCTGATCGCCGGGGCCGGGTGATCCCCCGGTCCGGCGCTCGTCCGCGGGCCGCTCGGTGGGGTGGCCGAGGGCCGGGTCTGCTTGACTTTTTGGGCCCGTCTGATACCCTGCGGGTGCTGTTTCGCGGGCCTGTGCCCGGCCTGCTGGCTTTCCGGTTCGAGGGGAGGAAGGGATGTTCAATTTCGCCGTGTTCCGAAAGTTCGTCACGCTCAACAACGGCCGCCGGGTGCTGCTTCGGCCGTTGCTCGAGGAGGACCACAAGCTGCTGTTTCAACTGTTCGACGAGGCCTCGGAGGACGACACCCGCTTCCTCAAGGACGATGTCAAGAACCCCCTGGTGGTGGAGCGCTGGATCGCGAACCTGAACTACGGCCGGGTGATGCCCCTGATCGCGTTCTGCGACGGCCGCATCGTGGGGGACTGCGCGGTGTACCTGGGGACCAAGTCGGTGCGCCACGTGGGGGAGATCCGGATCTTCCTGGCCCAGGACTTCCGGGGCGTGGGTCTGGGGAGCAAGATGATCCTGGAGATGTGCGAGATCGCCAAGAAGGTCAACCTGATGTTCCTGAAGGCCGAGGTGATCCTGGATCACGTGCACGTGGTGCGGGCGTTCCGCCGGCTCGGGTTTGACCTGCGGTGCACGTTGGACGACTACTTCATGCGCAAGGACGGGGTCACCCACGACGTGGCCTTGATGATGAAGCGGCTCACCCGGCCCGAGGACTACACGTTCTGAGGACCTGAGCCCAAGGATTCCGTGCCCTTCCGGCCCCCGCCAGGGGGCCGTTTCATTTGGAACTCCGGCAGGCCGCGAAGCGGCCTGTGCGGGGGGAAGGGGCTTGTGCGCGTCAAGGAGCCGCCCTGGCCACGTTGGAAGGTGCAGGGAACGTGTCTTTGCTCCGCCTCCGGGGTGGGTCCGGCCCTCGTGCCGTGGGCTCGCCCGGGGCCCGTTGCCGCTCGGGGCCACGGCCTCGGCAGAGGTGCTCGCAGGGCGTTCGTGCCGCTCGCGTGCACGGTGGGTGGGCTCGGGAGACGGAGGCGTTTGGCCTTCCGGGCCCTTCGCGGTCGCGCGCCCGTGGCGACCTTGCAACAGGCACGTCGTGTGCCCCTGTTCGGCCGGGCTCCAGGGGATTGCGCGTGCGCGTAGCCCGTGGCGAGGGGAACACCCTGCGGGGCGCGGCTCCTACGATCGCCGCGGCCCGGCCGTCTTCGAGCAGAGGGTCGTCTGGGAGGTCGCCATGGCCGAGACCCGGGACGTTCCCATCCGTACCGGAAGGATCCGGCTGGACCAGTTTCTGAAACTGGTCCGGGCCGTGGGCACGGGGGGGGAGGCCAAGATCCGGATCCAGGGGGGTGAGGTGCGCGTAAACGGACAAGTCGAGACCCGGCGCGGCCGGAAGCTCCGGCCCGGTGACGTGGTGGAGGTCTCTGAGACCCCGTACCGGGTCGTTCAGGAACCCGGCCGGGATCCGTCCCCTGCCGGGTGACGGTGCCCCGGCCCCTTCCCCCCTCTGTATGCCTCCTCCGTGCCGCAAACCCGCCTAAGTCGATCTCCACAACCCGCGAATCTTGACCCTCGTCAATGCCCGCAGGAGCGGGGGGGAGCAGAGTGTCTTTCCAGCACGGGGTTTGTCCCCGGAAGCGGCCGGAATGCGCGCACTTCCTGCCGAAGCGAACAACCGGGCGCCGACATCGAAGAACGGCGTTAGGGGAGGGCTGCGCCCGTGTCGGCGGACGGGAAGGAAGAAGGAGGTGAGGATCCCCATGACCAAGCAGACCGCAAAAGCCGTTTTCTGGGTGGGCACCCTGGTGTCGGCCGGCATCTTCATCTGGCTCACGGTGGACTTCCACCGCCAGGAGCCGGCCTATGCCAACACCGACCGGATCACCGATCAGGTCGTGGCCGGGAAGAAGGTCTGGCACAAGTACAACTGCAACGACTGCCACACGATTCTCGGTTTCGGGGGCTACTACGCCCCGGACATGACCAAGGCCTACTACCGGCTCGGTCGGAACAACATCGTCGCCATCGTGATGGAGCCGGAAAGGGTCTACAAGAACTCGTTCCGGAAGATGCCCAAGCTCGGTGTCACCCGCCAGGAGGCCGAGAACCTGGTGGAGTTCCTGCACTGGGTGGCGGACATCGAGAACCGCAACTGGCCCCCGCAGGACGAGAAATACGTCCGTGCGGCCAAGCTCCGGGAAAAGGAGCCCCACAAGCTGCAGAAGGTGGACATCGTGCTCGGGGCGTGTGGGGGATGTCACTCCTTTGAGAACCAGGGGCGGGACATCGCGGGGGACTTCGGCGACATCGCCAAGGAGACGCGGTACGACCGCGACACCCTGGTGCGCTACATCCTGGATCCCACGTCGGTGAACCCCGACTCCGGCATGCCCCCCCAGGACGTGTCGCGGGAGACGGCCGAGCTCATCGCGGACTTCATCCTGGGGCTCAAGTAAGGAGGTGGCCTGATGACGATCCGGTACGAAAGCCAAAGGGTGGCCCTGCCCTACATACAGCTCTCCCTGGTCCTGTTCGTGCTCCAGATCGCCCTGGGCCTGTGGCTCGCGGTCAACTACGCCTTCACCCTGCCCCAGTGGCTGGTGGACGTGTTCTCCTTCGCCACGGCCCGAGCGATCCACACCAACCTTCTCGTGGCCTGGTTGCTGCTCGGGTTCATGGGCGGGGCGTACTTCATCCTGCCGGTGGAGTGCGAGCGGGAGCTGTTCAGCACCAAGCTGGCCTACATTCAGCTGGTGTTGTTCGTGCTGGCGGCCGTGGCCGCGGTGGTGGGCTTCCTGTTCGGGTGGACCCAGGGGAAGCCCCTCCTGGAGATCCCCGTGCCGCTGGACTTCGTGATCGTCGTGGCGGCGCTCATTTTCATCGCCAACGTGCTCTTCACGGTGATCGGGGCCAAGCGCCGCAGCGTGATCCAGTGGATGCTGGTGGGGGGCGTGGTGTTCCTTGCGCTTCTGTATCTCTTGGGCATCCCGTTCTACCGGAGCCTGAACGCGGACTACTACTACTGGTGGTGGGTGATCCACCTCTGGGTGGAGGGGGCCTGGGAGCTGATCACGGCCTCCATCGTGGCGTTCGTCATCCTCCAGGTCACCGGGGTGGAGCGCCACGTGGTGGAGAAGTGGCTGTACCTGGAGACCGGCCTGTTCCTGTTCACCGGCATCGTCGGAACGGGACACCACTACTACTGGATCGGCTCTCCGGACTACTGGTTGTGGTGGGGCGGGATCTTCAGTGCGCTGGAGCCGATACCGATCGCCTTGATGGTGGTGGACACCTGGCTCCACGTGCGGCATAGACAGAATGCCATGGTGAACCGGCTCACCTGGATCTATATCGTAGGCCTCGCGATCTACCACTTCCTAGGAGCCGGGGTGTGGGGATTCGTCCACACCCTTCCACCCATCAACTACTACACGCACGGAAGCCAGATCACGGTCTCCCACGGGCACATGGCGTTCTTCGGGGCGTACGTGCTTCTCAACCTGACCGTGTTCTATTACGCCCTGCCCCAGTTCAAGAACATCCGGCGGTACCAGGAGAAGCTGGGGCAGTGGGGGTTCTGGACCATGTCGGTGTCCATGTTTTTCCTGTGCCTCGTGTTCGGCGTGGCGGGCATCCTCCAGACCTACCTGGAGCGGTTCCTGGACATCGGGTACAGTACGGCCCACATGACCATGATGTTCTGGTTCAAGACGGCGCTCTTCTTCGGGGTGATTTTCCTGATCGGGGCCGTGATGACGGTGTACCACCTGTTCACCCTGCGGCCGGCCCCGGAGACCGCGTCCTGAGAGGCCGCCCGCGCCGTCCCCGGGGTCTGCCCGGGGACGGCGCGGGACTGGGTTCCCCGGGGTAGAGCCTCGGGACCGGGGCCCTCGGGGAGGTTCCTGCCCGGGGCTACGGGGGAATGCGCAAAGAATGGCGGGTCCCGTCGAAACCCTTGGCATTTCCCACCTTGTGTCGGGCGGGCTGATCACCAACTACTCCTGCCCCTCGCGGTGCCGGCACTGCCTGTACCGGTCGGGGCCGCGCTGGCCGCGGCATTACATGGACCGGGCGACAGCCCTGGAGAACCTGCGCGCCGTGCGCGCCCTGGGCTGCCGGGCGGTACACGTGGGCGGCGGGGAGCCGTTCCTCGACCCCGAAGGCCTCATGGCGGTCCTGGACGGGGCCCGCGAGGCCGGGGTGCGGGTGGAGTACGTGGAGACGAACGGCTCGTGGTACCGGGACCATCGGGAGGCCTGCACACGGCTTGAGGGCCTTGCCGAGAGGGGCGTGGACACGCTCCTCGTCTCCATCAGCCCGCTCCACAACGAACACATCCCCTTCTCCAGGGTCCAGGGGGTGGTCCGGGCGTGCCGAGACGTCGGGATGAGGGTGTTCCCCTGGGTTGCGGACTTCGTCCCCGAGATCGAGCGGCTCGACCCGGACAAACCCCATCCCCTGGAGGAGTATGAGAGGGTGTACGGCCCGGGGTACGTCCGCCGCCTCCCGAACCGGTACTGGATTGCTCCGGGGGGGCGCGCCCTGGAGACCTTCGGGCCCTTCCAGCCGCTGCACCCGGTGGAGGAACTGGCGGCCCTCGGGGGGTGCCGGGAGCTGGCCCGCACCGACCACTTCCACCTGGACCTCTACGGGAACTACGTGCCCGGGCTGTGCGCCGGGCTTTCGGTGCGGCGCGAAGATCTCGGGAGCCCCCTCGATCCGCAACGGTATCCCGTGATCACGGCCCTTTACGCGGGCGGGGTGGGTGCCCTGGTGGACTGGGCGGCACGTCGCTTCGGCTACCGCCCGGCACGGGACGCGTATCCGTGGAAGTGCGCCCTGTGCTACGAGGTGCGGCGGTTCCTGGTGGTCGAGCGCGGGGTCAGCAGCCCTGAACTCCAGCCCGCCGGGCATTACCGGTACGGATGAGCCCCTATGCCGCCTCCACCCGGCCCCTTCGCAACGCGGCCAGCCGTCTCAGATACGCCTCGCGGCAGATCCGCATGTCCTCCAGAAAGGGCTCCAGTTCGCCGAGGGTGAGCGCCTGGGGTCCGTCGCACAGGGCGGCCTCGGGGCGGGGATGGAGGTCCACCAGCAGCATGTTGGCCCCTGCGATCACACCCTGGGCGGCGGCGTGCCAGATGTCGGAGATGCCGTCCGGGGCCCGATCCCTGCGCCCCACGGAGTGGGAGGGGTCCACGCACACCGGAAGCCGTGTGAGCCGTTTCACCACCGGCACGTGGGCGAAGTCCACCAGGTTCCGGTGGGGGTCGCCCTTGTCGCTCTTCACCCCGCGCAGGCAGAACACGATGCGGGGGTTCCCGTTGGTGGCCACGTACTCGCAGGCATTCAGGCTCTCTTCCAGGGTGATGCCCATCCCCCGCTTGAACAATACGGGAAACGCCTGCTGGCGGCCCACGTGCTTCAGGAGTTCGAAGTTCTGGGCGTTACGGGTTCCGATCTGCACCATCACGCCCGTGGGATGGCCGGCCTCGTCCAGGGCCGTGGCAATCTCCTCCAGGTGGGACTCGTGGGTCACTTCCATGGCGATCACCTGGATCCCGTACTTTCCAGCCAGTTCGAACACGTAGGGCAGGCATGCCCGGCCGTGTCCCTGGAAGTCGTACGGCGAGGTTCGGGGCTTGTACGCGCCCATGCGCGCCGTGCGGAGCCCTGCGCGCCGCAGGGCCTCCATGGTCAACTCCACGTGTTGGCGGGTGTCCACGGCGCACAGTCCGGCGAACACGTGGAAGGAGTCCTGGGAGAACCGCAGGCCCCGATGTTCGAAGCCCACCTCAGGGGCCTGGCCCCCGTGTCGGCCGATGACCCGGTACCGGGAGCTCACGCGTACCACCCGCTGCACGAACGGCAGCTCGGCGAACGCCTCGGTGGGCACCTGGCGGGTGGGGCCGAACACGTACACCTCGTGGAGGGTCTGGAACGCGCCCTGGACCCGGTGGAGTCTCAGGGTGAGATCCGGGAACCGGGAGGCCACTGCTTCGAGTTGGCGCAGCTCTTCGGGGCCGGGATCCGCTTCGGGCCTGAGGATGATGATCATGGCGCCTCCTTCGGGTGCCCCTTGCGGGGAAGGGGCCCGGGCCGGCGGCCCGCCCGCGGCGCCAAAACCAAAACGGCCACGGGCAGGCCGGGAATTCGCCTGCCCGTGGCCGTTGGGGAATGAATGGGTCTGTCTCGTGCCTACACCTTCGGCCGGCGGGCAGGCTCCCCGTAGCGGAAGCCCCCAAAAAAACCGTGCCGGCCGAGATAGAAATGGGGGAAGGTGAAGGGCACGAAGGTCGCTCCTTTAATCTACCTCAAGTCGTATAAACGATCTTCCCTGTGCCTGTCCAGGAAAAAATGCAGCGGACCCTTCCGGGGTGGACGGCCCTCAGGGGTTCAGGTGGCGGAGGGGAGCCGTGCGTCCGATCCCGCAGGTGATCTCGTAGGGGATCGTGCGGGCGAGGGCCGCCAGCTCGCCGGCCGTGATCTCCTCGTCCCCCTGTCGGCCCAGCAACACCGCCTCGTCCCCCTCCCGCACCCCGGGCACCCCGGTTACGTCCACGAGCGTGAGGTTCATGCACACCCGGCCGACCACCGGCGCGCTCCGGCCTCGCACGAGCACCCGGCCCCGGTTGGAGAGCAGGCGAGGATAGCCGTCGCCGTATCCCACGGGAAGGGTCGCGATCCGGCGTGCGTCCCGGGCGACGTAGGTTCGGCCGTAGGAGAGCGGTGTCCCGGGGGACACCTCCTTGACGAAGGCCACCCGGGTGCTCCAGGAGAGCGCCGGCCGGAGGGGA
>CAZBGL010000018.1:0-18099 GCA_964491375.1 uncultured Thermodesulfobacteriota bacterium | reverse complement strand
GCAGCCCCGTCCGCCGGGCCCGCTCCCGGACCTCCTCCTTGAGGAACGAGCCAAGGGGGAACCACACCCGCGCGAGGTCCGCCGGACGTTCCGGCACCAGGAAGTAGCTCTGGTCCTTGGAACGGTCGCGCCCCCTCAGGAGCCACACCCTTCCGCCTCGCGCCTCCACCCGGGCGTAGTGGCCGGTGGCCAGCCGTTCACACCCCACGGCCGCCACCCGCTGCACGAGCCATCGAAAGCGCACGCGCCGGTTGCAGCGGATGCACGGGTTCGGCGTGTCCCCCTGCGCGTAGGCGCTCACGAACGGCTCCACCACCTCGGCCTCGAACACCCCGGACGCGTCGAGCACGTAGAAGGGAATACCCAGGTGACGCGCCACCCGGCGGGCGTCCTCCACGTCGTCCACGGAACAGCACCGGGAACTGTCCCACACCTTCAGGGTGAACCCCACCACCTCGTGGCCCTGCTCCAGGAGCAGGGCCGCGGCCGTGGAGGAGTCCACCCCCCCGCTCATGGCCACGGCCACGCGCACGGCGCCTCCTGTGTCGTGTTCTCCCGGCCCCCCTCGCCGGCCCGCTCCGCTTCCCCGCACGCCCTCTCCCCGGAGGAGCACCTCCCAGACCGTTCCCTGGCGAGGCCGAGGGGACCGGGGCCGTCACCCGGCCGGGGGCTGCCCCTTCAGCCTCGAAAGCACCCGGGAGAGGACCTCCAGGAACCGGTCCACGTCCTGCGCACGGGTCGCGGGGCCCAGGCTCACCCGCAAGGCCCCCCTGACCCGCCATTCCGGGAGCCCCATGGCCCTGAGCACGTCCGAGGGCCGGGCCGCCCCCGAGGCGCACGCCGCACCCGCGGAAACGGCCACGCCCTCCAGGTCCAGGGCCTGCACCAGGATCTCGGCCTCCACCCCGGGGAACACCAGGTTGACCGTGTTGGGAAGCCTCCGTTCGGCCTCCCCGGGCCCGTTGACCCTCGCCAGGGGCTCGATCCGGCGCACGCCCGCCTCGATGCGGTCGCGCAGGCCGGCCATCCACCGGGCGTCGGCCTCCAGATCCCGCGCCGCAGCCTCGCACGCCGCCCCCAGGGCCGCGATCCCCGGCACGTTCTCCGTTCCCGCCCGCCGGCCCCGCTCCTGGGGGCCGCCCAGGAGCGCCGGTGCTGGAGGGAACCCCTCCCGGACGAACAGGGCCCCCACCCCCTTGGGGGCTCCCAGTTTGTGGCCCGACAGGCTCGCCATGGCGCACCCCAGATCCCCCACCCGCAGGCGAACCCGGCCCCATGCCTGCACCGCGTCGCAGAACCACGGAACGTCCGCCCGGGCGCACGCCGCGGCCATGGCCCCCAGGGGCTGGAGCGCGCCGGTCTCGTGGTTGGCCGCCTGGAGCACCGCAAACCCGGGCCGGCGGTCTCCCCAGTCCACGGCCACCACCCCGTCTTCGCCAGCCGGCAGCCAGATGGCCTCCCAGCCCTCGGTCTCCAGGGCCTCCAACGGCCGGACCACACTGGGGTGCTCCACCCGTGAGGCCACGAACCGCTTGTCTTCCGCCAGCGCGGCCAGGCTCCGGACCGCCAGGTTGTTCGCCTCGGTGCCGCCGCTCGTGAACACCACCTCCGAGGGCCGACACCCCATGAAGGAGGCCACCGCCTCCCGGGCCGACTCCACCAGGTCGCGGGCCGCCCGCCCCTCGGCGTGCACGGACGAAGGGTTCCCGAACCGCTCCAGGGCCTCGAGCAGGGCGGCGCGCGCCTCGGGCCGGAGCGGGGCCGAGGCGTTCCAGTCCAGGTAGATCCGGTCGGAGGAGGTCATCTCGAAGGGGATTCGGGCGCGGCGGCCGGCTCCAGGGGCGGGGCGCCGAGATCCGAGGTCCAGAAACGCTGGGCCCACCGGGGGAGCACGGCGATCCGGCGGTATCGCCGGGACGGGTCCACCACCGCCACGGCAACGCTCCCCGAACCGGAGAGTTCCCGGACCTTCACGCTCACACCGGGACGGTCCAGGTCGCGCAACAGGTCCCGCAGGGTGCGGTACGTCCGCAGTACCCGCAACGCCTCCGGCCGGCTGAGGGCCTCAAAGGCCCGGTTGCGCGAGATCCTTCCCCGGTGGATCTGGCGGAGCAGCTCCAGGCGTTCCGCATCGCTCATGTTCGGGGATGGTACCGCACGGGTGCCACCCGCTCAAGCGACCCCGCCTGGGACGGGGAGCGGTTACAGGCCCAGGATCTCGCCGCGCCGCTCGATCAGGAGACGGCTCCCTCCCAGCACGTCGCGACACGCCCCGAGGGCCGGGGCCAGCATCTCGGAGACGAAGTGCTCGGCCAGGGCCGCGCGCGCCGGATCCGACAGAGCGTCGCGCAACAGGAGGTAGCTCGTGAACACGGCGGTCTCGGCTTCGCACAGCCTCCGGGCGCACAGGTCCTGGAACTCCGGGTCCCGCTGCTCCACCACGAAGCGCACGGCCTCGTTCACGCCCTGCCTGACCCGTTCCACCGACTCCCGCAGGTCCTTGAGGGGGCCGGTGTAGGGCAGGGCGGCCAGATCTTCCATGAGCGGCTCCAGCACCCTCTGGACGACGCCACCCATGGCGGCCACGTACTGCAACTGCGTGGTCCCCTCGTAGATGTTCGTCACCCGGACGTCCCGGTACAGGCGCTCCACGTCGTAGTCCTTCATGTATCCCGCACCGCCGTGGATCTGGAGGGCGTCGTACACCACCCGGTTGGCTGCCTCGGTGGCAAACGCCTTCACCAGGGGGGTGAGCACGCCGGCGACGCGCCCCGCCCGCTTGGCTTCGCCGCGCAGATTGGGCGGCAGGCGCCCCTCGCGGGCCTCCACCTCCTCGTAACCGTACTTCAGGTCCACCCACCGGGTGGTCTCGTAGAGCAGGGTCCGGGCCGCCACGGTCAGGGTCTTGGTCCGGGCCAGCATCTCGTACACCGCCGGGAACCGGTCCACGCTGCGCCCGAACTGGCGGCGGTTGGCCGCGTACTCGGCCGCGCCCCGCCAGGCCGCCTCGGCGATGCCCACGGCCTGGGCGGCCACCGCCACCCGGGCGCCGTTCAGGAGCGACATCACGTAACGGGTGAGCCCCCGGCGGCGAGCCCCCACGAGCTCGGCCGGCACGTCGTCGAACTGCAGTTCGCAGGTGGGGGACCCATGGATGCCCAGTTTTTCCTCGATGCGGCGTACCGTGAGGCCGGGCCCCTTCTCGCAGACGAACAGGGAGAGCCCCCGGCCGTCGGTCGAGCCCTCCTCGGACCGGGCGAGCACGAGCAGGATCTGGGCGCATCCGTTCGTGATGAACTGCTTGACGCCGCGCAGCCTCCACTGCCCGCCGTCGTCCTGCCAGGCCCGCATCTGGACGGCCTGGAGGTCGCTTCCCGCCTCGGGCTCGGTCAACGCCATGGCGCCGTCGGCCTCGCCCGAGGCGAGCCGCGGCAGGTACCTTTGCCTCTGCTCCTCGCTGCCGAACCGGTAGATGGTCTCGCCGATGGCCTGGAGCCCCACCAGGTTGTGGAGGCTCGCGTCGGCCCGGGAGACCATCTCCATCATCATGTTGTAGACCGTGGAGGGCATGTTGAGCCCCCCGTACCGGCGGGGGAGCGTCACCCCCATGAGCTGGGCGCTCTTCAGGTCCTCCAGGCTCTCCTTCGTGCCCGGGGCGTACTCCACCCGGCCGTCCCGGAACGAGGCGCCGCAGGCGTCCACGTCCCGGGCCCGCGGAGCGATGCGGCGGGCGCACAACTCGCCCACCATCCCGAGCACCATCTCGTAGACCTGGAGCGCCTCCTCGTAGGAACCGGGGGCCTCGGGAAACTCCCGGTTCTCGGCAAAGTCCCGTTCCCGGAGCCGCACGGCCTCGGCCAGGTCGACCCGGCCCAGGTGGAACTGGAGGTCCCGGTTGTCGCTGTAGAAGTTCGTGGACATCTGCACCCCTCTCCATCGGGTTCGGGTTCCGGCCGCAGGTCCCTTACCAGGGTGACGGCACGGCGTCAACGGGCCCCTTCCGGCTCCCGCTCCCCGGGCCCCAACGCCCCCGCGAGCCCGTGGGCGGCCCACCCCGTGAGCACACCGCTCACCACCCCCATGGTGCCGAGCAACGGCGCAAGGGACCACACCGCACCCGTGCGGAGCAGGAACGCGGCCACGACGAGCTGGGCGGCCACATGGGCCTGGGCCCCCAGGACGCTCGCACCCACAAAGCCCAGCCTGGGGCCTGCCGAGAGCGCCACCCCCATGGTCCCGGTCGCGGCCAGGGTGCCCGCGAGGGCCAGCCAGAATCCGGGGGAAAACAGCTTTCCGCCCAGCAGGCCTCCCACCAGCACCTTGCCCGCGGCCACCCACGCGCCCTCCCGCCATCCCCCCCGGTCCAGAGCCGCCAGGATCACGGCGTTTCCAAGGCCCAGGCGAAACCACGGCACCGGGAGCGGCACCAGCCCCTCGGTCACCTGGACGGCCGACGCCAGGGCGATGAGCAGCCCCATCCGCGCGGGCCGGGCCGGCCCGTCACCGGCCCACCGCATCCACCCCCTCCCCGGGCATCCCCAGAACCCGCACGGCCACCCGGTTGGGCAGGCACACCGAGACCCCTCCCGGGCGACGAACCGGGCCGGCCCGTACACAGATCTGGCGGGGGCACGGGCTGGCCGCGACCCGCACCGAGGCCCGGCCCACCTCCACCACCGTCACCCCCAGGGGGCCCGGCACCTCGATCCGGCCGGCGCCAAACGGAACCACCCGGCGTCCCCCCTCGCTCAGGATCTCGACCCCCTCGGCCGGTTTCCCCCGGTACGGAAACCCGAACGCCGCCAGGTTGAGGACCAGCAGGACGCCCACCACCACGGCGTCCCACCGTCCCCACAGGGGGCGGGTCATCGCCCGGTCCCCTCCGGAGCCACCCGGGCGAACCCCGGTGTCTCGAGCACCGTGCCGTCCGACGCCACGATCAGTCCCTCCACCCCGGGTTCCCGCTCCAGGAGCCTCAGGCCCTCTTCCGGCCCCAGGACGAACACGGCCGTGGCCAGGGCGTCGGCGTCCACGGCGGCCGGAGCCCACACCGTGACGCTCTGGCACCCCCGGGCCGGCTCCCCCGTCCGTGGATCCAGGATGTGGTGGAAGCGCTGCCCGTCCCACTCGAAGAAGCGCTCGTAGTCGCCGGAGGTCACGAGGGCCCCTTCCAGGGGCTCCACGATCCGCAGGTAGCGGTCGGCCCGGGGATGCTGGATGGCGATCCGCCAGGGTCTTCCGCCCTTGGTACCGGCCAAGTAGAGGTCCCCCCCGGCATCCACCAGGAAATCCCGGGCCCCGGCCGAGCGGAGGGCCTCCACGGCCCGGTCGATGGCGTACCCTTTGGCGATTCCCCCCAGGTCGATCTCCGTGCCCCCCAGGTCGACCCATCGCCCCTCCTCGTCGAGGCGCACCCGGTGCCACCCCGTGCGGCCCAGAACCTCGGCGAGCGCCCCGGGAGACGGGGGCGGGTGGGGCCCGGAGGGGATGTCCCACAGGTCCAGCAACGGGGCCACCGTGGGATCGAACGCCCCTGCGGTTCGGCGGGCCCAACCCACGGCCGACGCCACCACCGCGTACATGGACTCGGAGACCCGGGCCCGGCCCTCCCGGTTGAGCTCCCCCAGCGGGGTGTCCGGCCTGCGGGCCATCTCCCGGTCCACCCGCTCCATCGCTTCGAAGGCCCCGTCCAGCGCACCGCGGGCATCGGGCTCGGGCATGCCCCACAGGGTGACCGTCACCAGGGTGTCCATCAGGAAACGGCTCTCCGACACGATCCCCCCGGGGCGCCGCGCCGATGCATAGGCGATGAGAAGTGCCACGGCGGCCGCCACCGCCATCCAGCGGAGCCCCCTCATCGTACTGCCTCCGGACGGGCCTCCAGGTCGTACTCGGAGGCACCCGTGATCCGGACCCGGACGAACCGACCGGCTTCCAGCTCGCGGGAGGGTGCGGCCGAGATCACCGTGTGCCCGTCCACCTCCGGGGCCTGGCCGTAGGTCCGGCCCACCACCCGCCCCTCCCGGTCCACCCCGTCCACCAACACATCCAGGGAGCGCCCCACGAACTCCCGGTTCCGCTCCCGGCTCACTTGCGCCTGGAGCGAGAGGAGGCGGTGGAGCCGTTCGCGCACCACGCGCCGGGGCACCCGGGGCCGCAGATCGGCCGCCGGGGTCCCCTCCTCGGGAGAGTAGGCGAAGGCACCCAAGTGGTGGAACCGGAACCGCTCCACGAAGTCCAGCAGGGTCTCGAACTCCTCGTCGGTCTCCCCCGGGAACCCCACGATCACGGTGGTCCGGAGAACGAGGCCCGGGATCCGCTCCCGGAGCGACTCCAGCAGGGCCTCGGTTTGGCCCGCGGCGGACGGGCGGCCCATGGCCCCCAGGATCCGGGGATGCACGTGCTGAACGGGGACGTCCAGGTAGGGGACCACCTTGCCGCCCGCGGCCAGGAGCTCCACGACCCCTTCGGGCAAGGGCCGGGGATACGCGTAGAGCAGCCGGATCCAGCGGATCCCTTCGATGGCGGCCAGGTCCTCGAGCAGTTCCGCCAGGGCCCTTTTCCCGCCCCGGTCCCGGCCGTACGCCGTCACGTCCTGGGCCACCAGGTTCAGCTCCCTCACCCCCCGGCCAGCCAGCATCCGGGCCTCTTCGAGCACCCGCTCACGCGGCTCCGACCGGTAGGCCCCACGGATGGAGGGGATGGTGCAGTACGAGCACCGGTTCGAGCACCCCTCGGCGATCTTCAGGTACGCCGAGTGGGGAAACTGGGTCAGGAGCCGGTGAGGGGCACCGGGCCGGGCGTCGGGCCGCCCCGGATCGCCGGCCAGGATCTCCGGGATCCGGGGAACGTCCTCGGGGCCGAAAAACCGGTCCACCTCGGGCAGCTCCCGGGGCAGGTCCGGGTAGCGCTTGACCAGGCAGCCGGCCACCACGAGCTCCTCACAGTCCCCTTCCTCCTTCAGCCGGGCCGCCTTCAGGATCTCTTCGATGCTCTCCTCCACGGCGTCGCGGATGAACCCGCACGTGTTCACGATGACCAACCGGGCCCGCGCCGGGTCCTCCACCACCCGGAACCCCCGCGCGGCCAGCCCGCCGAGGAGACGCTCCGCATCCACCCGGTTCTTGGCGCATCCCAGGCTGATGAGGCTCACGGTCTTCACCGCATGTCCTCCGGCCCCAGCACCTGCACCCCTTCGGGCACCCGGAACACGAACATCCCCTCCGGGAGCTCCGGATCCGTCCTCATCTCCTCGAACCGGATCCTGGTCCGGTTCCCCAGGGCGTCCACGGTCGTGACGGACGCGACCCGCGGCCCGTCCCGGGCGAGGCGAACCTCCACCCGGGACACCTCGGCCCCATCCCCCCGGGGCACCAGGGCCAGGCACCGATCCCCGCAGCGCTCCAGGTCGAAGTTCTGTTCCACCCCTTCGAGGCCGTCCAGCAGGTCCAAGGCCACACGGGCCGCCGGCGGGAGGGACGCCAGGTCCTGCCGGAGCACGGTGCGGTCCCGGACCTGGTAGATCCACAGGGACGTGCCGTCGCTCACGATCTCCTGGGGATCGTCTCCGTCATAGACCCAGCGCATCCTGCCCCCCCGCGCCAGGAACACCCGGCCCCGGGCCTCCTGCTCCACGCCCGTGGCCCCGAACCGGGAAACCTGGACGAACCGGGCCTGCAGGGTTTCGACGGACGCGTACGCCCTCCGCAGTTCCTCGAGAAGCTCCCTGGGGCCGGCGCCCGACGCACTGGGGGCGGCCCACAACCACAAAGAAAGCACGGGCAACAGGTACCGGGTCATCGACTCCTCTTTCGGACGCATCCCGGGCACGGGCCCGCACCCCAACGTCCTGTGATCGGGCAGTCCCGGGTGCTGCCCGTTTCCCGTCCAAGGGCCTGGAGGCCCGGGAGCCGGCAGGCCGGCTTGCCTTGGAACCCGCGAGCGCCGCCGGGGCCGGCCCACGGCTATCCGCCGATACTACCCACCTCCGCCAGGGGCCCGGGTTCGTTCAGGGGCCGGAAGGCCAGACGCCGCGGTCCCCCGACCCCACCAACGGTGCACGCGAGCGGCACCCCGGCATTCGGGCACTGCCGCCCAGGCCGTGGATCCGGCGGGCCACCGGTCTGCGCGCCCAGGGCCGGACCCGGCCCCCTACACCTTCCGGATCAGCACTTCCCGCGGCTTGGCCCCCCGGGCCGGGCCGACCACGCCCTCCTTCTCCATCCGTTCGATCATGCGTGCGGCCCGGTTGTATCCGATCTTCAGCCGCCGCTGGATCATCGAGATCGAGGCCTGCCGGGTCTCGGCCACGAGGGCCACGGCCCGATCGTACAACTCGTCGAACTCCGCGTCCTCGTCCGGCTCGGTCGGCTCGGGCTCCCGCAGGATCTCCTCGCGGTACTCGGGCGCCCCCTGCTCCCGGAGGAACGCCACGAGCCGGGCGATCTCGCCCTCGGACACGTACGAGCCGTGGAGCCGCTCCAGGCGGGACGTGCCCGGGGGCAGGAACAGCATGTCGCCGCCGCCCAGCAGGGTCTCGGCACCGGAGGCGTCCAGGATGGTCCGGGAGTCCACCTTGGAGGCCACCTTGAACGCGATGCGCGCGGGAAAGTTCGCCTTGATCATGCCGGTGAGCACGTCCACCGAGGGCCGCTGGGTGGCCACGATGAGATGGATGCCCGCGGCCCGCGCCATCTGGGCGAGCCGGGCGATGGAGTCCTCCACCTCCTTGGAGGCCACCATCATGAGGTCGGCCAGCTCGTCGATCACCACCACGACGTACGGAAGGCGTTCGGTGTTCTCGTCCTCGGCCGGGGGCCGCCCCCGGAGGGCGCGGATCCGCTTCTCGATCCGCCGGTTGTAGGTGACGATGTTGCGCACCTCCTCCTCGGCCATGAGCCGGTACCGGCGCTCCATCTCCTGCACGGCCCACCGCAGGGCCACGGCCGCCTTCTTCGCGTCGGTGACCACCGGAAGCAGCAGGTGCGGGATGTCGTTGTACACCGACAGCTCCAGCATCTTGGGATCCACGATCAGGAGGCGGACGTCCCGGGGGGTGCACCGGAACAGAAGGCTGGCCAGCATGGCGTGCACGGCCACGCTCTTCCCCGATCCGGTGGCACCCGCGATCAGGAGGTGGGGCATGCGGGCCAGGTCGGCCACGTAGGGGTTGCCCGCGCTGTCTTTCCCCAGGGCCAGGGTGAGTCGGGAACGCGACTCCTGGTAAGCGGCCGAACTCAAAACGTCCCGAAGGTATACGGTCTGGCGATGATGGTTCGGGATCTCGATCCCCACGGCGGCCTTTCCCGGGATCGGGGCGATCACCCGCACGGTCTGGGCCTGCATGGCCAGGGCCAGATCGTCCTCGAGGTTCACGATGCGGTTGATCTTGATGCCCGGGGCCGGCTTGAACTCGAACAGGGTGATGACCGGTCCCGGCCGCACCCGCTCCACCGTGCCCTCGACCCCGAAATCCTGGAGCTTCTTCTCGAGAACCCGGGACTGCATGCGCAGCCCCTCCTCATCGGGGGCCTCCTCCGGAGGGGATCCCGGATCCAGAAGGTCCAACGACGGGAGCCGGTAGCCGTCCACCTCGGCCGCAAACGGGAAGACCTCCTGGACCGGCGCTCTGGCCGGGGGCGGCTCCACCCGGGGGGTCGATGCCTCCACTTGCACCTCGGGGCCCCTGCGCCGCACGGCCTGGGCGCGGCCTCTCCGCTCGCGCCGCTTGGCCCGCCGTTCGCGCCGGAGGATCCAGGCGTCCCGCACTCGGTACGCGGCCCCCACGAGCCGAAGCCGCACCCCTTCCCAGAAGGAGTAGAGGCTCAGGTTCACCGTGAACATCAGCGCGGCGAGCCAGGTCCCGCCGAGCACCAGCGCCGCCCCGGGCCGGTTCAGGTAGCGCGCCAGCGCCCGGGCCAGCAACTCACCCACGGCTCCTCCCGCAGCGATCTCCAGCTCGTCGATGCGTACCTGCCCGATCCCGAGGCTCAGAAGCCCGGCCGTGGCCAATCCCAGGAGGGTGTATCCCGCGGCCACCCACCCCGGCCGGGCAAGGGGCCTCAGCAGCACGTACCGTACCGCGCACACCCCGAGCGCCAAGGGCAGGAGCCACGCCGCGTAGCCCAGGGACTGGAACAAGAGGTCTGCGGCGTAGGCCCCGACCACCCCCCCCAGGTTGTGGGGTTGCGCCGCCTCGGCCGCCGTGTTGAACGACGGGTCGGCCGTGCGATACGAGGCCAAGGCCAGCACCAGGAAGGCGCACAGGAGCGCCAGGGCCAGCCCTTGGAGCTCCGAGCGCACACGCGGTCCCACGTGCTCGCGCCATCCGCTGAGGGCGGCCCCCACGCGCGACGGACGACCGTTTCCTTTCCGCTTCGACATGGAAACCCCGCGCCCCTCACGGTCCCCACAGGAGGTAGCCGATCCCCAGGGCCCAGCAGTACAGGGCAAACCACCGGAACCGGGCGTTGCGCACCGCCCCCATGAGCACCCCGATGGCCGCCACACCCGAAAGGAAGGCAGCGGCCATGCCCAGCCCGTAGACCGGAAGGGCCTCCGCCGGCACACCGCCCAGATGGGGCAACTGCAGCACCACCGCTCCCACGATCGCCGGAATGGACAGGAGGAAGCTGAACCGGGCCGCATCCTCGGGCCGCACGCCCATCAGGCACGCGGCGGCGATCGTGGAGCCCGACCGGCTGATCCCGGGAACGATGGCCAACCCCTGGACCGTGCCCACGGCCAGGGCACGTCCCAGGCCGAACCGTTCCAGCCCGTGGCGGGGGCGTCCGAGGGTCTCGCCCAGCCACAGGAGCACCCCGGTGACCAGGAGCATCGCCGCGGCGGCCCGCGGCGCGTGGAACAGCGATTCCAGCACGTCCTGGAACAACACCCCGATGAGGCCCGTGGGCACGGTGGCCGCCACGATCCACCCCGCGATCCTTCGCTGGGCCGGCTCCCCCCCGGGGGCCAGGGCGCGCACGAGGCGCCCCACGTCGCGGCGAAAGTACACCACCACGGCGGCCAGGGTGGCAAAATGGAGCATCACGTCGAACAGGACCCCGGGTTGCTCGAACCCGGGCAGCAGTGCCTGGGCCAGCACCAGGTGGCCCGACGAGCTCACGGGGAGGAACTCGGTGATGCCCTGCAGCAGGCCGAGCAGGGCGCTCTGGAACGGGGTCATGGACGCTCCTGAAACCGCGTGAACGGTCTACTTTAGAGAGGGCCCGTAAGGGAGTCAATCCAGCGCATGCACCGTGGCGAGCACCACGGGCCGGCGGTTGCCCTGTTTACGGAAGTGGCGTCTGAGGGCCCGGACCATCTCGGCCTCCCAGTGCTCCGGCGCCTCCAGACGCTCGGCCCGGGCGGCCAGGGCCTCCCGGAGCACGTGCTCGGCCCGGCGTTCGGCCCCGGCGTTTTCCTGCTCGGGGAACACGCCCCGCAGCACCACCCGGGGGCCGGAGACCAGGCATCCCCACCGGTCCAGAACCACCGAGGCCGCCGCCACCCCGGCGCGACCCAGGCGGATCCGGTCACCCAGGCCCGGGTCGTCCTCCCCGGCCAACACATCGGCCTCCACGTAGCACCGCCCCGTGGGCACGGGCTCCCCGCGGCGGACCTCTCCCCCCTCGAGCCACAGGGTCTGGCCGTTGGTCAACCGGAACACCCGCTCCGCCGGGACGCCCATCCCGCACACCACGCCGACCAGGGCTTCCAGGTGCCGCAGTTCGCCGTGAACCGCCAGCACGTGGCGTGGCCGCACCGTTTTCACCATCCGGACCACGTCCGCGGCCGACGCGTGGCCGGACACGTGTATCTCCGAGACCTCTTCGTAGTGCACCCGCGCCCCCAGACGGATGCACCGGTCGATCAGGCGGTGGATCGCCCGCTCGTTCCCCGGGATCAGGCGCGAGGAGAAAAACACGTGGTCGCCGGGAAGGATCCGGTGGTGGCGCTCCAGCCCCCGGACCACCCGCCACAGGGCGCTGCCCGGCTCGGCCTGGCTGCCCGTGAGCAGCACCGTGAGCGCCCCCCGGGGGAAACCCCGGCTCCGGGGCTCGGGCACGAGATCCCCCGGGGCGGGCCTCAGGTGGCCCAGGCTCCGGGCGAGGCGGGCCGTGCGCACCATGGCCCGCCCCACCAGCGTCACCCGCCGGCCCGCCGCCCGGCTCGCCTCGATCACCTGCTGGATCCGATGGACGTTGCTGGCGAACGTGGTCACCCAGGCCCGGCCCTCCACGCCGAGCATGAGGCGCCGGAACGCCTCGCCCACCAGCCGCTCCGAAGGCGTGGGACCCGGCCGATGGGCGTTCGTGCTGTCGCAGCACAAAAGGTCCACGCCCCCCTCGCCCCAACGGGCCAGGGCCCGTTCGTCCGTGAGCTTTCCGTCCACCGGGTCGGGGTCGAACTTGAAGTCGCCCGTGTGGAGCACCGTGCCGCCCGGGGTCCGGATGCCCAGGGCGCAGGCCTCGGCTGTGGAATGGGTCACCCGGATGAACTCCACCCGGAAGGGTCCCTCCTCCACCACCGTTCCCGGGGCCACCGCCCTCAGCAGGGACCGGGCCTGGGGGTTCCGCTCGGCCAGGCGTTCCCGGAGGAGCCCGACGGTCATGGGGGTGCCGTACACGGGCACCCGGTGCTCGGCCAGCAGATGGGGGAGGCCCCCGATGTGATCCTCGTGTCCGTGGGTGAGGAACACGGCCCGGAGCCGGCCGGGGGTCCTCAGGTACGAAGCGTCGGGGACGAGATATTCGGCCCCGGGGTGTACGTCCTGGGGAAACATCAGGCCGAAGTCCACCAGGATCCGCTCCCCCCCGCTCTCCAAGAGAAGGGCGTTCAGACCGATCTCTCCCAGTCCCCCCAGGGGCACGATCCGGGTGGCCGTCATCCCGGCGACTCCAGCCCCTTGGTGCGAGGGGCGAGCGACCTGCGGGACGGGCAACGGCGCATCTCGAAGAACGGAATCCTCACGGCGTCCCACCATCGGTTCCGGGGAATGAGCAGCCTGTATACGTTTTTCGGTTGCCAGGGGTCAATCTTTCCGCTATAAGGCGCTGCCCTTTGGGGCCCGCGGCCTTGACACCGGCGTGCGGTTTCCGTACATTTCCGGCTTTCGCCAGGAGAGCGAAACGGAGGCCTTTCCGATGAAGAGCTACATGGCCACCCCTCAAACCGTGGAACGTCAGTGGTACGTGGTGGACGCCGAGGGCAAGACCCTGGGGCGGCTGGCGAGCCGCATCGCCACGATCCTGCGGGGCAAGCACAAACCCGCCTTCACGCCCCACGTGGACACCGGAGACTTTGTGATCGTGGTGAACGCGGCCAAGGTACGGCTCACCGGCAAGAAGCTGGACCAGAAGATGTACTGGTGGCACTCCGGGTACCCAGGGGGCATCAAAGGCCGCACCGCGCGCCAGATGCTCGACCGCAAGCCCGAGGAGGTGATCAAGCGGGCCGTCAAGGGCATGCTGCCCAAGAACGCGCTGGGCCGAAAGATGCTCAAGAAACTCAAGGTGTACGGCGGCCCTGAACACCCCCACCAGGCCCAGCAGCCCCAGCCGCTCGATCTGTAGGGAGACGAACCATGGCGGAGCGGATTCAGGCAGTCGGGAAACGCAAGACGGCGATCGCCCGGATCACCATGACCCCGGGGGACGGCCAGATCATCATCAACAGGAAGTGCACCCTGGAGGACTATTTTCCTCGGGAGGCCCACCGCAGGGCCGTGCTGGCCCCCCTGGTGCTCACCGACCGGGTGGGCAAGTACACCATCAAGGTGACCGTGCGCGGGGGAGGCGTGACCGGGCAGGCCGAGGCGATCCGCCACGGGATCGCCCGGGCACTGGTGGCCAGCGAGGAAAACCTGCGACCGCTCCTGAAAAGGGCCGGCTTCCTGACCCGCGACCCCCGGATCGTCGAGCGGAAGAAGTACGGCCGCCACAAGGCCCGGAAGAGCCCCCAGTACTCCAAGCGCTGACACACCGCGTGCATCGGAACGCGGAAGAGGGCCCCGAGGGGCCCTTTTTTCGTACTCCCGGGCGAACGCCGGGACTTCCACGGGCCCCCTGGCTTCCCGTACACTTCACGGAACCCCGGCCCGCCCTCGCAGGGAAGCCGGCGGTTCCGGACCGGGCGAGCAAAGCCTTGCGGCTCGCCACACACGGCCGAGACCGGTTGGTTGTCGGCCGTGTGACCGGGGCGACCGGTGCCAGGGACATCGCAACCCCGGCTCGTCGCGGCCTTGCAGGGCCTCCGAAACATCTTGGGAACATCTGGAGGACGCGGCCATGATCTCAGTGGGTGTCGTGGGGGCCAGCGGTTATACCGGCGCGGAACTCGTGCGGCTCCTGTGGCGCCACCCCCGGGTCCGGATCGCCTGCGTCACCTCCCGCCGGTACGCAGGGCGCCCGCTGGGAACGTGCTTTCCAGGGCTCGCGCACCTCGACCTGCGGTTCGAGAGCCACGAGGACCCGGGCGTGCTGGACCGGGCCGACGTGTATTTCACCGCGCTCCCCCACGGGGCCAGCATGGACGTGGTGGCCGAGCTGGCAGCCAAGGGGAAGCGGGTCGTCGACCTTTCGGCCGACTTCCGGTTCCCCGACCCGGAGGCCTACGCCGCCGCGTACCGGGAACACGCGCACCCCGCATTGCTGGACCAGGCGGTGTACGGCCTCACCGAGATCTACGGTCCGGAGGTGGAAGGGGCTTGCATCGTGGGCAACCCGGGCTGCTATCCCACCAGCATCCTGCTCCCCCTCATCCCCCTGCTCCGGGAGGGGGCCGTACGGCCGGAGGGGATCGTGGCGGACTCGAAGTCCGGAGCCAGCGGGGCGGGGCGGGAGCCCTCCCAGGCCCTCTTGTTCTGCGAAGTGAACGAGGGGTTCCGGGCCTACAAGGTGGCGGAGCACCGCCACGAGCCCGAGATCCGCTGGCACCTGGAACGGGCCGCTGGAACCGCTGTGCCGGTGCTGTTCACACCCCACCTGGTTCCCATGGACCGGGGGATCCTGAGCACCGTGTACGTGGAGCCCGTGGCGGACACGGACGAGGACCGGGTGCGGGCGATCTGGCGGGCATGGTACGCCGAGGCGCCCTTCGTGCGGGTCCTTCCCGAGGGAATGCTGCCGAACACGGCCCACGTGCGGGGGACGAACGTCTGCGAGGTGGCCGTGCGCCAGCATCCCACGGGCCGGCTCGTGATCCTGAGCGCCATCGACAACCTAGTGAAAGGGGCGAGCGGCCAAGCGGTCCAGAACCTGAACCGGATGATGGGCTGGGACGAGGCCCTGGGCCTCCCCCGGGAGCCGCTCTATCCTTGAGGTCCTTCGAAACGGATCTCGGAGAGCCCGCGCACCTCGATACGGAAGTTTCCGAACTCGGTGCTCCCGGTGCACAGGAGGGTGCGCGGCAGCGTTCCGTCGAGCACGGAGCCCCCTTCCACCTGGATGCGGGCTGCCACGCGGCTGCCCTGCTCGGACCCGAGCACGACCCGGCGCACCTTGCGGAAGGGCACCAGGAGGGTCCCCTCCCCCCGTTCCAGCGGGAAGAACGTCTTCCCGCCGCAACTGAACAGCTCCAGGTCGGTGGACACGCCCTGGCGGTCCACCACCTGGGCCCGATGGTTTTCCTTGGGGCGCGGGATGGTGTCCGAAACGGGACCGGCTCCGCCCCCGCCCATGCCGGTAAGGGCGAGCCACCCCAGGACGGCGGCGATTCCGATCCAACGGCGCTTCATCGGCTCAACCTCCTGCTGGAGACGCCCGGGGCGGGCCGCCTCTCTGTAGCACACCCCCCAGGGGACGACAACCCATGGACGCTCACGAACTGGTGGAGATTTACGTTGCATTGGATGCGGTGGAGGTCTCCGCGGTCACCGCGCTCCTCGAAGCCGAGGGGATCCCCGTACACGTGCGGGACATGTCCATCACGCCGTATCCCGTGACCATCGGCCCCCTCGGAGAGAAACGCATCGCCGTGCCGGCGGGGAACGAGGCCGCCGCCCGGCAGGTGCTGGAGCGGGCCGTCCGGAACGGGTACCTCCGTGCCGGGCGAATCCTGGACCGCCGGTAGCCCCGCGCGGGCGGCCCCCACAAGACGCGAGGGTTGGCAGCCGTGCCGCCAACCCTCGCAGAAGACCCTGGGGTGAGTGATGGGATTCGAACCCACAACGCCCGGATCCACAGTCCGGTGCTCTACCTTTGAGCTACACTCACCGCAGAAACCGGAATCGCCCGTTGGCACGCCCGGAGGGACTCGAACCCCCGACCCGCGGCTTAGAAGGCCGCTGCTCTATCCAACTGAGCTACAGGCGCGTCGCGCGTCTTGTTCCCGGTGGTCGGGGCGAGAAGATTCGAACTTCCGACCTCCTGCTCCCAAGGCAGGTGCGCTACCAGGCTGCGCCACGCCCCGACCAGGAAGGCCGATTACGTTACCACACCCCGTGTCTGTTCCTCAACAGGCGGTCCGGTGTCCCGGGGGGGCGTGCGCCGGCGTCGAAGGCGCGCGCTGAGCTCCGCACCGGGGCGCCCGAAGGACGCGAGCCGTAACGGGAATCGAGGCCTGGTGAGGGGGAAGCCACCCCGTCCACCCGGGGCGGCCGGGGTCCGGTCGGTCAGCCCGAGGCGAGGGCCTCCTGCACGGCCGGGGCCAGGTGCTTGGCATCCACCACCCGGGTGGCCGCCCCCGCCTCGATCACGGCCTTCGGCATGCCCAGAAACCGGCTCGCAGGGTCGTCCAGCACGATCACCTGCCCCCCTGCCCGCCGGACCGCCCGGGCCCCCTCCACCGCGTCCTTCTTGGCCGTCAGCCCGGTGAGCACCACGGCCACCACGCCCGAGCCGAAGCTCCTGGCCGCGGTGTAGAACAACACGTCGATGCTTGGCTTGAAGTGCAGTTCGGCGGGCTTGGGGCTCAGGACGATCCGGCCAGCGGGCGACACCCCGATGTGCATCCCGCCGGGACCCAGGTACACGGACGCCGGCTCCGGGCGCACGCCGTTTTCGGCAACACGAACGGGGAAGGGCACCCGGCCGGTGAGGCACCGGACGAACGAGCGGCCGACCGTTTCGGGCAGGTGGAGGGCCACGAGCACCGGCGCGCACAGGTCCGCGGGAAGCCTGGAGAGCAGTTCCGAAACCATGGTGGGGGCGCCGGTGCTCCCCCCGATGCACAACACCTTCCCCACCTTTCCCATGCCCACCTCAGAACATTTCGAAGTCCCTCACGTCCAGCACCCGCCGCATCACCTCGTCGAGCACCGGTTCCAGCCGGTCGGCCTGGAGCCCCAGGGCCTCCAGACTCCGATCGTCCAACTGGGCGTCTGCCGCATCCAGCCCGGGCCCCACTCCCAGAATGCCGCAGATCCCGTCGGCCAGCCGCACCAGGGCCGCAAGGCGCGGCTGGGACGTCTGCTCGTGGTCGTGGTGGTGCCGGATCACCTCGCGAAGGGCCGGCGCGAGCTTCCACCGCTCGGCCACCAGGGCCCCCACCTCGGCATGGTCGATCCCGAGCACGGCCCGCTCGGCCTCGGGAAAGGAGGCCTTCCGGGCCCGCACGAGGGCCAGGATCTCCTCGAACCGCTCGGAGACCAGGGCGGCGAGGACCACCTTCCCGATGTCGTGGAGCAGGCCGGCTGTGTAGGCCGATTCCGCGAGATCCGGCGCCGCCCTCTCCGCCAGGGCCAGACACGCCGTGGCCGCGCCGAAACTGTGCTCCCACAGGGACTGGGCGGTCTGGGCGTACGCGTCGAAGTCCCCCTGCATCACGGAGTACACAAAGCTCGAGAGCACGAGGTTCTTCGTCATCTCGAATCCCAGGAGCACCACCGCCCGCTGGAGGCTGGTGATCTCCTGCTGAAACCCGTAGAAACCCGAGTTGCACAGCTTGAGCACCCGGGCGGCCAAGGTGGGGTCCTTGCACACCACGCCCGCCAGGTCACCCACCGCGTAGTCGTCGGTCTGGCTCATCTCCATGACCTCGGCCACGGTGTGGGGCATGGGGGGGAGTTCGTCCAGCCGCTCCATCACACGGACCAAGGCGTCCGGTCCCGGGGTCATTGCCTCGCTCCCTGGGTTGTGGTCCTCCCGAAAGCTTATCCTC
>CAZBGL010000017.1:0-6093 GCA_964491375.1 uncultured Thermodesulfobacteriota bacterium | reverse complement strand
CAGGCGGCGGTCGCCTCCCGGGCCCACCCACGCGCACGGGAGCGGCACACCGGCCTCCGAGCACCACCGCCGAGGCCGTGACCCCAAGCGCAC
Source organism: uncultured Thermodesulfobacteriota bacterium (assembly GCA_964491375.1). Classification (GTDB taxonomy): domain Bacteria; phylum Desulfobacterota; class Deferrisomatia; order Deferrisomatales; family Deferrisomataceae; genus CAZBGL01. The sequence goes on along the minus strand of CAZBGL010000017.1, from coordinate 6,000 downwards.
ACGGGCCCCGGGCGGTATCCCCAAGGTCCGGGAGGACCCCCGGCTCGGGCGGGCGCGAACACCCCGTATGCGACCTCGCCGCGGCAACCCGCCGCCCGCACACGCCAGGGCCGCGGCGCCCGTAGGAGCCGCGCCCGCGCCTCGCAAGGGGCCCTCCCGCCCCCACACGGATCAAGCCGACCTTCCCCTCCGGCCCGGCGGAGACGGGCACGAACAAAAAAAGGCCGCCGGCCGGATCCCGCGATCCGGCTCGGCGGCCTCGTGCGCACTCTCTTGCGATCCGAACGCCCCTGGCCCGGAAGAAACCCCACCCCGTGCCCACGGCCCCCTCCTCGCCGTCGTTCCTCGGACGGTTCGCTTCTACCCGAACCGCACACGACCGTCAAGGGAGCGGCCGCCGTCTTTTGTGTGGCACGGAAATGGCATAACAACTTTTGACGCGTTCTTGTCTTGGGATGCCCCTTCCGAAGGGGCCGCACATTGCCCAGTTTCGGAACTCGGAGAAACACCGGTGCGCAACGTGTTCATATTTCTCCTGGGCTGGTCGCTCTTGATCGCGGGATGCGGAGGGGGAAGCGGCGGAGGGGGTTCGGCCGGCGCCGGGGAGCCGGCGGGTCAAACCCTGGGGCCGACTCCCGGAGGCACCGCAACATCGGAGGGGCAACCCGCGTCCCAGCCCGGGAACAATGGGACCGGCGAGGTTCAAGAAGGCGCCTCTCCCTCTGGATCCCCTGTCCAGGCCGGCTCGGAGCCGGGACAACCCGAAACGCCGGGGGCTTCCGAGGAACCAGCCCCCGGCCCGTCCGATACGCTCGCCGCCGACCCCGCGGACCAGGACACGTCCGTTCCATCCCCCGGGGGCCACGAGGGGGACTCCACGCAAGCCTGCACTGGGACCGTTTTCGACGACGCGAGGCTCGAGGCCTGCGTGGTGGAGCACACAGGGGCCCTGAGCCCGGCTGCCCTGGCCGGTCTCGACACGCTGAGGTGCGAAAACCGTGGAATCGAAAGCCTAGGGGGAATCGAGACGCTTCAAGTGCTCAGCACCCTGGACCTTTCGGGGAACCGCGTCTCCGACCTCGGACCGCTGGCCGCTCTGACCCGCCTCGCATGGCTGGATGTGGGTGACAACGGCGTCACGGACATCGGGCCGCTGGCTGACCTCCAAGCGCTTGAATATCTCATTTTGCAGCGTAACGGGCTCCGAGATATTTCAGCCCTGGCTGGACTGGACAACTTGACGCTCCTGGACCTTTCCCGAAACGGCGTGACCGATGTTTCGGCCCTGGCCGGGTTGACGAATCTCTCGTACCTTTACATGGCGGACAACGCGGTCCAGGACCTCGGGCCGTTGCAGTACCTGACGGGCTTGGTGGTGCTGGACCTCTCGGGAAACGGGGTGTCGGACCTCGGGCCGCTTGCCGGCCTTCAACGCCTTGCCGTGCTCAATCTGGCCAACAACGGGGTAGAGCACCTGACCCCTCTCTCCGGCTTGGACCTGCTGGAGGAACTGGACCTGACAGACAACGCGATCACCGAGCTGACACCCCTCGCCGGTCTGAGCGCGTTAGAACGGCTCGTCGTTTCGGGAAACACGGTGAGCGACTTTTCCGCCGTGGCCGGAGTGGCAGAGGTCGTTGGCACAGACGATCAGGATCCACCGACGCCGGAGGCGGACTCCGGAGACTTTGCCGATCCCAACCTCGCCTCTTGTGTCGAAGAGCACCGAACCCGCCAGGACCCGATCCAGGCCCTGGACTGCACCGGCCGGGGGATCCGGTCGCTGGAGGGGATCCAGACCCTGTCCGACCTGGTGCAGGCGCACCTGGCGGGCAACGCCATCCGGGACCTCGGCCCCCTGTCGGGGCTCACGGGGCTCGTATGGCTCGACCTCAGGGACAACGCGGTGCAGGACCTCTCGCCCCTGTCGAGGCTTTCGGAGGTCGAGGTGCTCCAACTGGACGGGAACGCGGTGCTGGACGTAAGCCCCCTGGCCGGGCTCTCCGCCCTGCATACGCTGGGGCTTCGGGACAACGCCGTGGCCGACCTTTCGCCCCTCGGCTCCCTCGATGCGCTGCAGAACCTGGACGTGCGGGGGAATCCGGTCCTGGACCTCTCGCCCGTGGCCGACGTGCCTCACCTGGAGACGGACGCCCGGCAGCTCCCCGCCTCCTGTCCATGACGCGCACCACCCGCTTCCTTTCGAGGGCCGGAAGGCTGGAACGCGAGAAGGTTGTTGTGGGAACGGCTTTCCAGCCGCGACTTCGGGGCCTCGCGCGACGCACACCACGTGAAATCCGGATCACCCGTTGCGCCGTGGCGAGAGACGACAAGGCGCCCGCTGTCCCCGGAAGGGCAGTCCCCGGTTCCGCGGTGTGTGGCCCACGCTCAGGGTGCCCCACAGAACCGGAAGATGGACGTCGTGGTCCCCGCGGTGCTGGGCATCGGTGAACGCCCAGGCCGCCGGACCCACGAGTCACCGGTCCACCACCGCGGCCAGTGTACCGGTCGGGTCCGATCGACGGGGCCCACGTCCGCGTGCGGAACGCTGGGAAAAGCAAGAAGGCCCCACCGCGCATTCGCGGGGGGCCTGGTGGAGCGTGCCGGATCGTTCCCTACCCTGGCCGCGGCTACCGGGCCCGCCGGCGCCTCCACCCGGCCAGGCCCACCAGCCCGCTGCCCAACAGGAGCATGGTTCCGGGCTCTGGGACGATACTCACAGTGGTTTCCCCTGTCGCCACCACCGGGTTGGTCAGACTCAGATCGTACTTCTCCCACAGGAGACTTCCAGGATGTCCGCTTCCCAGCCAATCGAACTCCACGGTGAACGGGCCGTCCGTTGGCGCGCCGTCCACGAGGGCCAAGGCGTCGTACAGACCGGGGACTCCAAGGGCAGGCCGGGGGTCGGCTGCCCAAAGGTCCCATGAGGCACTAGAGTCCCACACTCCAATATCTGGATTCGTGTCTCCGTCTGCCCTACCGTTGCGCAGGTTGTCGAACAGGTCGTATTCGAAGTACACGGTAAACCCCTGGTCCGTGGCGAACGTCTCGCCAGGACCAAGCGTGAGTTGGAAATCAGCCCTCCACGCGTTCCCCCCCAGCGGCGTATACACTGTGTGGATCGTCAGGGCCCGAGCCGGGCCCGAGAAACCGCTAACGACCACTCCCACCCCCAACACCATCCACAACGCCTTCCTCATCATTTTCCTTCCTCCTCAATCTGCCGTCCTGGCACCACAACAGAAACTATGCAATATGTATTCCTTGATATTCTGCTTGTCATCCGCTGAAGTGGGTAACGGTTTTCCGTTCAGCGGATCCCCATTTCCCTCTATGGGGCCCCCGTGAACTCCCACACGAAGTCGTCCGGGCTCACATCGTAACGCCGATCGATGCGCACCTGGAACGTGTCCACGCTCGTGGCGGTTTCTCCCGGGCCCAGTGGACCGAACGTCACCGTGCCGTCGATCACCTGGTGGGGCGCCGGCAGCGTCAGCATGCCGGTCATGCCCGAAAAGCTTCCCGCTCCGGTGTTCACAACCCGAAGTTGATACGTGTAGACGAAGGCCGTGCGTGTCACCCGCTGGCTGGCCACCAGCACGTACTCGGCCACCACTAGGTCGGCCAGGGAACCACTGGCCGCCTCGCACGCATCACCCACGCCGTTACCGTCGGAGTCGGCCTGGTCGGCGTTGGCCACGGCCGGGCAGTTGTCGCAGGCGTCGCCCACGCCGTCGCCGTCGCCGTCCGCCTGGTCGGCATTGGCCGTGGCCGGGCAGTTGTCCGCCGCGTCTGCCACGCCGTCGCCGTCCGCATCGGGGAGCACGGTCACCCGGCCCGGGCAGTCGGAGGCGTCGGTGAACTCGCCGTCGTCGATCTCCAACGTCAACCGGTAGGTTCCCGGCTCCAGAGCGGATACGTCCCACGCCACGCGGTCGGCCCCGTTTCCATCCGGGTCCTCCTCGATCCCGCCGGGGCCTGCCGCGCTCCACGTCCCGTCCGCGGGCCCGTAGTACAGGCCGATGAGGGCGTTGTCGTCCGGGTCCGCGTCGTCCCAGGCCACGACCACCGTGCCGCCCGTGACCTCGAGGTCGGACGCCGGCTCCAGGCAGGTGATCGCAGGCGGCTCGTTCACCGGTGCGGCCGCCACGGTGAACCAGGAGGCCGAGCTCCAGCCGCTCGCAAGCCCCGTGTCGTCGATGGCCCGGGCCCTCCAGGAGTACGTACCGTCCGCCAGGGGCGCGGTCAGGGTCCAGGTGGGAGCCGCCGAGGTCCCCGTGGCCGCTGGGGTCTCGCCCGCATACACCTGGAACTCGTAGACCAGGCCCTCCGGCGGGGTGTCCGGGTCCTCGGCCGGCAGCACCTGCAGGGTGGGCGTGGCCGTGGTCACGGTGGCGCCGTCGCCCGGGCTCGCCGGCACAGGTGCCGAGGGCGGGTCGTCGGCCGTGTTCACGAAGAACGCGGCCCCGGCCCAGGGGCTCTCCGCGCCCTTGGAGTCCACGGCCTTGGCGCGCCAGTGGTACCAGGCGTTGTCCGCAAGGCCGGTGACGGCCCAGGAGGTGGTGCCGCCCGCCCCCTCGACCACGTCGCCCGAGGTTTGCAGGGCCGGGGAGTCGAACGCGGGCGAGGTGTCCAGTTCGAACCGGTAGGTGAGCTCGTCGCCGTCCGCATCCGTGGCGTTCGTGACCTCCAGGGTCACGTCCACGGTCGCGACCTCGGACCCGTCGAGCGGAGACGAGATGCCGGGGGCCGTGGGCGCGTCATTCGTGGTGTCCACCCGGAACGATGCCGTGGAACCCGGTGTGGAGGCGCCGTGCTCGTCGGTGGCCACGGCCTGCCAGCAGTACCATGCGTTGTCTGCGAGTTCCGAGCCCACGGTCCAGGCCGTGGTGCCGCCCGTGCCGGCCGGGAGGTCACCAGACGTCCGGAGCGGCTCACCCTCGGGAGTCCCCTCGATGCACGAGGCGTACACCGAGAAGGCGTACGTCACGGCGTCGCCGTCCGGATCGAAGGCGTTTTGCACTTCGAGCACCGGGGTCAGGGTGTCCACGAGCGCCCCATCCGAGGGCCGTACGATCCCGAACGGTTCCGGAGCGTCGTTGGCCGTGTTCACGAAGAACCGGGCCTGGGCCCAGTCGCTCGAGGCCGCGCCGTCCGTGGCCCGCACCCGCCACAGGTGCCAGGCGTTGTCCGCAAGGTCCAGGGGCACCGCCCACGCCGTGGTGCCGACCCCGGCCGCCTGCACGGCCGTGGCCACGGCCCGGGCCGGGTCGGGCGTGTCGCCTCGGTACAGCTCGAACTCGTAGGACACGGGGTCGCCGTCCGGATCGGTCACGTTCCGGACGACCAGGCTGGGCCGGACGGTGGTGACCTCGGATCCGGGCGCGGGTGCCTCTACCATCGGCACCCCCGGGGCTTCGTTTCCACCGGTCACCCGGATCGTGAACGGCTCGAGGCTGGCCGTGGCCGCGCCGTCGGTCACGCCGAGGGTCACCGGGCCGTAGTCCCCGATGTCGGCCGGCCCGGGCGTCCCCCAGAGGGTTCCGGTGGTCTCGTCGAAGGACGCCCACGGGGGAAGGCCGCTGATCGTGAAGGTGAGGGCGTCGCCGTCCGGATCATGTGCGGCGGGGGTGAACCGATACTCGGAACGCGCCGCCACCTCCACGGGGGGAGTGCCCCCGATCACCGGCGGGTCGTTCACCGGGCGCACGGTGACCGACACGTCGGCCGTGGCCGTGGCCGTGCCGTCCGACACGGTGTAGGTGAACGAGTCCGTGCCGTGGAAGTCCGGGTCGGGCGTGTACGTGACCGACGACGGGCCCCACGACACCGTTCCGTGGGCCGGCGAGGCCACCGCGGCGATCGTGAGCGCATCGCCGTCCACGTCGGAGTCGTTGGCCAGCACGTCCACGGCCACGGGCGTGTCCTCGTCCGTGGTCGCCGCATCGTCCGCGGCCACGGGAGAGTCGTTCACGGAGCGCACGGTCACGGTCACGGTGG
>CAZBGL010000016.1:0-4585 GCA_964491375.1 uncultured Thermodesulfobacteriota bacterium | reverse complement strand
GGCAAGTTTGAACACGCCAACGGCGGCACGGTCTTCCTGGACGAGATCGCGGAGATGCATCCCGAGGTGCAGGCCAAGCTGCTCCATGTGCTTCAGGACCGGGAGGTGTGCCGGTTGGGCGGCAAGGAACCCATTCCCCTGGATGTTCGGCTGATAGCCGCCACGAACCGGGACATCGAGCACGAGGTCCGGGAGAAGAGGTTCCGCACCGACCTGTTCTATCGGCTCAACGTGGTGAACATCGTGCTCCCGCCCCTTCGGGAACGCGTGGACGAGATCCCGGAGATCGCACGGTACTTCCTCGAACGCTTCCGGGAGCAGTACAACCGGCCGGATGCCCGGATTCCCGACGACCTCCTTCGGGAGATGATCGACTACCCGTGGCCCGGAAACGTCCGGGAGCTGGAAAACTACGTCAAGCGTCTGGTGGTGGTGGGCGATGTGGAAGGTGTCCGCAGAGAGATGCGCTACCACCGCAAGCGCTTCGGCGGAGAACAGCCGGGGGAACCGGACGTGCCGGATCTTTCCGAGTTCGAGGGGAAGACCCTCCGGGAGGTGTCGCGGGAGGCGGTTCGGCAAGCCGAACGGAGGGTGCTCCAAAAGGTGTTGGAGAAGACCCGCTGGAACCGGAAAAAGGCGGCAGCCATGCTCGACATCAGCTACAAGGCGCTGTTGTACAAGATTCGGGAGACCGGGCTGGAGTGACTCGTGCAGAGCGTCCGAAAAGGGGAGTGACCACGATGAAGCGCACGATATGGCTCATGACGGTGATGTGCCTGGTGGGGTGGTCGGCATTCGCAGGGGCTGAGGACGTGGTGGTGGAGCGCCCACCCTACCGGATCGGGGTGGAGGACGTGCTGGACATCCAGGTGTGGAAGAACCCGGACATCTCCCGACGGGTGTGGGTCCGGCCCGACGGCCGGATCACGCTGCCGCTGGTGGGGGAGGTATTCGCCGAGGGGTTGACGGTGCAGGAGCTGACCGATGTGCTCACCGAGCGGCTGAGAGAGTACCTCACCGATCCCGTGGTCACCGTGAGCCTGGAGGAGATCAACAGCTACACGGTGTACCTCCTGGGCCGGGTGAACAAGCCCGGGGCCATGAAGTTGCGGAGTCCTCGCACCTTCCTCCAGGTGCTGGCCATGGCGGGGGGGTTCCAGGAGTTTGCGGACACCGACAGCGTGGTACTCGTGCGGTGGGAAAACGGCCAGGAGAAACGGATCCGGGTCGACGCGAAGGCGATCCTGAAGCGGGGGGAGGGGGACTTCGTCCTTCGGCCCGGCGACGTGATCGTGGTCCCATGAGGCGGACAGCAAGATGCGCACCGTAAAGGGATGGCCTCGGTGGATCGTGTACGCCGTGTTGGCGGTGTCGTCCGGAGCGGCTTTGAGCGCCCGGGCTGCCGAGCCGGATCCCTGGCTTGAACGGATAGGCCGGTACAAGGCGTTCTTCGAACGGGGTGGGTTCGAGCCCGATCTGGACACACTCCTTCCCTCGGGCTACACGAGTCGGTGGAGCGTGAGCGCCGGGATCTCGGCCACCTATACGGACAACCTCGACCAGAACGCGGAGCGTAGGGACGCCTGGTGGGTGGACGGGACGTTCGGCCTGGGATGGCTCCGGCGTTCTCCCCGGCTCACAGGCACGGCCAACTACCGGTTTTCCACGGCTCTATGGGAGAGCAACGAGGTGGAGGGCCGAGACACAACGCGGCACGCGCTGGGGGGCGGCGTGCGATGGAAGGCGTCACCCCACATTTCGGGATACCTGGACGGACACGTGGCCCAGAACCTGGAGGAGGGGCTGGGGGGGGGACTGGCGGGCGTCCGGACCAGCTATGCGAACCGATCCGACGAATACGGGTTCCAGACCGGTTACCGGTGGCGACTCGGCCGAAACACGGACCACCGTGCCTCGTACGGGTTCGCGTACCGGAACTACCTCGGGGACCGGGCGGAGGGAGAGGACACCCGTTCCCACCGGTTCAACACGTCGTTGGGATGGGGCGGGGCCTGGAGCCGCCACCGGGTCTCTTACGGGTTCTCACAGGTGGACGGGCTTGGCACCGGATACCGCCGCCGGAACCACACGGCCTCGGTGGCCTGGACGCGGCGAACTGTGCCACTGGCGGACCCCAGGCCGTGGGACGTGGGAGTGACCTACACCGTGGACCGCGGCCTCCCCAACACGGCGGGCACGTACTGGCGGCACGCCCTGGAGGGGTTCACGAAGCGGGCGTGGTCGCCGAGGACCCAGGGCACCCTTCGGGTCGGCTACCAATGGATCCGGACCCAGGGAGAGGACACCGAACGCGGGTTCACCTACGGAATCGCCTTGAACCACCGGTTTTCCGCCCACACCAACGGCGCGATGAGCTGGGATCAGACATGGTCGTACGAGCCGGCGAGCTCGCGAACCGATGTGATCCAGTTGACGAGGACGCGCCGCGCCGTCGTTTCGCTCTCCACGCGATGGAGCCGGAGCCTTACGAGCCGGTTGGACGCGGCGTACGTGGAGACCGACGTGGACGCCCGGTTTGGACCCGGGTCGCAGGACTACGTGGAAACGTCGGCCGGCGCGCTGGTGCAGGCCGGGGTCGGGCGCGGGGCGTTCACGGGGATGGGGTATCGGTTCGCGGACCGGGACTCCGATGACCCCGATGACTCCTACCGGCTGCACCGATGGCACGCCTTTGTCCGCAAACGCTGGAGCCGTGCATGGAGCGCATCCCTCACGGCCAGCCACGTGCGGAGGCGTTACGATCCGGGAGCCGCGTCCGATGACTATATGGAAACCCGTTTCGCGCTCGGGGTGGAGGCGGTCTGGTGACCGGACCCGGGCCCTGGGGAGTATCGGAAAACAGGTAGTGGGACGACAACCGGCGACGGAAGGACCGACATGAGCAAGATCCTGAAAGCACTGGAAAAGGCCAAGCGCGACGTTGCGCCGGCCGTGGAAGCGCGCGAGGCGAACTCCCAGTCCGGAACGGTGCCCGAACGGCGCACTCCGTCCGGTGTGGCCCGGCGGCGGAAGAAGTCTGCCGGGCCGGTGGCGGTGACCCGGCTGGAGCCCGAGGTGCTCAAGGGGGTGGATCCCCATGTGGAGACCCTCCACAAGCCCATGTCCGTGGTGTCGGAACAGTTCAGGACCCTGCGGAGCCGCCTGGACCGCCTGAACTTCGAGGGGAAGATCCAGACCCTGGTGGTGACGAGCGCGTTGAAGGGCGAGGGTAAGAGCGTCACCGCCTCGAACTTGGCGGTGGTGCTGTCCCAGGATCCCACCAAGGACGTGCTGCTGGTGGACGCGGATCTGCGGAGGCCGCGCATCCACAAGCTCCTGAACCTGGAGCCCTCCCCGGGGCTCGCCGAACTGCTCCAGGGGGACGCCCCGCTGGATGCGGTGCTCCGCCACACTCCTTACTACGGGCTGTCGGTGGTGCCCGCGGGCGCACCGGGGGGGCACCCGGCCGAGTTGCTGGCGAGTCCGGAGTTCAGTGACTTCCTACGCCGCATGAGCGGCCGGTACGACTACATCATCCTGGATTCCCCGCCGCTCCACCCGATCAGCGACGTGAGCTTCCTGGTGGACGCCGTGGACGGAATATTGATCGTGGTGCGGGCCCACCGGACCAACCGGGGATTGCTGAAACAGGTGGTGGAGTCGCTTCCAGCGGAAAAGATCGTGGGCACGGTGTTGAACCGGGCTGAGAGCCTGCGCAGCGGGTACGGGTACGGCTACGGGGGCGGATACTATTATTATGGATACGGGTACAGGTAGCGCCTTGGGGGGCGGGGAACAGGGGGCATGAATCAGATGCGCAGAACGGTGACCCTTCGGCACCTCACCCTATTTGCGGTCGAGGACGCCGTGATCCTGGGCGCTCTGGTGGCGGCCATGGCCGTGCGGTTCGGCCCGGACGTGCGTTTTCTCTTGGAAGACCGAACGGAGTGGCTGCGCATCGCGGCCGTGGTGCTGGTGACCCAGCTTTCCTTCTACTATCACGACCTGTACGAACTCCAGGTCCTGAACAGCCGGCGGGAGCTGTTCATCCGGCTGTTCCAGGCCTTGGGGGTGGCGAGCATCTTCCTGGCGTTTGCGTACTACCTCTACCCCGCGCTCATCCTCGGACGGGGCATCTTCGTCCTGTTCGTGCTCATCGTCATCGGGGTGGTGGTGCTGTGGCGCCTGGGATACACGGCGGTGCTGTCCTCCAGGGGGCTGTCCGTGGGCATCCTCTTCGTGGGGGCGGGCGAGATGGCGCGAAAGGTCTACCGCGAGACCCAGGAACGCAAGACCCTGGGATTCCACGTGGTGGGCTGCCTCGCGGCGGACCCTGAGAAGGCCCAGGAGAACCAGGAGGGGCTCCCTCCGGTCCTGGGAGGGTTCGACAAGCTCAAGGAGGCGGCGGCCCGGCCGGACGTGGACCGGGTGGTCGTGGTGATCGGGGAGCGGCGAGGCAAGTTCCCGGTGCGCGACCTCCTGGAGGTGCGCCTTTCCGGGAAGCCCGTCATGGACGGGTGTGCATTTTACGAGGAACTCACGGGCAAGTTGCTCGTGGAGTACCTGAGGCCCAGCCAGCTCATTT
>CAZBGL010000015.1:0-6729 GCA_964491375.1 uncultured Thermodesulfobacteriota bacterium | reverse complement strand
GGCGCCCGAGGTGTACAAACCGGATCTTTCCGTGGGGGTCCACCAGGAAGAAGGTAGGGGTCCCGATCACTCCATACCGCTCTGCCACCTCGAAAAAATCACGGTTCGGACGGTCGTACGCGTTTGGAAACGTGATCCGGTGCGAACGGACGAACGGGAGGACCTTGTCGTCGTACTCCGGCCCGTCCAAGCAGATCCCCAGCACCGTCACCCGATCCTTCAGGTCCGCGGCCAGGCGGGCCACTTCCGGAAGCTCCCTCTGGCACGGAAAGCAGAAATAGCTCCAGAATACGATCAGCACCATCCGGCCCCGGCCCAAATGGTCGGCCAACCGGATCGGCGTGCCGTCGAACGCGGTGAGCCGGAAGTCCGGTGCCATATCGCCCACCCGAACGGCCGTGACCGGGGGAGATGCCCCATACGCCGTACCGGCGAGGGCCTGGGTTCCCAGGACGCACAGGCACACGAGGAGCGCGGAGAGCCTCATGCGAGACGTCTTGAAACAGGGTGAGAAACGCGCAACAGACCTGCCTTTGGTGTTGCTCCACGGCCTGGGCGTGGACCACCGGATGTGGGACCCGGTCCAGCATGACCTGCAAGAGGCAGGCCCTGTTTGGTCACCGGACCTCCCCGGGTTTGGTGTGGCCCCGCCCCTTCCCCTCCGCCAGCGCACCGTGGCGGGATATGCCGAGTGGCTCCTCGGGGAGCTGGACCGGCGGTTTGCAGGACCGGTGTGCCTGGCCGGATACTCCATGGGGGGCACGCTGGCCCTTCAGACGGCGCTTTCGAGGCCCGGGAAGGTGGCCGCCCTGGCCCTGTGCTGTACATCGGCTTGTTGGGGCGCGGGGATAAGGCGCTGGGCAGGGCTTGCGTTTGCGCGGATCGGGGGCATGCTGGCCATGGAGGTGTTCGAGTGCTCGGTGCGGTGGAGCATCGCCCGGCACATGGATGCGCCCGGGGCGCGGGAGATCGCCCGGGACATGACGGCACGGGCCCATCGACAGACCGTGCAGGCCCTATATGTGGACCTGGTGAAGATCGACCTGCGAGAGCGGTTGGGTGAACTCGAGGTCCCCACGGTGGTGGTGGCCGGGACGCGGGATTGGCTGGCTCCACCCGCCCACGCCCGTGCCCTGGCACGGGGCGTTCCGCAGGCCGAGATCCGTTGGTTTCGGGGCGCCGGACACCTGTTGTGCGCGAGCCATCCGGAACGCTTCGCCCGGGAGTTGCGCGCATTCTGGAGCGGCGTCCGGGGAGCGGAGCCATGAAGGTTTCCGGAGAGGTGTTCCGCTATCTGAGAGACGAAGCCTTTGTGCTGGTGGCCCTCCCCCTGGACCTGGGGGCCGGAGAAGAGACCGTGCTCCTGGTGAAGACGCGCAGGGACTTTGCGGAGGCCCTTCGCGAGAAGGGCGCTCCGGTGCGGGCCGCATGGAGCGTGGAGAACACGGGCAGGGGGCCGGTCGTTTGCTGGCTGGTCCGGGCCGAGGAACCGTCCGTGGGCGACATGGTGGGGGAGGTGTTCTTCGACCCGGCCGACCCGGACGACGTGCGGATGCTGGACCTGTTGGCCGGCCAGGAGCGGGTGAGGGTGGCGTTCCTGGATGAAAACCTGGAGCCCGTCTGGCTCGCGGACCTGGAGTGGGACGAGGTCCGCAGACTGGAGGCCGACCAGGTGCGGGACCGCGCCCAGGAACTCCTGGAGCGGACCGAGGACTACGACTTCGAGGCCGCCAAGGGCCTTTTCCAAGAGGCCCATTCGCTGGACGCCCTGGTGGAGCGGTTGTTTCCCGGGGGGGCCGGCGGGTGAACCGGTCACGGGGCGGCGGGCCGGAACCGGCGGATCCGGGGATCCCACTCGTACTCCTCCAAACCCCACAGGGCCCGCAGGTCGGAGGTGTCGAAGTTCAGCTCGCGCAAGGCGTCGAGCCGCTCCAGGGCGTCCAGGACCTCGCCGTCCGATATCTGGAAGTCCCCGTCCTGATCCGCCCAGTGCACGAACTCGATGTCGATCCGGGTATCCCCGCGGACGGGCCGCCCGTCCCGGGTGCCCGAGGTAAACACCTTTCCCTGGAACCGGAACTCCGAGCCTTCTTTCGCTTCCGGAGTCCGGGCCACATACCCTACCCGGACGGCCCGGCGGGTGCGCAGATCCAGCATCCAGCGCATGGTTCTGCCGCCGTCTGGCCCCCGGTCCGGCCCCGGGCTGGCCGCCACCAGCCTCCACCCCGGCGGGATCACCTCCCGCAGGATCACCCGAGCCCCACGGCCTGAGCGGAGTTCCACCTCGATCACCACCGGTACGAGGGTGCCGGGCGGGGCGTATGCCGGGAGGCGACGCCGCGCCTGGACCACCGGGCCCGTACCGAGCATCGACCAGAACCAGACACCGAATCCGGCCGCGGCGAGCACCGCCCCACCCCACAGGAGCCGGTTCCAGCCGGTGCGGCGGGAGCGGGCCGGCTCCGGGCCGGCCAGGATCTCGTCCAGGGAGATCCCCAGGGCCCGCGCCAGGGCCTCGGCGTTGTCCCTGCGCACGGCCGGCTGGGGCCGGTTCTCCCAACGGCTCACGGTCTCCACCGTGACCCCGGTGGCCTCGGCCACATAGAGTTGGGTCAGGCCCCGGGCTTCTCGGATTCGGCGCAGCCGCGCGCCGTCCAGTCGGAGTGTGGGGGGATGTCTGGGGTTCATGGCCTCCTCTGGGAACGGACGACCCGTATTGAACCACAAACATGGAGGGTTTTTCAGGCCCCGTGTGGAGCGGGGCAACGGGGAAGGTAGCCTGGGCGTCCGTTACCGGGGAAGTCGGCCGAGGCTCTTGTGGGTCCGGGAGCCGCGGTCCGTTTTAGAATCCAGGTGGATTTCAGCTCCGGTAGGCCGCGAGGCGGCCTGTTTGCGGGACACAGACTTTGTGTAGGTGGAGGAGCGGCCCTGACGGTGGTTACGTGGGTGTGGTCCGCGGTAGTACCGCCAGGGGCCTGTTTTCGCTTGGGGCCACGGCCGCGGAGGCGGTGCTCCGAAGCTGGTGCGCCGCTCGCGTGCACGGTCGGTGGGCTCGGGAGGTAATGGCATCGGGCCTTCCGGCCCCTGCGCGACTCCAGGCCCCTGGCGGCGTTGGAGCGTGAATGTGCGCCCAGGGCGGCAAGTCAGTTGGAAGCTCCGGTAGGCCGCAGGGCGGCCTGTTTGCAGAAAGTGACGTTGCGTGATTCGTTTCAGGGGTGAGCCCGGGGCCCGTTTCCGCTTGGGGCCACTTTCGGAATTCAGAGGACAGGAGTCAGAGGACAGGATCTGTTTCTGTCATCTGACTTCCGACTTCTGATAGTCGGAGGGGAGAGGGGGAATTGGAAACGCCTTTCCAGGCGCGATCGGTGGGCCCCGTGACGCGGTTCTCGAGGGGACGAGCGAGCCCGGGTCCACCTGCCGGGGCGCCGTCAGGGCCCGACATCGGGCCCAATGCGGCCCGATGTCGATGGCGGAGCCTGGAAAGGGGGCGTATAGGAAACCCGGGACCGCGCGGATCCCCTGGTTTCGACCCTGTTTCCAAGGAGGTGGTCATGATCGTTCGGACCCTGCTGGCAAGCATCGTATTGGCCCTGGGAATGGGGGGGACGGCCGGCGCGGTGGCCGCCCCGGCCTTGGAAGTCCCGGAGACCGTGGACATCAACGTGCAGAAGAACCATCCGGAACGTGCCGACCTGCCGGCCGACACCAAGGCGGTGGAGGGCTTCTCCCACCGCAGGCACGCGGAGGAGTACCTGCCGGGCCGGGCCGGCCGCGGCCCGCTCCCGTACGAGGACGAATTCACCTGTGCCGCGTGCCACCACACGGCCCGCACACCCGAGGAGGCGGGATCCTGCTGGTCCTGCAAGGACATCGACCGCATGCTCGAGGCCGTGGGCGGCCCCAAACGGTTCAAGGGCATCTACCACGGCACCTGCCGGGCCTGCCACCGCGCCATGGAAGAGGCGGGGGAGGCGTCCGGGCCCACGCGGTGCCGGGGGTGTCACGGCTGAGAACCCGTTGCGCCGGTGACGCCCATCCACACAGGGACGGCGTCCTCCCCTTTTGGCGCCGCAGAAGGAGGTTCCGGTGTTGCCCCGCCCGGCCGCGTCGGCCGGTGGGGGCTGCCCGGAAGCGGTCCCCTGATGGGTACGCCCGCCCGAACCCGGGGGCGGCGGTGGCCGCCCCCGGCTTGACCCCTGCAAGGGGGGCCATCTAGAATCCCGCGCGCTGCCGACTGGCCGAGCCGCGTACCCTCCGCGAGATCCCGATGGTCCAGGCCCCTCTTGCGCAGTCCGTGGATCTGTCCACCCGCATCGGGCCGTTGTGCCTGTCCAACCCCGTGATCGCCGCGTCCGGCACCTTCGGGTACGGGGAGGAGTTCGCCCCCTTTGTCGAGTTGAAGGCGTTCGGTGCGGTGGTGGTGAAGGGGTTGAGCCTGAGGCCCCGTCCCGGCAATCCGCCTCCCCGGATCGTGGAGACCCGCGCCGGCATGATCAACGCCATCGGCCTCCAGAACGTGGGGGTGGAGGCGTTCCTCCGCGAGAAGCTCCCGTTCCTGAAGGAAGCCGGGGTACCGGTGATCGCGAACTTCTTCGGGGAGACCCCGGAGGAATACGGCGAGTGCGCCCGCCGCCTGGGATCGGCAGAGGGGGTGGCCGCCCTGGAGGTCAACGTCTCGTGTCCCAACGTGAAGGCCGGGGGGCTCACGTTCGGCACGGAACCGGCCCTGCTTCGCGACGTGGTGGCGCGGGTCCGGAGGGCCACCGAGCGCCCGGTGATCGTGAAGCTCAGCCCGAACGTGACGGACATCCGCGTGATCGCCCGGGCTGCGGTGGAGGCCGGGGCGGACGCGCTGTCCGTGATCAACACGGTGCCCGCCCTGGCCGTGGACCTGGACCGACGCAGGCCGGTTCTGGCGAACGTGGTGGGAGGGCTCTCCGGCCCGGCCATCAAGCCCATCGCCTTGAAGCTCGTCTGGGACGTGCTCCAGGCCGTGGACTGCCCGGTGATCGGGGTGGGGGGGATCTGGGACGGGCGCGACGCCCTGGAGTTCCTGTGCCTGGGGGCGCGGGCCGTGCAGATCGGAACCGTGAACTTCGTACGCCCCTGGGCGGTGCGTGAGATCGTGGAGGAAATCGCGTCGTACCTGAGCGAGCGGCGGGTGGCACGTCTCGAGGATTTCATCGGGACGTTCCGCACGGGGGTGTCGTGACGCACGAGGGGAAGCGCTACTGCGCCTGGGTGGCCGGGGATCCGGTGGCCGCCCGGTTCCACGACGAGGAGTGGGGCCGCCCGCCTCCGGACGACCGGGCGTGGTTCGAACTCCTCTGCCTGGAGGTGTTCCAGGCCGGGCTTTCGTGGCGCCTGGTGCTCCATCGGCGGCAGGCCCTTCGGAGTGCCCTGGATGGATTTGAGCCGGCCCGGGTCGCCCGGTGGGGTGAACGGGAGATCGCACAGGCCCTGGCCGTGCCCGGGGTGATCCGAAACCGAAGGAAGTTCGAGGCGGTGGTGCGAAACGCCCGGGCGTTCCTGGCGATCTGCCGGGAGCACGGGGGGTTCGCCCCGTGGGTGGATCGGCGGATGGAGGAAGGGGGCGCGGAGGAAGTGGTGCGCGAGTTTCGGGAGCGGTTTTCCTTCCTGGGACCCGTCCTGGTCCGGAGCCTGCTCGAGAGCGCGGGCCGGCTGCCACTGGTGCACGACCCGGAGTGCCACGCCGCGGGGGGAATGGGATGAACCGGCTGTGGCGTCGGGTTCGGGCCTTCCCGCTGCCCACCATGGGCCGGTGGATCGCGTTCAGCGCCCTGGTGGGCCTGGTGGCCGGCGCCGGGGCCCTGGTGTTCTACTTCGCAACCAACGCGGCGAACGAGTGGATCCTGGAGGGATGGGCGGGATTCGCCCCTCCCAGGGAAGGGGGTGCGGGCGGCGAGCGGATCGACTCCCTGGCCGTGCCCTTCCGGTGGATCCTGTTCCTGGTCCCGGCGCTGGGGGGGCTGGTGTCCGGATGGCTCGTGTACACGTTCGCCCCCGAGGCCGAAGGCCACGGCACGGACGCCGCCATCGACGCCTTCCACAACAAGGGGGGGCTGATCCGGGCCCGGGTGCCGGTGGTCAAGACCCTGGCTTCCGTGGCCACCATCGGCACCGGAGGATCGGCCGGCCGGGAGGGCCCCATCGCCCAGATCGGAGCGGGGTTCGGATCGTTCCTGGCCACCCGGCTGGGACTGTCCGCGGCGGACCGGCGCATCCTCCTGCTGGCAGGGATGGCCGGGGGAATCGGTGCGACCTTCCGGGCGCCCCTGGGAGGAGCCTTGTTCGCGGTGGAGGTGCTCTACCGGAACCCGGAGTTCGAGCACGAGGGCCTGGTGCCCTGCATCATATCCTCCATCGTGGCCTATTCCCTGTTCGGGGCGGTCACCGGGTGGGAGCCGCTCCTCGTGACCCCCCGGTTCCGGTTCGAGCATCCCCCCGAACTGCTGGTATATCTCCTCTTGGCGGTGCTGTGTGCGCTGATGGGGGCCCTGTACGTCCGGGTGTTCTACGGCGTCCAGGACCTGTTCCGGAAGCTCCACGTGCCCGCGGCCCTCAAACCCGTGCTGGGCGGGCTGGCCCTGGGCGTGCTGGCGCTGTTCGTGCCCCAGGTGCTGGGCTCGGGTTACGGCTGGGTCCAGGCCGCCCTCTACGGGCGGATGGCCCTGTGGGTGATGCTGGTGGTGGCCCTGGCCAAGATCG
>CAZBGL010000014.1:0-2838 GCA_964491375.1 uncultured Thermodesulfobacteriota bacterium | reverse complement strand
GCTGATCGCCGTAGCCATGTCATACCCCGGCGCGGGCTGGACCGGCTCGTCGAAGAGGAGGTAGAAGGCGTCCGAGCCGTCCGGCCCAAGGAGTTCACTCATCCCAAGGAGTTCCACCCACCCATCATAGCCGCGACCGGCCGAGATGCTTCGAATCACCCGGTGGGTCCCTCCGCACCCGTGCGGGAAATTGGATGTCCCCTAACTGCGGGAATCTGGATGTCCCTTGACACGTGTCAGCACGCTTGGGCGTCGGGAGCCTCGTCTTCCCCAGGCTTGCGGCCCCTGGGGATCTTGCCTTCCTCGATGAGCTTCCGCTTGACCCTGGACCAGACCTTGTGCTCCTTGTAGAGGCAGCGGACCTCCTCGATGTCGGGGAAGGTGATCGCTCTGGAGAGACAGAGATTCCCGCAGGTGGTGCACCCGACCACGCACTGATCGTAGCGAACCACCACGGGCTTACCGTCCACCCACTCGAAGACGTTCTTCCCGCAGTTCATGCACATCCCGCAGGAAACACACTTCTCCGGGTCGATGGTGGGTCCCCAGTTGACGTTCTCCCGCGGAATACCGGCCAACCACGACATGAGGCACCTCCTTGTGACGTGGGTTCAGCGCGCGCCCTCCGGTGCTGCCCCGGCGGAGCGGGCGAAACCAGCTCTGACGGTGTTGGGCCGGGAACGGCCCCGTGCGTACGGGAAGCGGGACGGCCGCTTCGCCGCTCTCCGGTCGGATTTCCTCATTCCACGATCATCCCGAAGGCCATGCCCGTGAGGGTGGCCATGACGATGACGAGGGCGACGTAGGCGCCCGTCTTCTTCCGCCCGATGTACGAGTTGATGACCAGCATGTTGGGGAGTGACAGGGCCGGGCCCGCGAGCAGGAGGGTCAGCGCCGGCCCCCGCCCCATGCCGGCTCCGAGGAGCGTCTGTAGGATCGGGCCCTCTGTCAGGGTCGCGAAGTACATGAACGCGCCCGAGACAGCGGCGAAGAGGTTGGCCCAGAGGGAGTTCCCCCCCACCGCCGCGGAGACCCACGCGGCAGGGATCAGGCCAGCATCGTGACCCGGCCGGCCCATGAGCCAACCCGCCACCAGCACGCCGCCGAACAGCAGCGGCAGGATCTGCTTGGCGAACTCCCAGGTCGACTCCACCCAGCCGCCGAGCTCCTGCCGCTCGTACCAGCGGGCGATCATGACGCCGAGCGCCACGAGCAACCCGCCGGTCAGGTACCAGTGGACTCTCCAGACGGCGGCGAACAGCCCCACCTCACGGTTGGGGGCACCCCAGTTGGCGAACACCAGGATCCCCACCATGACGACCATGAACGCCGCGTCCTGCCAGCCGCGGCGGCCTCGCTCCCCCGAGGCGGCCCGGGCCGCGAACGGATCGATCCCGCTGGCCTGCCTTTCGGCCTCCTCGCAGCGAAAGAGCGCCGCCATGACGAGGCCGATGACCACCGCGAAGGCCACAGCTCCCACCGCCCGGGCGATGCCTAGCTTCAGGCCGAGCACCCGTGCCGTGAGGATGATGGCCAGGACGTTGATGGCCGGTCCCGAGTAGAGGAACGCGATGGCGGGCCCAAGGCCGGCCCCGCGCTTGTAGATGCTGGCAAAGAGCGGCAGCACCGTGCACGAGCACACGGCGAGGATCGCTCCCGAGACCGAGGCCACACCGTAGGCCACGCTCGGCCTGGCGGAGCTGCCCAGGTACCTCAGCACCGCACCCTGGCTGACGAACTCGCCGATGGCCCCGGCGATGAAGAACGCCGGCACCAGACACAGCATCACATGCTCCCGGGCGTACCACTTGAGGAGGTGAAACCCCTCCAGGACCGCGCCCTGGACCCGGGCGTGCTCGATCGGCAGGAAGTAGGCGGCGAGGAATACCCCCGCGATCAGCAGGAGCCTTGTTCGTTCTTTCACAAGCTACCCCCAAGAAAACGAGCGCCCGACAGCGCCGGCTACACCCCGATCCCGAGCAGCCTCCGCACGAGCTCCGCCCTCGGAACCTGTCCCGCCACCTTGAGCTCCCCGTCCACCACGATGGCCGGGGTGGCAAGCACCCCCAGCTCCACCATCCGGTCGACGTCCTCGACCTTGCGCACCTCGACGTCGAGGTGCGCCTGCTCCACTACCTCCTGCACCACGCGCCAGGTCCGCTGGCACCGCGGGCATCCCGGGCCGAGGATCTCGATCACCTTGATGTCGCTCACGACGGTAACCTCCCTTGCTTCGTCCGGCTCCCCTCTCACTGGCCGCTGCTCTTGCAGCGTGTCCGGGCTCCCTCGAGCCCGAGGCTGCAAAGGTCCTCCACGGGGATCCCGCGGAGCTCCTCAACAAGCCGGGCGTCCTCTGCAAGCTGGGGATCGCCCGCCAGGAGCTTCAGGCTCCGTTCGACGAGCGTGCTCCACGGCCCGTCCGCCGCCGGAGCGATGTACACCCAGCGACCGTCCTTCCGCTCCTCCACGAGGCCCGCGGTGCGTAGCTCCTTCAGGTGGGCCGACACCGTGGAAGGGGCGAGCCCCAGCACCGCGGTAATCTGGCACACGCACAGCTCGCCGCCGCCGAGCATGGCGAGGATCCGGAGCCGCGCGGAGTGGGCCAAGGCCTTGTGGACCCGGACGAGACGGGAGAGGGGCGAGCCATTCATTTCGTCACCTCGCGAAATATAGTACTATTGAGGTAGGACGTCAAGGTCTTGTATGGGTCCAGAACCCATGATTCTCGGGGTCAAGATCAAGGAGCCATTGTACTGGGGATTTGAGACCGGGGTCCCCGATGCCGCCTCCGAAGAGCCGCGGCGGATCGGGCCCTCCAGCGGCAAACCGTCCTGGACG
>CAZBGL010000013.1:0-17080 GCA_964491375.1 uncultured Thermodesulfobacteriota bacterium | reverse complement strand
CCGCGTGGGGAACATGGTGTTTGACGCGAGTCTGCGCACCCAGCTCCAGCGGTTGCGCGAAAGCCTGATCAAGGGGTGAGAGCACCATGCAGATCCGGGCGGAAGAGATCAGCCAGATCATCAAATCCAAGATTCAGGACTTCCACGCCGACGTGGACGTGGCCGAGACCGGCGTGGTCCTCACCGTGGGCGACGGCATCGCGCGCATCCACGGGCTCGAGAAGTGCATGGCGGGAGAGCTCGTGGAGTTCCCGGGCGGCATCATGGGGATGGCCCTGAACTTGGAAGAGGACAACGTGGGCGTGGCCATCTTCGGCGAGGACATCCACATCAAAGAAGGGGATGTGGTCAAGCGCACCGGCCGGATCGTGTCCGTGCCGGTGGGCGAGGGGCTGCTGGGCCGGGTGGTGGACCCGCTGGGCAACCCCATCGACGGTCTTGGCGACATCGAATACTCCGAGACCCGGGTGATCGACGTGAAGGCCCCGGGCATCGTGTACCGCCAGCCCGTGAAAGAACCCCTCCAGACCGGCCTCAAGGCCATCGACTCCATGGTGCCCATCGGCCGCGGGCAGCGGGAGCTGATCATCGGCGACCGCCAGACCGGAAAGACCGCCGTGGCCGTGGACACGATCATCAACCAGCGGGACACGGATTTGGTGTGCATCTATGTGGCCGTGGGACAGAAACGCTCCACGGTGGCCCAGGTGGTGGCCCGGCTCAAGGAACACAACGCCATGGACTACACGATCGTAGTGTCGGCCACGGCGTCCGAGCCCGCGCCGCTCCAGTACATCGCCCCGTTCGCCGGGTGCGCCATGGGGGAGTACTTCCGGGACAACGGCCGCCACGCCCTGGTGATCTACGACGACCTGTCCAAGCAGGCGGTGGCGTACCGGCAGCTTTCCCTCCTTCTGCGGCGCCCGCCGGGCCGCGAGGCGTACCCAGGGGACGTGTTCTACCTGCATTCGCGGCTCCTGGAGCGAGCGGCCAAGCTCTCGGACGACAAAGGTGGGGGCAGTCTCACGGCCCTTCCCATCATCGAGACCCAGGCCGGCGACGTGTCGGCCTACATTCCCACCAACGTGATCTCCATCACGGACGGCCAGATCTACCTGGAGACCGACCTCTTCTACTCGGGCGTGCGGCCCGCCATCAACGTGGGCCTGTCGGTGTCCCGGGTGGGGGGCTCGGCCCAGATCAAGGCCATGAAGAAGGTGGCGGGCACGTTGCGCCTGGAGCTCGCCCAGTACCGGGAGCTGGAGGCGTTCGCCCAGTTCGGATCCGACCTGGACAAGGCGACCCAGCGCCAGCTCGCCCGGGGCGCCCGCCTGGTCGAGATCCTCAAGCAGGACCAGTACGCGCCCCTTCCGGTGGAAAAGCAGGTCGTCATCATCTACGCGGCCACCAACGGGTACGTGGACAAGTACGAGGTGGGGCAGCTCAAGCGCTACGAGGACCAGCTCTACTCGTTCCTCGACACCAGGAAGACGGATCTGCTGGCCGAACTGCGGGAGAAGAAGGACCTGGACGACGAGCTCAAGGCCAAGCTGGACGAGGCCCTCAAGGAGTTCGACCAGGTGTTCGTGGCCGAGTGAGCAAGGGGATCTGAGGGATGGCGAACCTCAAGGACATCCGCAACCGGATCGCATCGGTCCGGAGCACCCAGCAGATCACCAAGGCCATGAAAATGGTCTCGGCGGCCAAGTTCCGCCGGGCCGAGGAGGCCATCCTCCAGAACCGGCCGTATTCCGACAAGATGCTGGAGGTGCTGTCCAGCCTCGCGCTCCGCACCGAGGAGGAGGCCCACCCGCTGCTGGAGCGGAGGGACCCCCGCCGGGTGTGCCTGGTGGTGTTCACCAGCGACCGGGGTCTGTGCGGCTCGTTCAACGCCAACGTGCTGCGGGCCACCGAGCGGTACCTCAAGGAAAAGGCCGGCGAGCACGAGCAGATCGTGCTCTACCTGGTGGGGAAGAAGGCGGTGGAGTTCTTCCGGAGGCGCGGGGCCGAGATCATCGGGGAGCGCACGGAGCTGTTCGGCAAGGTCTCGTACCCCATGGCCCAGGAGATTGGCCGGGAGGTGATCGAGCGGTACACCAACCGCGAGGTGGACCTGGTGTACATGGTGTACAACGAGTTCCGCTCGGCGCTGTCCCAGCGGGTGGTGTTCGACCGGCTGCTGCCGGTGGAACCGATGCCGGTGGAGCCGGAAACCACGACCACCGAGTACATCTACGAGCCCAGCGAAGAGTATATGCTCAACTGGGTTCTGCCCCGGTACGTGGAGGTGCGGGTGTTCCGGGCCCTGCTGGAGAGCACGGCCAGCGAACACGGTGCCCGCATGACCGCGATGGATTCGGCCACGAACAACGCCACCGAGATGATCGCCCGGTTGACCCTCCAGTACAACCGGGCCCGCCAGGAGGCCATTACCAAGGAGCTGATGGACATCGTCAACGGCGTCGAGGCCATGCGCTGAGGGCCCGGCGGTTCCACCCGAAGGAGGCCTGTACCCCATGAGCAACCAGCAGTACGGCAAGATCACCCAGGTCATCGGGCCGGTCGTGGACGTGGCGTTCGAGGGTGAGCTCCCCGAGATCTATACGGCCCTCAAGATCACCAACCCCAGCATCGACGACCGGGAATGGAACCTGGTGGTGGAGGTGGCCCAGCATCTGGGCGAGAAGACCGTGCGGTGCATCGCCATGGACTCCACCGAAGGGCTGGTCCGGGGCATGCCCGTGCTGAACACCGGCGAGATGATCTCGGTCCCCGTGGGCCGTGAGGTCTTGGGCCGGATCATGAACGTGGTGGGCGAGCCCGTGGACGAGGCCGGCCCCATCGAGGCCAAGATGCGCAGTCCCATCCACAAGCCCGCCCCACCGTTCACCGAGATGAGCACCGAGATGCAGGTGCTGGAGACCGGGATCAAGGTGATCGATCTGCTGGCCCCGTACCTGCGGGGCGGAAAGATCGGCCTGTTCGGCGGCGCGGGCGTGGGCAAGACCGTGCTGATCATGGAGCTCATCAACAACGTGGCCAAGCAGCACGGAGGCTTTTCCGTGTTCGGCGGGGTGGGCGAGCGCACCCGCGAGGGCAACGACCTGTGGCTAGAGATGAAAGAGTCGGGGGTCATCGACAAGGCGGCCCTCATCTACGGGCAGATGAACGAGCCGCCGGGGGCCCGGGCCCGGGTGGGGCTCACCGCGCTCACCGTGGCCGAGTACTTCCGGGACGTGGAAGGCCAGGACGTGCTCCTGTTCATCGACAACATCTTCCGGTTCACCCAGGCGGGTTCCGAGGTCTCGGCCCTGCTCGGCCGGATCCCGTCGGCGGTGGGGTACCAGCCCACGCTGGCCACAGAGATGGGCGAACTCCAGGAGCGGATCACCACCACCTCCAAGGGATCCATCACCTCGGTCCAGGCGATCTACGTTCCGGCCGACGACCTCACCGACCCTGCGCCGGCCACCACCTTCGCCCATCTGGACGCCACCACGGTGCTCTCCCGCCAGATCGCGGAGTTGGGCATCTATCCGGCGGTGGACCCCCTGGACTCCACCAGCCGCATCCTGGATCCCCGGGTCGTGGGCGACGAGCACTACGCCGTGGCCCGGCAGGTGCAGCAGATCCTCCAGCGGTACAAGGACCTCCAGGACATCATCGCGATCCTGGGCATGGACGAGCTGTCCGAGGACGACAAGCTCATCGTGGCCCGTGCCCGGAAGATCCAGCGGTTCCTGTCGCAGCCGTTCCACGTGGCCGAGCAGTTCACGGGTCTGGCCGGAAAGTACGTGAAGCTCGAGGACACCATCCGGGGCTTCAAGGAGATCGTGGAGGGCAAGCACGACGACCTTCCGGAACAGGCGTTCTACATGGTGGGCACCATCGAGGAGGCCGTGGAAAAGGGCAAGCGGCTCCTCGAGGAAGCCGCGGCGTAGCGCGGGGGAGCCGCCATGGCGCAGCAAGAGCGGTTCCGCCTCGAAGTGGTCACGCCCCAGCGTCTTCTGGTGAGCGAGGACGTGGACGAGATCACGGCCCCGGGCGTGGAGGGCGAGTTCGGTGTGCTCCCGGGACACACCCCGTTCCTCACGGCCCTGGGGGTGGGGGAGCTCATGTACCGGATCGGTGCGGAGCAGCACTTCCTGGCGGTGCGGCACGGATTCGCCGAGGTGACCCACGAGAAGGTCACGGTGCTGGCCGAGGAGGCCGAGTTCCCGGCCGAGATCGACCTGGCCCAGGCCGAGGCGGCCAAGGCCGAGGCCGAGCAAGCCCTTCAGCGGCTCAGCCGAGAGTCCAAGGAATACCTGGAGGCCCAGGCCAAGCTTGAGCGGGCCATGAACCAGATCCAGGTGGCCCGCAGGCACCCGGGCTGACGGAGCCGCGACACCGCAGGAAGAGGGGCGCCGGCGGGCCGGCGCCCCGTGGCGTTTGGGGCCGACGGCACCCGGGAGGCGGGCGTCCATGGGATTTCGGGACGAGCTCCTCGCCCTGCTCCGGCGGGGAGACGTGGAATCGTTCAACGAGGTGAGCCGCCGCCGCCAGGAGATCCTGGATCTGACCGGCGCGGATCTTTCCGGTGCCCGGCTGGAAGGGGCGGATCTGCGGGGGGTCCGTCTGGACGAGGCGGTCCTGGCCCGCGCCCGGCTCGCCGGGGCCAACCTGGAGGGTGCGTCCCTGCGGTTCGCCAACCTGGAAGGGGCCGACCTGGAAGGGGCCAATCTGGCCCGGGCCAACCTCTACAACGCGTATCTCCACGGGGCCCGGCTCGAGGGGGCCAGCCTGCTCGGGGCGGACGTGGCGTGCGCCGTGTTCCCGGCAGACGTCCGGGCCGACGAGATCCGGGCGGCCGTGGAGATGGGGATCCGGATCCGGCACGATCCGGTGGTGCGGCTCCTGGGGCGGCTCAGGCCCGGCCCGTAGGGCCCGGCGGCTCGGGAAGGATCTCGCCCCGGATCCGGGGCTTTCCCCCCTGGCTGTCCACCCGGAAGCGCACAGCCCGGACGCCCGGCCGCGTCACCTGGGCCCGGGCCGTCTCCACCAGCTTCTCTCGGAGCTCCGCGGCCGTGATGGGTGCCTGCCCCCCACAGGCCCTCTCCACCTCCCGATGAAGACGGCGCACATACCGGTCGAGGGCTGCGGGTCTCTCCAGCAGGGCCCGGTCGATCACCACCGACGGAGCCTCGGTCGGGCGGGGTGCGCCCGCGGTTCCCCGTGCCCGGGCTTCCCGGCGCTCCAGCAGCTTTCGCGCCCGGGCCTCGACGGCCCGGAACCGGTGGGCCAGCGTGCTCACCCTGAACCGATCCGCGGTGTTCAACAGGGGCGAGGCCACCAGTTTGAGGAGGGTCCGCTCGATCTCGCCCCGGAGGTCCAAGGGCTCGCTCCGGCGTTCGCCTGCGAGGAACAGGTCGTATTCTCGCCGGAGACGCTCGATACGCTCCTCGAGCCCGTCCAGTTCCGGTGAGGAGGGTCGTGCCACGACAGGCGCCCGTCATCCGGCCTGGGCCGGCTGCTCGTCCTCGGCGAACGGGGAAATCGCCCGGAGCCGCTCGATGATCTTGGGCAGCTCCCCGAGCACGAAGTCCACCTCCTCCTCGGTGTTGAACCGGCTCAGGCTGAACCGGACCGATCCGTGGGCATAGGTGAACGGCACGCCCATGGCCCGGAGCACGTGGGACGGCTCCAGGCTGCCCGATGTGCAGGCCGAGCCGGAACTGGCGCACACGCCGATCTGGTCCAGGAGCAACAGGATCGCCTCGCCCTCCACATACTTGAACGAGACGCTGAGCGTGTTGGGAAGGCGCTGGGTGGGGTGGCCGTTGAGCCGGGTGTCCGGGATGGTCGAGAGGATCCCGTGCTCCAGCTTGTCCCGAAGCGCGCGGACCCGGGTCACCTCCTCTTCCATGTGCACCCGGGCCAGCTCACACGCCTTGCCCAGGGCGATGATGCCGGGCACGTTCTCCGTGCCCCCCCGGCGGCCCTTCTCCTGGTGGCCGCCGATCAGAAACGGCCGGAACGGCGTGCCCTTGCGCACGAACAGGGCTCCCACGCCCTTGGGCGCGTGGAGCTTGTGGCCCGAGAGCACGAGGAAGTCCACCGGGACCTTGCCGAGGTCGATGGGGAGCTTGCCCACCGCCTGCACCGCGTCCGTGTGGAACAGGATCCCCCGGCTTTTGACGATCTCGGCGATCTCCTCGATGGGAAACAAGGTCCCGGTCTCGTTGTTGGCCCACATGATGGACACGATGGCCGTGTCGTCCCGGAGGCTGTCCCGGAGTTCGTCCAGGTCGAGCATGCCCCGACTGTCCACCCCCAGGAGGGTGACGTGGTAACCCCTCTTCACCAGATGGTTCGCCAGATTGAGCACCGCGGGATGCTCCACCTTGGTGGTCACGATGTGGCGTTTGTCGGGCTGGGCCTCCAGAGCCGACCGGATGGCGGTGTTGTCCCCTTCGGTACCGCAGCTCGTGAACACGATCTCCAGGGGGTCGCAGCCCAGCAGTTCGGCCACCCGCTCCCGGGCCTCCACCATCTTCTTGCCCACTTGTCCCCCGAAGCTGTGCATGCTCGACGGGTTCCCGTACAGGTCGCAGAAGTACGGGGCCATCTCCTCGAACACCGCGGGATCCACCCGCGTGGTGGCGTTGTTGTCGAAGTAGATCGTCCGCATCACTCCACCTCCACCACCCGGATCTCCGGGTCCACCATCTCGCGCAGCTTGGCCTCGATCCCGTCCTGGAGGGTCACCTGACTGGACGGACAGTTGATGCACTTGCCCCGGAAGCTCACGTACACCGTCGTGCCCTCCACGTCCACCAGTTCCAGGTCCCCCCCGTCGGCCTGGAGACTGGGCCGGATCTCCTCGTCAATCACCTTCTGGATCATCTGGATGCGCTGGAGGTTGGTCAGCCGCCTCGGCCTCGGTTTGGCCTCGCGGCGCGCCCTCTCGCCCCGCACCTCCTTCAGGATCCGTTCGATGTCCGGAATGCACCGCTCGCACCCGCCCCCGGCCTTGGTGTAGTGGGTCACGTCTTCCACGGTCTTCAGATCGTTTTCCTCGATGGCTCGGCGGATCTGCTTGTCGGTCACCCCGAAGCACTCGCACACGATCTCGCCCTCGAGCTCCTGTTTGGGGGTGGCGATCCCCCGGTAGTTGTTGATCGCCGCCTCCAGGGCCTCCCGCCCCATGACCGAGCAGTGCATTTTCTCCTTGGGCAGGCCCCCGAGATACTCGGCGATGTCCTTGTTGGTGATCTTCAGGGCTTCGTCCAGGGTCTTGCCCTTGATCATCTCGGTGAGGGCGGAGCTGGACGCGATGGCGCTGCCGCAGCCGAACGTCTGGAACTTGGCGTCCACGATCCGGTCGTTTTCGATCTTCAGGTACAGCCGCAGCGCGTCGCCGCAGGCCAGGCTCCCCACCTCGCCCACGGCATCCGCATCCTCGATCTTCCCCACGTTCCTCGGGTTGAGAAAATGGTCCTTCACCTTCTCGCTGTAGTCCCACATGGTGTTTCCCTCGCCTTCCTTCGCCCCGTTGCCGGGGCGGAACCGTCCCGGTTTGGGTGGTGTAACCTTACAACGAACGGCTTCGCCGTCAACGGGAGGCGGCCACCCGCCTGAGATGGGCCTCCAAAAGGGCCGTGTCCACGCGGCCTTCCGCGGCGAACCGCACGGTTCCCTGCCCGTCCACCAGGATCACGGTGGGGGTGGCCCGCACCCCGAGCCGCCGGGCCAGCGAGTCCGTGCCGGGCCGCCCCCAGTCCACCAGGCACGGGAGCTCACCCCGGGCCCGAAGGAAGCGGCGCACCCGTTCGGCGAGCCGGGCGGAATCCACGTTCACGGCGTACGCCCGGACGCCCCGGCTGGCGTATCGCCGCGCCAGGGCGGTGACCGTGGAGAACTCGGCCCGGCACGGCTGACAGTACAGGCTCCAAAAGTACAGAAGGGTGGGCCGACCCGGCCCCACCGCCACGGTGTCGCCCTCCAGCGTCTGCACGGACCACCGCTCCACCTTGGTCCCTGGCTCCACCAGCCGAGGGCCGGCGGGCGCAAAGGCCGTGGAGCCCCCCCGGGGGGCCAGGGCCACCTCGGAGGCCTCGGGAGCACCCAGCCACCGGCGCACCTCCCGTTCGAATCGCGCCTCGTCCCCAGGCCGGTATCCCTCCTGGTAGAACCGGATCCATCCCTCCCGGTCGATGATCACGGTCACCGGAAGGACCTCGACCCCGTAAGCCCCTACGATCTCCTGGCGCGCATCCCGAAGTACGGGATAGGGGGGCGACAGGCCCGCCTTCCGGAGCACCTTCCGGATCCGGTCGGCCGAGAACACATCGGTGTTGACGCTGAGCACGGCCAATCCGTCATCCCGGTAACGGCGGTAGAGCCGCTCGATCCGGGGCATCTCCTGGAGGCAGGACTTGCAGAAGATGCTACAGAACTCGAGCAGCACCACGTGGGTGCCCACGAAGTCGGCCAGGCGGACCGTGTCGCCCTCGAGGGTATGGGCCGCGAACGCGGGCGCCCTGGCGTTCACCGCCACGGCCACGCTCTCGTCCCCGGCCTTTTCCACGGGGCCGGCGGGGTGCGGGCCCGAGCACGCCGGGAAAGCGGCCAGCAAGCCCAGAGCCAAGCCCAGGCGCAGCAACCGGTCGAGTCGCTCCATTGCGCGGTCTAGGATACGGTTCCCCGCCCGCCGGGGTCAAAAGCCCGCCCCCCGAGCCGGTGCTTGTTCCAGTACCACGCGATGCCGGGAAGGTCGTACTGCTCGAACGGGCTGAGCAGTCCACCGGACCGGGCCATCCGGGCACGGACCACATCGGGGGGAATGCCGCGCTCCTCGCACAACCGGCGGAAGATCTCGGGCGCGGCCACGGCGAGGTCCTCCGGGCCGTCCCAGGAGCGCACCGCCTCCTCCACCCGGCGGATCGCCCGGGCGGTCAGCTCTATCCAGCGGCGGGCCTCGGCGTGCTCCCGGACCTCCCGGTGGCCGGTCACGAGGATCTCCACCGGGAGCGCCCGAAGGGCCTCCAAGCTCCTCAGGTAGGTGTCCCCATCGGTGAAATAGGGATACGGGCTGGGGTAGAACGCCTGCTCCCAGGTTTCTCCCTTGGGCTGCACCAGGTCCCCGGAGAACAGCGCCCGCAACGCCGGCACCCAGAACGCCAGGTCGTCGCCGGCCGCCGAGTGTCCCGGAGAGGGGAGGGCCCGTATCCCCGGGCCCACGGGGAGCGAACAGGGTGCGGACACCCGGCGGTGGCACGCCAGGGGGCTGCGCCCGTGGGCCAGCACGCGCGCGCCAGGGATCCTCTCCGTCAGAAAGGAGAGGTTGGCCACGTGGTCGGGGTGGCTGTGGGTGACGAGGATCCAGGTGAGGGGCTTGCCGGTGGCCCGGACCACGCGGTCCAGTTCGGCCCAGAGGCGCCCGGCCGCTTCATCCCCGGGGTCGACCAAAACCAGATGGTCCGGCCCCTCCAGGAGGGCGGCCCGACCGGAGGTGATCCAAAGGCCCGGCCGGAGCGGATGGAGACCCGGCCCGAGGCGCTCGGATGGGCCGTGGAAGCGTTCCCGCAAACCGCTGGTCAGGACAGCTCCTCGATCGCCTTCCGGATGGTCTGGAGGTGGATCTCCTCTTCGGCCACGAGCTGCCGGTAGAACTCGGCCTCGGCCCCGCACGAGGCCTTGGCCAGCCGGTCCCGGTAAAAGCCCAGGCCTTTCAGTTCCATCTCCTCGGCCTTGGTGAGGGCGTCCAGCGCGTCCGCGTCCCGAGGAACCTCCCGGTCGAGGTGCTCCAGTGCCGTACGAAACGCGTCCTCCACGCCTGCGCGCCGCGCCACCATGGCCGAGGTCTCCGGCCAACCCGGCCTGGACTTGAGTTCCTCGTAGATCTCCCGTACCCTTCGGATGTGATCCTTTTCGTCCTCGGCCAGGGCCCGGAACACGGCCTTGGCCACGGGGTGGAGGACCCGGTCGGCGGCCCGGAGATAGAACTCCCGGCCGTCCGACTCGAACTTCACGGCTTCGACAAGCGCCACGACCGCTGCGTCCTGAGCGCCCATTCCGGCTCCTTATCCTGGGTTCGCCCGTTCGAGAAAAAAGGCACATGGATTGTAGCGGCGGGCGGAGCACACTGTCAAATGACGGCCGGCTGGGGCTCCGCGGTCGCGCCGGCCGCCACAGGAAGGCCCCATGGAACACATCGCCCCCCCGGACCGCATCGACCGGGCCAAGCGCGTTCTGGAGTCCTACCTCAGGGAGAGGGGCCTGCGGGTCACCCGGCAGCGGGTGGCCATTCTGGAGGCGTTCCTCGCCGAGCACGGCCACGTGAGCGTGGAGGAACTCTACGCCCGAATCCGCCGGGACCACCCGACGATCGGGTACGCCACGGTCTACCGGAGCATGGCCCTGTTCGCCCGGGCCGGCATCGCCAAGGAACGCCGCTTCCACGAAGGGAGGGTCCGCTACGAGCCGGGGATCGGGGTGGACCACCACGACCACCTCGTGTGTCTCCACTGCGGCCAGATCCTGGAGTTCGAGGAGCCCCGGATCGAGCGCCTGCAAGAGGAGATCGCCCGGAGCCGGGGCTTCCGGGTCGCGTTCCACCGGCTGGAGCTCTACGGGCTGTGTCCCCGCTGCCAGGGGGACGAAAAATTTTTTGAAAAAGGTGTTGACACGGCCGGGTCGCGTGGATATAAATAGCGACAAATCGAGACAGCGACCGGCGCGAGCCGGTGACATAGAGCCCCCCCGGAAGAGCAGGGAGTTAGTCGCGAGCAATCGCGCTACCCCTGTTCTTCTATTTTGGGGGTCGGGATTTCTCCCCTACAGCCCGGAACCTCCGCCGGCCCCGGCCCGGCACCCCCGGCGAGTTCGTCCTGCTTCTTTCCCCAGGAGGACGGCCCGTTGACGAGCCTCTCGACGCAAGGTGGGGTGGGCCTGGTCTCGCCCCAGCGGGTGGCGTTGTGCGAACCTCCCCACGAGCTCTATCTCCAGAGCGGCCGGATCCTCGGACCCATCGACGTCACATACGAGACCTACGGAACGCTTTCCCCCCAGAAAGACAACGTGGTGCTTGTCTGTCACGCCCTGTCCGGGGACGCCCACGCGGCCGGCTACCACGCACCCGACGACCGGAAACCCGGCTGGTGGGACCCCATGATCGGGCCGGGCCGGGCCATCGACACGGACCGTTACTTCGTCATCTGTTCCAACGTGCTCGGCAGCTGCAAGGGCACCACCGGGCCGGCCAGCGTCAATCCCCGCACCGGCCGGCCGTGGGGCATGTCCTTCCCCATCGTCACGGTGCGGGACATGGTCCGGGTCCAGGCGCTCTTGCTCGACCGTCTGGGGATTCCCAGGATCCTCTGCGTGATCGGCGGGTCCATGGGGGGGATGCAGGCCCTGGAGTGGGCGGTGCGCTTCCCGGACCGGGTCCACTCGGCCGTACCGATCTCCACCACGGGTGCCTCCTCGCCCATGAGCATCGGGTTCAACAAGATCTGTCGCCGGGCGATCATGTCGGATCCCAACTGGCGCGGGGGTGACTACTACGGCCAGGAACCCCCCCGGGACGGCCTGGCCATCGCCCGGATGATCGGGCATCTCACGTTCATGAGCGAGGCCTCCATGTGGCGCAAGTTTGGCCGGCGCATCTCCGGGCGGGAGGGCATCTTCGCGTTCACCGCCCAGTACGACGTGGAACGCTACCTCCATTACAACGGGTACAAGTTCACCGAGCGCTTCGACGCCAACAGCTACCTCTATCTCACCAAGGCCCTGGACATCTTCGACCTGGGCGATGGCTTCCCCGGGGGCATGGAAGAGGCGCTGGCTCAGGTGCGGGCCCGCATCCGGTTCATCACGTTCACCTCGGACTGGCTCTATCCCCCCGAGGACACGGACCGGATGGAGGGGATCCTCCGCCGGCTCGGCAAGCGGGTGGAGCACATCCGGGTGGAAAGCGACTACGGGCACGACGCCTTCCTGGTGGAGTACGATCTGTACGCCCACCACGTGTCCGCGTTCCTCGAGGAGGTCCAGGCCGAGGTCCGGGCCGCCGTCCCCGGCCCCTGACGGTCCAGGTTGTCCCCGCCTTACCGAATGTTATACTGCGGTCGCTTCGTCCGCCCGTTGGGATCCGGCACACAGGAGGTGCGCCATGCGCAGAGTGCTGGCAGGGTTTCTCGGACTGTGGACGGCCGCAGCCCTACCGGCCGCGGCCAGCGGGGACTTCGACCTCGAGGCCGCGCGGGCGGTGTTCGAGGCGCGGTGTTCCCGGTGTCACAGCCTGGACCGGCCCCTGAAGAAGAACAAGTCCCGCGAGGGATGGAAGAAGACCGTCTACCGGATGAAGCGCTACGCCGGCGGGGCCATCTCGGAAGGCGACGCCGAGCGAATCGTGGAGTACCTGGTCCGGACTCGGGGGCCTGTGGACTGAGGCCTGGAGTGGTGACGCGGAGGTCCATGTGCAAGACCCTGGTTTGGCTCGCCGGGGTCTGGCTCGCCTGTCTTCCCGCGGCCTACGGGGAGACTCCCAGGGAGCTGACGCTCCCCGAGGTGGTGGTGCGGGGGCTGGACCGGATGCAGCTCCGGGCCCAGCGGGAATGGCTTCTGCCTTTGGAGCCGGGGCGCAGGGTTCCGGTGGGGGTGGAGCCGGAGCTCCCACCGGCGCGGCTCCCGGAACCCGGGGCCCCGGGCCAGGTGGCGGTGCGTTCCCCGGGATGCGCGTACCGGGGCGGGCTCACGTCGGCCGTGCTGCGGGCGGCACGGGGCGCGGAGGGCGTCTACAAGACGGCCCTGGACCGGATGAGCCGCGGCCTGTGGGGGGAGGCCGAGTCGCTGCTCGTGGAGGTGCGCGATCGGTACCCCACGTCCCCCGAGGCCGACGCGGCGGCATTCTGGCTCGGGGAGATCCGGCGGCGGCAGGGGCGGCTCGAGGAGGCCGCCGGCTACTACGGTCGAGTCCGGGGCGCCTATCGCCGGGAGGCCCGGTACCGGAGGGCTTGGCTCCTGGACCGGATGGGGCGCCCCGGCCACGCCCGCCTCCTGTGGGAGGAGATCGGCTCCGATCCCGGGGACCCCCACCGGGTGGAGGCCCTGTACCGCCTGGGGCTAGCGGATCTGGCCCGGAACCCGCAAGGTGCCGCAGAGTTCCTCCGCCGGGCCCGGGAGGCGGTGGACGAGGGGGCTCCTGCGCCGGCTCGGATCGCGTCCGGGGTGGACTTGGCCCTGGCCCTCGCGTTGCAGCGCACCGGGGATCTCGCCGGGGCCGAGGCCGCCCTGGTCCGCTTTCTCCTCAGGCATCCGGATCATCCGGCCAGCCCGTGGGCCAGGGTGGCCCTGGGCTGGGTGCTCCTGAAGCGGGGCCGGCCCGGCGAGGCCGCTTTGCGCTTCCGGTGGGTGCTGGAGGAGAACCCGCCGGAGGCGATCCGGGTGCGAGCGCTCTACGGGCAGGTTCGGGCGGCCGTCGCCCGGGGGGAGCCGGACCGCGCCCTGGAGGTGATGGCCGCAGACGCCCTTCCTGCGCCGTGGGGCCCTTGGGCCTGGGCCGAGATCGGCCAGGCGCTCCTGGAGGCCCGGCGGTACGAAGACGCCCTGAACGCCTACCGCAGGGCGCTGGAACGCTGGCAGGGCGAGGGCCGAGACGTGGTGGCCTACATGGAAGGAGAGGTCCTGTACCTCCTGGGGCGGTTCGAGGAAGCGGCCTCCGCATTTGACCGGATTCCCCAGACCAGTCCTCTCCGGGCGGCGGCCCTCCACCGAAGGGGCCTGTGCCTGCTGCTGGGGGGTCGGGCACGGGAGGCCGCCCGGGTTCTGGAAGCGCTGCCCGAGGAGTACCCCACGTATCCGGATCTGGACTGGGTGTGGGCGTGGCTCGGCGAGGCCCGGTACCGTACGGGCGACCTGGACGGCGCGGCGGATGCGTTCGCCCGGGTGGCCGGCGAAGGCCCTGCCCGGGCCCGGGCCCTGTACGGGCTGGCCTGGGTGGCGTTCCAGCGGGGCCGCTGGGACGAGGCGGTACGCCGCTTCCGGCGGTTCCTGGGGACCTATCCGGAGGATCCGGCCCGGGACGAAGCCCTCCTCACGCTGGCTCGAGCCCTGTTCAACCTCAGGGAGCTCCGGCCCGCCCTGTCGGCGCTGAGCCGCCTCGAGGAACAGGCGGGGGCGCCCAAGTACCGGTCGGCCGCCCGGTACTACCGGGGGTGGATGCTGGCCCGAACGGGCAACGCGGGGGCCGCGCGCACGGTGCTCGAAGCGCTGGTGGCGGACGAACCCCGGGGGCCCTATACCGTCCGGGCCCTTCACACGCTGGGCTGGCTGGATTTCCGGGCGGGGGCGTTCGATCGGGCCCTGGACCGGTTCCGGCGGGTGGCCGCGTCCGCAGAGGAGCCGGATCTGGCCGCCGAGGCCCGGCGGAAGGTGGCGGACTGCCTCTACAACCTGGGTCGTTTCCAGGAGGCCCTTCGGGCGTACCGGGCGCTTCCCGAGGGCCCGGACGCCCTGTTCGGGGCCGGGCTGTGCCTGGTCCAGCTGGGCGACGTGGAAGGGCTGCGCTCGGTGGCCGAGGCGTTCGAGGCGCGCTATCCGGACGACGAACGGGGGGTGGATCTCCTCATGGCCCTGGCCCGCGCCCTGCAGGAGCGGGGCGACCGGGTGGGGGCGGCCCGGGTGTACGAGCGGGCCGCCCGTCTTGCGGCCCAGGGTCCCCGCGGGGCCGAGGCGCGCCTGGAGAGCGCCCGGAACCTGATGGCCGCCGGCCGGACCCAGGAGGCCCGGAAGCTGCTGGAGAGGCTGGCGGGACGCGAGGACGCCGTGGGGTTGGCGGCCCTGCGCGACCTGGCGGAGTGGGCTGGCCGGGAGGGCCGTGCCCGCGAGGCCGCCGGCTACTGGGAGCGGGTGGCCAAGCGGACCCGGGGTGCGGAACGGGTGGAGGCGTACCGGAAGGCGGCCCGGTGGCTCCGGCGCGCCGGGGACTGGGAAGGCGCCCGGAGCCGCCTGGAACGCGCGGAGGCCGCGTGTCCCGCGGGGCGACCGGACCTGAGACAGGGGCTGCTGGTGGAGTTGGGAGAGGTCCTTTTGTTGGGCGGAAGCCCCAAGCGGGCGGCCGAGGTGCTGGGGCAGGCGGCGTCCCTGGGCAAGAGCCCCGGGGGCCTGCGGGCGTTGGCCGGCCGGGCGCGCGCCCAGGAGGCCGCAAGCGATCCCCAGGCCGCGCTGGAAACCTACCTTCGAATGGGGTATTTGTACCCCGTCCGGGAGGAGGCGGTGGCCCGGGGACTCTACCGGGCCGCGCGGATGCTGATCGCGCGGGGGGAACGGGATCGCGCCCGCCGCCTGCTCGAGCGGGTGGCCGGGGAGGGGCCGGATCCGTGGGCCACGCGGGCTCGGACCCTTCTCGGGGCGTTGGCCTCCCCGGCGGCGGGGCCGGGGCGCTGAGGTCCCGGCGGTTCGGCTGCGTGAGCGTGAAACCGGAGGGAACCCATGTACGAGTACCTGGTCAAGGGCGGCATCCTCATGGTGCCGATTCTCGCCTGCTCGGTGATCGGGCTCGCGGTGTTCTTCGAGCGGGCCTGGATGCTGCGGGCCTCGCGGAACGTGCCGCGGGATCTGGCGCGGCGGGTGGAGGATCTGTTCCGCCGGGGCCAGGTGGAAGAGGCCATGGCCCTGTGCCGCCGGAGTCGGAGCCCCCTGGCCCGGGTGCTGATGGCCGCGCTGAAGAACGCGGGCCTGGAACGGGACGCGGTCAAGGAGGCGGTCCAAGAGGTGGGGCGCCGCGAGGCGGCCCACCTGGAGCGGTACGTGGGGGTCCTGGGCACGGTGGCCAACGTCTCGCCGCTATTGGGTCTGTTGGGCACGGTGTCGGGCATGATCAAGGCGTTCACCGTGATCAGCGTGGAGGGGGTGGGCAACCCGGCGAGCCTCGCGGGGGGGATCAGCGAGGCGCTCATCACCACCGCAGCGGGCCTCACGGTGGCGATCCCGGCCTTTGTGGCCTACCGGTACTTTCTGGGCAAGGTGGACCGGATCGTGCTGGAGCTCGAGCAGCACGCCATCCATTTCGTGGACCTGGTGAAACGGCCGGAGGCCCGGTCCGGTCCGTCCATGCGGGCCCGCGCCGGAGCGTGACATGGAGTTCCGGAAGAAGCGCCGTGAGATCATCGGACTGGAGATCACGCCCCTGGTGGACGTGATCTTCTTGCTGCTCATCTTTTTCATGCTGTCCACCACGTTCGTGGTGTCGCCGGGGATCCGGATCAACCTGCCGAAGGCCAAGTCCGAACCGGTGCGCCACGAGCCCAAGGAACTCCGGATCAAGATCGATGCCAAGGGTGCGACCTACCTGGGCAACCGGCGGGCCAGCCCCGAGGACCTGGAGGCCCGGTTCCGGGAGGCCGCCCGGGCCAATCCGGACACCCTGGTGGTGGTGGAGGCCGACGAGGCCACGGCCCACAAGTACGTGGTGGACGTGATGGACCGGGCCAAGTCCGCCGGGTTGCACCGGCTGGCCATCGCCACCCGGCCGAAACGGTGATCCGTGAGCGGGCGGTCCGCCATCGCTTCGGCGTTTGCGGCGAGTGTGGCGGTGCACGTGCTGCTCGTGGCCGTGGTGCCCGGATTCCGGTGGCGGCTCCCCGTACGCCCATGGGAGCGGATCGAGGTCCGGTTCCTGCGACCCGAGGAACCCCCTCCACCGGAACCGGAGCCGGTGAAACCGCCCAAGCCCCCGCCCGAGCCGCCGGCGCCCCTTCTGCCCCGCGAGGCCGAGGCCGTGGCCCGGGAGGTGGCGGCCCGGCTCGCTCGGGCGGCCCCCCCACCGCCCTTGGTGCCGCCCGTGCGGCCCCCTCCGAGCCGGACGAACCTTCCCGAGCCGGAGACGATCCCGTGGTTCGCGCCGGTGCGGCCCCCGGCCGAGCCTCCCTCCGAGTCCGCGGCCCCTGCCGAACCGCTCCCGCCCGGGCCGGCCGTGGACGTACCCGAGGCCGCCCTGGAGGAGCTGCTCGCCGCGGCCCGGGTGGGCGCGCCGGAGGAGCCCGAGCGGGTCCCGGATCTGGCTCCCCTCCGGATCGAGTGGCAGGAGGGTGTGGAG
>CAZBGL010000012.1:0-14496 GCA_964491375.1 uncultured Thermodesulfobacteriota bacterium | reverse complement strand
GACCACCCCCTGCCGAGTCCGTTCCTGGTGTTCGCCACCCAGAACCCGATCGAGCAGGAGGGGACCTATCCCTTGCCCGAGGCCCAGCTCGACCGGTTCCTGTTCTCCATCGAGGTGCCGTACCCCTCGCCCGACGAGGAGGAGGAGATCGTGCGGCGCACCACCGCCGGCCCGCCGCCCGAACCGCGCAAGGTGCTCGACCCCCGGGCGATCCGGGGGTTCCAGGCCCTGGTGCCCCGCGTGCCCATTGCCGATGCGGCGCTGCGGTATGCGGTGCGGCTGGTCCGGGCCACCCGGCCGGGGCCTGACGCCCCCGCCGTGGTGCGGGATTTCGTGAGCTGGGGTGCGGGGCCCCGGGCAGCCCAGCACCTGGTGCTGGCGGCCAAGGCAAGGGCCATGTTGTCGGGCCGGTTCGCGGCCGGCGGTGAGGACGTACGCTCCCTGGCGGGCCCTGTGCTGAAGCACCGGATCGTGCTCAACTTCCGGGCCGAGGCCCAGGGGGTGGGCGTGGACGAGGTCCTGGATGGGGTGTTCCGGGCGGTCGGCGGTGCTTGACCGCAGGGACCTGTACGACCCGGAACTGGTGTCCCGCCTGGTGCGGTGGGGTGTTCCCGGCCCGCCCACGGCCCATCCCCAGCGCGGCATCCACCGGAGTCCCCGGAGGGGGGCCAGTCTGGAGTTCTCCGAGCACACCGAGTATGCGCCGGGCGATGACCTTCGCCACCTGGACTGGCGGATCTACGCCAAGACCGACCGCTACTACGTGAAACGATACGAGGACGAACGGCTCCAGAGGGCCGTTCTGGTGGTGGACGCGAGCGGGTCCATGGCGTATGGGGGCCGGACCGGGGAGGTGAGGGGGTCGAAGTACCACACCGCGGCCCGGTGCGCCGTGGCCCTCGCCGCGTGCCTGCTGCGGCAGGGCGACGCCGTGGGGCTCGTGTTCGCCGGAGGGCGCGGGGGCGAGGGGCTGCCGCCCCGGACGGGGCGGGCGCACCTGGGCGCCCTGGTCGACGTTCTGGCCCGGGCGGAGCCGGAGGG
Source organism: uncultured Thermodesulfobacteriota bacterium (assembly GCA_964491375.1). Classification (GTDB taxonomy): domain Bacteria; phylum Desulfobacterota; class Deferrisomatia; order Deferrisomatales; family Deferrisomataceae; genus CAZBGL01. The sequence goes on along the minus strand of CAZBGL010000012.1, from coordinate 13,455 downwards.
CCGGGCCGGGCTCACCCGGACCTGCGAGGCGCTGGCCGACCGGCTCGGGCGCGCAGCTGCGGTGTTCTTGTTTTCGGACTTCTTGGATCCCGAGGACGAGGCCCTACCGGGTCCGCGCCTGATGGCCGCCAGGGGGATCGCCCCCCGCGTGGTGCACGTACTCCACCCGGACGAACTGGACCTTCCGTTCGACGATGTGTGCCGTTTCAAGGACCTGGAGGGTCCTGGGAGCCTCGTGGTGGATCCCGAGGGGGTGCGCAGGGCCTACCGGGAGGAGATGGAGGGCTTCCGCCGGGGGGTGGCCGGGGCGGCCGAGCGGTTGGGGGCGCCGTACGCCGGTGTGGTGGTGGGCCACGACCCGGCCCCTGCCCTGGGGGGCCTGCTGAGACGGGCACGGGAGAGGCCGTGGACTTCCTGAGACCGGGATTCCTGTGGGGACTGCTGGCCGTGGCCGTTCCGGTGTTGGTCCACCTGCTGGGCCGACGGCGGATGCGTACCGTGCCCTTCGCCGCCCTCCGGTTCCTGGAGCGGGCGCAGGCGCGCGCGGCCGCGCGGTGGCGCATCCGGCGGTGGTTGCTGTTGGCGGCCCGCATGGCCGTGATGGCCTGTGCGGCCCTGCTGTACGCCGGGCCAGGATGCCGTACGCCAGGGGAGGGCGGAGGGCCGTCCACGTGGGCCCTGGTGCTGGACACGTCCCCGAGCATGGCGGCGGCCCGCAGCGGTGTATCCGTGCTGGGGCGGGCCAAGGCGGCCCTGGGGGAGGTGCTGGACCGGGCGGGTCCGGCCGACCGGTTCGTGTTCCTCACCACCCGCGCACCGGATGGTTCCCCCTCCTCCCTGGAGCCCGTGATGGACCGGCCCGCGATCCGGCAGGCCCTGGAGGACGCCGCCGTGGAGTATGGCCCTCACCGGCCCGGCCGGGCCGTGGCCGTGGCGGCCGCCGCGGTGGCGGGGCGCCCGGGTGGCCGCGTGGTGGTGGCCACGGACCTCCAGTCGTCGGCCTGGTCGAACGTGACCCTTCCCGAGGACGTGCCGGTGTCCGTGATCGACTGCGGGCTCCCGGTGCCCGTGAACGTGTGGGTGCAGGGGGTCGAGCGGGGGGCCGAGGGCCTGGTCGTCACAGTGGCCCGCTCGGGGCCTCCCGGCCCGGTGACGGTCCGGGTGGAGTTCCCTTCCGGGCGCACGTCCACGGCGTTCCTGGGGCCGGACGAGGTCAGGGCGCGGTTCCAGGTGGACGCGGCCGATGCCGGGGGAGTGGCCTGGGTGCAGGTGGACCCCGGGGGGGATCTGGGGGCGGACGACCGATACGGATCGGTCCTCCGGGCCGGGGGAAGGGTGTCCGTGCTGCTGGTCAACGGGGACCCGCAGGGTCTCGCGATCCGAGACGAGCTGCTGTTCGTGCGGAAGGCACTGGCGCCCGGGAGCCGGCTTTCCAAGCGGATCCGGTCCCGGGAGATCCGGCAGGCGGATCTGGACGCAGGACGGCTGGAAGGGGTGGACGTGGTGCTCCTGGCGAACCCCGGTCCCCTGGACGAGGCCGTGGCCTCGGCGTTGGCCGGGCGTGTGGAGGAGGGCCTGGGGCTGGTCGTGTCGGCCGGGCACCGGCTGGACGTCCGGGGCGGGCACGATGGGGAGGGGCTCCTCCCCGCTCCCCTTCGGGACCGCGTGGAGGTCCCGGAGGACGACCCCACCCGGCCGCCCTTCGAGGCCGTGGACCCTTCGGCGTTCTCGGGGCCTTTCGAGGGCGTGGACGGACTGCACGGCACCCGGGTTCGCACGTACTGGGTGCTCGACGTGCAGGATAGCTCGGGGCTCGGCGTGTGGGCGCGCCTGGAAAACGGGGCCCCCCTCGTGGTGGAAGCCCGCGTGGGAAAGGGCAGGGTGCTGTTCGTGGCGACCACGCTGGACCGCGACGGCGCGGACCTGTGCCTCCAGCCCGGGTTCGTGCCGTTCCTGGAGCGGCTTCTCCTCTACGCCGCAGGACGGCTCCGGCCGAGGGTGCCTGCCCTGGCCACGGCCGGCGGGCCCCTCGATCTGCCGTATCGAGAGCCGGTGGGGGTGGAGGGGCCCGAGGGGTTCCGGGCGGTCTGGAAGCCGGGCCTCGGGCCGTTCGTGCCGCCCCGGCCGGGCATCTACCGGTTCCAGGGGCGCAGCGGGTGGGAGGACCTCCTGTTCGCGAAGGTGCCTGCCGAGGAGTCGGACCTGGACCGAACGGACCGGCCCGATCTCCTGGCCCGGTCCGTGCCGTTGGGAGAAGCGCCGGCGGGTGCGGGGGCCGGCGTCTCCGGCCGACGGGACGTGTCCGGCGCGGTGGCGGGTGTGCTGGTTGCGGCGCTGGCCCTGGAGTCCCTTCTTTCGGCCCGGTGGCGCCGGCCCGGGCGGGGAGGCGCGGCGCCGTGAACGCCACGGACCTCGGGCGACGCCGCGTCCTGGCGGGACTGGCCGGGGTGGTGGGCTGGGCCGCCCTGGCTCGAACGGCCTGGCCGTACGGGTTGCGCCCGTACTTCGTTTGGGCCCAGCTCCGGTACCCCGGAGCCTGGGACCCCAACCCCCGCGCAGCAACCCGTTTCCTGAGGGAACTGCGACGCCGCACGAGCGTGGAGCCGGATCCCAGGCGCCGGGTGGTCTCGGCCACGGATCCCGACCTGTTTCGCCTACCCTTCCTGTACGTGGCGGGCCGCGGCCGGTTTCCGGAACTCGGGGACGAGGCCGAGAGCTCGCTGCGGCGGTACCTGGCACACGGCGGCACGATCCTGTTCGACGATGCCTCGGGGGTGCCGGACTCGGGTTTCGCCCAGGGGGTCGAACGGCTGCTGGGGCGCCTGTTCCCGGGTCGGGCCCTTCGTCCGCTTCCGGCCGACCACACGGTGTTCCAGAGTTTCTACCTGCTCCAGGGCGCACCGGGCCGGAAGATCGTACGGCCGTTCCTGTACGGAATGGACCTGGAGGACCTCACCCCGGCCATTCTGTGCGTGAACGACCTGGGAGGCGCGTGGGATGCCGACCCGTTGGGAGGCTACACGTATCCCTGCGTGCCCGGCGGGGAGCGGCAGCGCGAGATGTCGTTCCGCCTGGGCATCAACCTGGTGATGTACGCCCTCACCGGCAACTACAAGAAGGATCAGGTGCACATTCCGTTCATTCTGCGGCGCCGGAGGCGTAGACGGTGAGCAGCGGGTCGGCGTGGGCCCTCCTCAACGACTCGCCGGTGTGGATCGCCGCGCTCGCGGCCGTGGTCGCGGTGGCGGCCGTCTCCGGGTGGGCTTCGTCCCGCAGGCTTGCGCCGGGGCGGCGGGCGGTGGTCCTGGTGGTCCGCGGGGCGGCCCTTGCGGCCGCCGCCCTGGCCGTGCTCAGGCCGGCACGAGAGATCGACCTTACCCGGACACGCCGGGTACCGCTGGTCGTCCTGGTGGACACCTCCCGGAGCATGTCGCTGGGCCCGAGCCCCCCGGCCGCGGGCGCGCGGGCCTGGCTCCGGGAATGGCGGGGGCGCCTGCGGCAGCTCGAGGCCTGGTACGAGGTGCGGCTGATGGGGTTGGGCACCCCGGTGGAACCCCTGGAGGGCGACGGGGAGGACGTGGGGTTCGAGCGGCAGACCTCCCCCTTGGGCTCCGCCCTCGAAGAGATCGCCCGCACGGCCCGGGAGGTGGGCGGCGTGGTACTCCTTTCGGATGGGCGAGACACCGAGCGGCCCGGCGATCCTCCCCAGGGGCTTCCGTTCCCGGTGTATCCCGTGGTGCCCCCCGGAGCGGCCGTGCCCGACCTGTGGATCGAGCGGGTGGAGGTCCCGCCGGTGGCGTTCATCCGGACCCCGGTGGAGATCCGGGTGACCATCGGGCGCACGGGGCTCGGGCCCGGGCCGTGCACCGTGTCGCTGCTGGAGGAGGGACGGCCCGTACGCACCGAGACCGTGGACCTGGCCGGGCCGATGGCCGAGGCGGTGTTGAGCTTCACCCCTCAGCGGACCGGTCGCCGGGCGTACCGGGTGGAACTGGGGGCCTGGCCCGAGGAAGCCACCCTGGCGAACAACCGGGCCCAGTTCCGGCTCAGCGTGATCCGGGACAAGACCCGGGTCCTGCTCGTTGCGGGCACCCCGACCTGGGACGTGAAGTTCCTCCGCCGGCGGCTCCGGCAGGACCCCGGGGTGGACCTGATCACCTTCCTCATCCTGCGCACCCCCCGGGACCTGGCCCTGGTGCCCCAGGACGAGCTCAGTCTGATCCCGTTCCCCACCCAGGAGCTGTTCGGCAAGGAACTTCCTTCCTTCGACGTGGTGATCTTCGCCAACTTCGACTACGCTCCGTACGTGCCGCGCCGGTACTTGGAGAACCTGGTGCGGTTCGTGCGCGAGGATGGCGGCGGGTTCGTCATGCTGGGAGGCGACCGGTCGTTCGGGTTGGGCGGATACCGGGGGAGCCCCCTGGAGGCCATTCTGCCCTTCGACCTCTCCGGAATGGCCCCGGGGCAGGCGTTCCTTCCGGGGCCGTTCCGGCCCCGGATGACCGAGGCGGGGGCGGCCCATCCCCTCTTCCAATGGCGACCCGATCCCGATGAAAACCGGGCCCTGTGGGGTTCTTTGCCCCCGCTGGAGGGCATGAACTGGGTGCTCCGGCCCAGGCCGGGAGCCCTGGTGCTGGCCGAGAACCCCGAGCGCAGGAACGAGTACGGCCCGCTTCCGGTGGTGGCCGTGGCCGAGCCGGGGCGCGGCCGCGTGCTGGCCGTGGCCACGGACACGCTGTGGCACTGGGCCCTGCCTCACGTGGGTGGGGGAGGAGACGACGCGGTGTACCGGGATTTCTGGACCCGGGCCCTGCGGTGGCTCGTCCACGACCCGGAACTCGAACTGGTTCGCTTGGCCCCGCCGGCCGGATCCGTGCGTGCGGGCACGGAGGTGCGGTTCGGGGCCCGGGTGCTGGACCGGATGTACCGCCCGGCGGCCGGGGCCGTCCTGGAGGGTGCCCTCGTGGACGAGGCGGGGGAGCGGCTTTCCCTGGAGTGGATCGAGGCCGCCCCCGGGGAATACCGGTCCGAGCCCGTGCGGTTTGCCGCGCCCGGTCTGTGGCGGGTGGAGGTGGAGGCGCGGCAGGACGGGGCGTTTCTGGGGCGCGACAGCCTGGGCGTGCCCGTGGAGCCGGCGAGCCCGGAGGATCTTCGGGTGGGGGTGGATCGGGAGTACCTGGGGCGCCTGGCCGAGGCCACGGGAGGACGGGTCTTCCGGCCGGCCGACCGGGAGCTCTTCCGCCTCCTCGAGGAACAGGGCAGGGCCCGCGTGGAGGTGGTGGGGCGCCGGGTGGAGGAGGTATGGCCCCGTGCCTGGTTTTTCGTGCTGACGGTAGCCCTGTTCGGGCTGGACTGGACGCTGCGCAGACTTTGGATGGGATGATCGACCGGGTGTTCGTGTACGGCACGCTCATGCGGGGGGGGACGTACCACGGGCTCGTGGCGCCGTACGTGCGCGACGTGCAAAGGGGATGGGTCCCGGGCGTGCTGGTGAACCTGGGCGAATACCCGGGTTGGGTCCCGGGTGCCGGCAGGGTGCAGGGCGAGGTGTTCCGGTTGCGCCCCCTGGAGCCCGCGCTGCGGCTCCTGGACGAGCTGGAGGACTACGAGGGGCCGGGCGCGGAAGGGAACCTGTACGAACGCGTCCTCGTGCGGGTGGGGACCCCGGAAGGGCGGACGACCGCCTGGGCCTACCGGTACGTGGGCCCGGCGGGGGGGCTGCCGGTGATCCCCGACGGCCGATGGCAGGGGCCGGCGAGACGGGGCTCATGGTTCCGGGGTTTCCGGCCGATCCGATCCATCCAAGAGTGGAAGACTCTTCTTTCTCCGTAACCAGGCCAGGAGGTGGAGCGGATGGCCCGTATCGACATGGACCAGGACCTGTTGGATGTGGTGATCCGGAGCACCGAGGCCGGGTTTCAGATGGCGGGCGTGGTCCCCAAGCCCGTGGGGTTCTCCACGGTCGCCCCCCGGGGCCATGAGATCGCGGTTGTGGTGGGGCTGATCGGGCGCCGGAACGGCACCGTGACCCTTCACCTGTCCCAGCGGGCGGTCCTGTACCTGGCAGGTCGGTTTCTGGGAAGCGAGGTGGAGGAGCTTTCCCACCATGTATTCGACGCGGCCGGCGAGATCGCCAACATCGTGGCCGGCCGGCTCAAGGGGGAACTGGGGGGACAGAAGTACGGGATCACCCACATCTCGTGCCCCTCGATGGTCATCGGAGCCGACTACCACGTCTACCAGTTCAGGGGCTTCAAGACCGTGTCGGTGGAGTTCGAGTTGGAGGAGCTCCCCCAGGTCTTTGTGAAGGATCGTCTGTTTTCCACCACAGTTCACCTGAGTCAGAGCTGAGGGGGACGTGCGCGTGATGTTTTGGGGCCGTACACGAATGTTCCCGGGGGCCGTTGAAGCCAGACGATTGGGGTTGTCTGTTGTGCAGAGGCTCAACGCGGGAAGCAGAAGGCTGCACTACATTGGAGGATGAGCGTTTTTTTTGTTTTGGACTTGCGAGAATGGTTTTTGTTGGTTATAAGAAAGACTCGTTCTCGGAACGAAGTCTGAAGGAGGATGGATATGGATAAGCGCCTTCTGCTCCAGCTCACCGCAGACATTGTGGCCTCCCACGCTTCCATGAACGAGATGGGCCAGGAGGATCTCCTGGCGGAGATCGACAGGGTGTACCAGAAGCTGGCGTCCCTGGCGGGCGAAGAGGTGGGCGAGTTGGAAACGGTCTCTGCCGAGGCGGCGGAAGAGGCTCCGCCGAAGCCGGCCGTGCCCCTGGAGGCGGCGTTCGGGAAGGAAAAGATCTTCTGCATGATCTGCGGCAAGGGCATGAAGACCCTGAAGCGCCACCTCACCACGGCCCATGGTCTGAAGCCCGGCCAGTACCGCAAGATGTTCGGGATCCCGGCGGGTACGCCGCTGGTGGCCAAGGACTACTCGGATGCGCGGAAGAAGATGGCCGAGAAACTGAACCTGGCCGAGCGGCTCGTGGAGGCCCGCAAGGTGCGCGCGCAGAGACTGAAGGCGAAAAAGGAGGCGTAGTCTCCCTGTTCCTCGAGGTCGGTCGGCCCGGTGCCGCGTCCGGCGTCCGGGCCGTTTTTCTTGGCACCGAGGTGACCCATGCCCCTTGCGTTCGGATCGTTCACCCACGGGCGCGTGGCGTTCGGGTTCTACAACGTGGAGACCGACAGCTTGCTCCTCGAGGAGATCTTCTTTTTCTGCACGGACTTCTGCCGGGCTGCGGTGCGCCTCCTCGAGGAACCGGCGGTGGAGGTCCCGGGGCACGTGTTCGACCGAAGGGAGGAGATCGGGGACCTCATGGGGGCGATCCACGGAGTGCGCCACGAGGGCTACCTCGGAGAGATCTACAGGACGTGGCCCTTTCCGAAGGAACCTTCCGGGTTCCGGCAGAAACTCCACGGACACCGCAACCGGGCCGCCGTGGAGGCGGTTCTGGACCGGTGGGCCCGGAAGACCGCCGTGCGGCTGGAACGCGATCGTGTTTCGGGGCACACCCGGATCGGCCCCTATGGGTTCACGGACGCCCAGTTCCGGGAGCTCCTGGCCTATGTGTACCGGGGGGGCTATCCTACGTGGGAGCGGTTTGAACGAGGGGAGTGCCCGCCCTGGGTGCGGGAGATGGCCCGGGCCTGGGGGATCGGGTTGCAGGAAAGGAGGAGCCCGTGAACAGCGTGGACAAGGTTCTCTCCCATCCCCTGCACATCGATCCGACCGAGTACGTGGCCGGGGGAAACGGCACGTTGGCCGACGTGTTTCACCCCCAGGCCCGCTATTTCTCCATCCAACGGGTGCATCGTCAACTGATCCACGGTCCGTACGCGGGCGAGCACGTGTACGCCCTCCTGGTGGAGGGTGCGCGGCCCCGTGTGCTCAACCTGGGGGTGCGGCGGTTTTTCGTCGCCCTCACGGTAAACCGTCACAAGGTCCTCGCACGGGACAAGGACGCCGAGAAGATCGAGGCCCTCGAGGCATACCTCCTCCGCCGCTGATTCCCAGGTGTCGCCGCCCGCGGCCCCCCACCCGGGACCGGGTCCGGCTCAGGAACCCGCCGGGAACGCAGTTCGCACGAAGCGCCGAAGCTGGTCGTCGAGGTTCGTTTCCCACCCGCCTCGGTACACGATACGCGTGGCGATCTCCACGGCCGCGATGGCCGCCTGGACCTTCTGGGGCAGCCGGCGGATCCGCCTGCGGAACCGGGGGGTTCGCCCCACGATGGGCGGCAGGTGGGCCAGGAGCACCCTTCGGTACAAAGGCGTTCGCAGCCGTTCGGGCCGTTTGCCGAAGTACGCGAACAGCTCGGCGTAGTGGCGGTTGATCTCGCGGGAGATCTCGTCGGAGATCTCGGTAAAGAGCCGGGTTCCCCCCGATGCGCGCCAGCGCCTCAGGATCAGACGGGCTTCGTCCTCGGCCCGCCGTTCCAGGATGCGGAGCACCTCGGAGACGTACTCTTCCTTGTGCGCGAGGAACTCCTCGTCGGACATGAGCAGGTTGGCCAGGATCTCGTACGACGAGCTGATCACGCCGCACTTGTTCGCCGAGGCGTCCCGGATCAGGATCACGCCGCGGCGCTGGAGTTCCTCGCGGGCCCCGGGGGTGATGAACGAGTTGGCCCCTTCCACGATGGCCCGGGCCGTGGGCCGGCCCTCCTCGTCCAGAAACCGGTTCCAGTTGTGCTCGTCGATGGTCTCGGGCCGACCGCCGGCCGGGATGAACAGATCGGCCTTCACGCGGAAGAGGATCCCGTCGAACTCCCGGTGAAACTCGTCGGATGTGACCCAGCACTCCTCCACGCCGCGCTTCGTGCGCACGTACTTCAGAAACAGCTCCCGCAGCCCCTCGCGCCGACGGCGTCTCCGGAGCAGGAGGAACCCGCCCGGGTGGAGCCGCTCGGGACGGAACGCATCGATGTTGTCCCGAAGCACCAGGCGACCCAGTTCCTCCCGGTCGATCCCTTCGGGATCGTAGAGCACGCCCGAGCCGGCCACGATGAGCCGGATGCCCACTTTGGGGCAGCGTTCCAGGAGCAGACGCATGGCGTTGCCGGCCACGTCGCCGTTGGTGCCGCCCGTGATCTTCACCGTGAACGGGTCCCGGGCCATGTCGATGCCCAGCTCGCCCAGCACGATCTCGGCGAACCGGACGACCCCGAGCGAGGTCACCCCGTACTGCTTGTGATTGATGCCCACGCGCTTGCTCGAGATGATGCCCGAACCCAGCACGTAGCCGCGCTTCACCGCCTGCCGGGCGATGAGCTCGATCATGGCGTCGTGCATGTTCTCGTCGGGGCCCAGTTCGATGGGCTCGTCCTCGCCGTAGTAGTCGACCACGCGAGGGTGTCGGGCCCGGCCGTTCTCCGTGACGAACAGGTCCAGGAAGGCGTTCACGAACCCGTACTGGAGCTTGTACAGCCGCTGGGTGACCTGGTCCGGGTCGGTCAGGTCAGAGGCGTCCAGCACCACGGTCATCTTGGACCCGCCCTCGTAGATGTCCTTGTTCTTCAGGTGCTGGGTATGGGCCAGCACGTAGACCTCACGGAGCAGCGTATTCGCATTGGTGACGAAGTCGTCTTCGCTCCGGCAGACGATGGTACGCCATCCCCCGCGGGCGATGTCCGAGAATCCCACGTGGTAGCCGGCCCCGTGGCGGCCGAAGAAGAACGTGATCCGGAAGGGTTCGCCCGGCGGCAGGTCCGCGGTGAACTCCGGGCCGAGTTCCTTCAGGTAGGCCGGGTCCAGGCGGAACGCCAGGGCGTGTTTTTCCGGCACGAAGAAGTTGGTCTTGAGCGTGTGCCGGACGAACAGGAGCGCGGTGCGGAAAATGGTGCGACGGATCTCGTCCAGGTGGCGGTGCCCCGTGTTGTAACCCTCGACCAAGCCCTCCACGCGGTCCAGGGCCTCTTGGAACGCCCGCTCCCGGTCGGCCTCGTCCGGATCGAACCGGGCCCGGAACAGCCTCACCAGCGCCAGGGCGATGTCGGGGCTGGCGTAAAAGGCGCGCTTCACCTCGCCCAGGTCGAAACGGTCTGGTTGGTTGTGGGCCAGGTTCGTGTGGCAGAACGCGATGAACGCGTTGGTCAGCGTGGCCTCCTCTCCGGTCATGACCCGGTTGGCCACGAAATCCTCGTAGATCCGGCCCGATGTGGACAGGATCTGGGTGTTGTACAGCTCGGCCTGCAGGGTCCGGAACAGGTCGGATCCCGGATCCACCAGGCGGCCGTCCCGGGTGGTCACGTAGAACGTCCCCAGAAAGTACGGATGCACACCGGTGCTGATGGTCAGGCAGTAGGCCCGCCGCACACCCAGGTCCAACCGGTTGAACACCTCCATCACCTGGGCCAGGAACCCCGGCTGTGGGGGGTTGCCCACCGCGAAAAGGAGCCTCGACTCGCGGTGGTGCATGACGTCCTCGGTGTTCTCCACCCCCAGGTACAGGCCGTCCCGGCGGCGCGCGGTCTGGTACAGCCACAGGATCCGTGCCACCCGCTCCGGCGGGGAGATCCGCGCGTAGTGCTCGTTGTTGACCCACAGGAGACCCAGCGCGCGGTCCAGTTCGGAGAGGTCGAAGTCCGGGTACATCCGGCGCATGGCCCTCAGCACGCCGTTGCGGATCCGGCGGGGAACCTGGGGCAAGGGGGCCTGGGCGACCGCGTGGTGGTCCCGGGGGTCGAACTCGAAACGCTGGATCTCCAGCTCTGCGCCGAGACCCGGTACGGGGTGGTAGGAGTGGATGACCTCCGCGTACGAGACGGCCCGGTGGCTGAGGTCCCGGAACGACCGGTACACGGTGCCGGGCAGGTTCAGGCAGGCCAGGATGAGCTTCTTGTCCTGGTCGGTGAGGACGAGCCGGCGGCTGTGGGTGAGGGCGTGGAGGCCGCCCACCAGCTGGATCAGCGCTTCCGTCTCCTCCTGCATGGTGATGAAGAAATACGGGTGCATGTGTTCCCGGAGCCATTCCAGGTTGGCCCGGGCCTGGGTCTCGTGCTCGCGAAGCGCCTTGCGCAGGGTGCGGTAGAGGGGGCGGGCGGCGTCCGGGTACATGGTTCCTCCTAGAGTTTGATCACGTCAAACCAGCCGGAACCATGAAAACAGAACCGTTCCGGTTTGTCCAGATTGGAAGCCCTCTCATGTCCTCTGCTGGTTGAAATCTGACGTCTGATAGTGGGAGGGGACAGGGGGAGGGGCATGTGGGAGCGCCTTTCCAGCCGTGAAGTTCCGTGACGGGTGACGAGTGATCGGTGACGCGGTGACGGGTGATCGGTGACGCGGTGACGGGTGACACGGTGATGCGGTGGGAGCGGCTTCCAAGCCGCGACCTTTTGGGGCTCGCGCAACGACGCCACGGGCGCTACGAGAGAGTCTGAAAGGCTGGAAAGCTGAAACGCTTGAACGCTGTAATCTGTCAACCGTTAGCCGTAAGCTGTTCGTCGGGCAGAAGGCCCAAAACCTTCTATCATTCTAGCCAGTTAGATCTTCTCCGATCCGGGGGCCGCGGCTTCGGAGGCCGCGAAGTCCTGTATCCTGTTTCGCCGCGGCACTGTGCTGCTGACAAGCACTGTGCCGAACCGTGGGAAGGGCGTTGCCGAGTTGAGGCGGTGTGGCCGCGGCGACTGTAGGAGGCGCGGCCTTCCCGTCGCCGCGCCCCCCGGATCTCGGCGCAAGTTCGAAGGTGGTGCCCCCTCCCTTGGCGGGAGGGAGACAAGGGGAAAACGATGTGGGAGCGGTTTTCCAGCCGCGATCGCGACCTGGAGGTCGCTCCGGTTCTGTGACGGGTTGACCGGTGGCGCGGTCGAGGGAATCACGGAGGCGCTTCCAGGAGTGCCGCAAGCTCGTCAGGATCGGTCACGGGTTCCCGGCAGGCGAAGTCCTGGCACACGTAGGCCGCGGCCCGGCCCCCCGCCGGGCCCATGTCCGAGGCAAAGGGAGCAAGGGCCCGCATAGGCTCCGCGGCCTCCCCCGGGGGTACGAGCAGGAGCACGGTTTCAGGGGCGTACACGCCGCGGACCGCTTCCAAGAGCGCCCGGGTGTCGGGCCGCCCCGGGGGCCCTGCGATAACCACCTCGCGCGTGGGTTCCAGGAGGTAGGCCAGCCCCGAAAGGTACGCGGTGAACGCGGCCGGGTAGCGGGAAACTTCCCCGGCGAACGCCCGGGCCAGTTCCCACGCCCGATTGGTCCACCGGGTGTCGGCCGTGAGGAGCCCCAGCCGGGCAAACACTTCCAGGGCCGCGCTGTTGGCGGACGGAAAGGCCCCGTCGTATACCTCCTTGGAGTGCCACGGAAGATCGTCCCGCCCGGGCTCGGCGTCGTACAGTCCACCGGCCGCACCGTCCCAGAACCGGTCCACGAGCTTCCGGGCGAGGCGGGTAGCCTCGGCGAGCCAGGCGGGTTCAAAGGTCGCGGCGTACAGGTCTAGGCACGCCCGGGCCAGGAAGGCATAGTCCTCGGCCACCGCCAGGACGCTCGTGCGCCCGTTGCGGTGGCTGCGGAACAGCCGGCCGTTCCGGAACAGGGCTCCCAGCACGAACCGGGCGGCCCGCTCCGAAGCCCGGACCAAGTCCGGCGCGCCCAGGGCCCATCCCGCACGGGCGAGGGCCGAGATCATGAGGCCGTTCCAGCCGGCCAGGATCTTGTCGTCCCGGGCGGGACGCTCGCGTTGGCCGCGGCACCGAAGGAGGATGGCCCTGGATCGCTCCAGTTCCTTCTCGAGCTCGGGCCGTTCCATGCCGAAGGCCTTTGCCCAGTCCGCCAGGGGCCGGGCCAGGTGCAACACGTTCCTTCCCGTTGACCGTCCGGTCGCTTCGTCCCGGTGGTTCCCCTCCGGGGTCACGCCGTAGACCGCGCAGAAGCGTTCGCCCGGGCCCGGGCCCAGCACGGCCAGGATCTCGTCCCGTGTCCACAGGTAGAACCGGCCCTCCTCGCCCTCGGAGTCGGCGTCCTCGGCCGAATAAAATCCGCCCCCGGGGGCCGCCAGGTCCCGTAGCACATAGGTGGCCACTTCCTGCGCGGTGCGGGCGAACAACGGATGCCGGGCCGCCTGCCATCCTTCCGCGTAAGCCGTCACCAGCCCCGCCTGGTCGTAGAGCATCTTCTCGAAGTGGGGGACCAGCCAGCGGGCGTCCGTACTGTAACGGTGAAAGCCGAACCCCAGGTGGTCGTACAGCCCGCCGCTGCGCATGGCTTCAAGGGTCCTTGCGGCCATGTCCCGGAGGTCGGCCGAACCGGTGCGGCGCTGGCGCCGCAGCAGGAACATCAGGTTGTGGGGCGTGGGGAACTTGGGCGGGGGACCGAAGCCGGCGTGCACCGGATCGAACTGGTCGCGCAGCGCGGCCTCGGCGGCACGGAACAGGCCGGGCGAGGGCTCGGCCGGAGCCGTTGAGCTGGCCGCCCGGGCGAGGTGGTCCGCGATCTCTCGGGCCGAGCGGAGCACCCGGTCGGG
>CAZBGL010000011.1:0-5681 GCA_964491375.1 uncultured Thermodesulfobacteriota bacterium | reverse complement strand
TGGGTGGGCTCGGGAGGCCGTGGCGTTCGGCCTTCCGGCCGCCTTCGCGGATCCGAACCCCCGGCCGGGTCGACGAACCCCTGGGAGCGTCCGTGGCCGGGAGGGGCCCCTGCGAGGCGCGGGCGCGGCTCCTACGGTCGCCGCGGCCCCTGGGGTTTCCGAGCGGCGTCGGCGTGCCCCGGGGGTGCTCGCCGGGCGCTTCCGAGCGGCGGGTTGCCGCGGCGAGGTCGCATATTGCGTGCTCGCGCCCGCCCGAGCCAGGGGGCCCTCCCGGACCTCGGTGATGCCGCCCGGGGGCCCGTTTCCGGGCGGCGCTGCCGCAAGCGGAATCGCGGAGGGCCGCAGGCCGTTACCGTGACCGACACCCCTCATCCTGGACAACGGAGAGCCGAACATGCACCGAACCGAGGAGCGCGTACTGCTGGGGAACGAGGCCATTGCCCGGGGTCTGGTGGAGGCCGGGTGCCAGTTCGCCACCTCGTACCCGGGCACGCCCAGCTCCGAGATCCTTCCCGGCATCGTGCGGTTCAAGGAGGAAATGGGGCTCCCCATCTACGCCGAGTGGTCCACCAACGAGAAGGTGGCCCTGGAGACGGCCCTCGCGGCCGCCTACTCCGGCAAGCGCACCGCCGTGGCCATGAAGCAGGTGGGCCTCAACGTGGCGGCCGACCCGGCCCTGTCGTCGGCCTACATCGGCGTGGTGGGCGGTCTCGTGCTCGTCGTGGCGGACGACCCGGGGCCCCACAGTTCCCAGACCGAACAGGACACCCGGCTGTTCGCCCGGTTCGCAAAGCTGCCCGTGCTGGACCCGGCCACCCCCCAGGAGGCCAAGGACCTGTGCGACCGGGCGTTCGCGCTCTCGGAGCGCCACCAGATCCCCGTGATCCTCCGGCCCACCCTCAGGATCTGCCATGCCCGCCAGTCGGTGGTCTGCGGGCCCGTGCGGGCCGCACCGCGTGCGTCCCGGTTCGAGAAGGATCCCCGGCGCTGGGCAGCCACCCCCCGGGCCCGGTTCGAACTGCACCGCCGGCTCAACGACAAGCTCGAGGCCATCGGGCGGGAGTTCGCCGAGTGGCCGGAGAACCGCCTCTCCCTCCCCAGGGAGCGCCACGCCCTGGGAATCGTGGCCTCGGGCGTCAGCTACGCCTACCTGGCAGAACTGCTGGGCCCCCTGGGCCTGGAAGACGACGTGGCGGTGCTCAAGCTCGTGACGCCCTATCCCCTGCCCGAATCCCTGGTGAATCGCCTGTTCGGGCGGTGCGACCGCGTGCTCGTGCTCGAGGAACCCGACGCGGCCGTCGAGCTCCAGATCCGCGGATTCGGAACCGTGTGGGGACGGACGACCGGTCACGTGCCCACGGCGGGAGAACTCACCCCCGACCGGATGCGCTCGGTCCTTGCGGCAGCCGCGCACCAGGCCGGCCTCCGGCCCTCCACGCCGCCCGAATCGGGCCTCGGCCGGGCCGTGGCCGAGCTGGGGCTCCCCATCCGGAGGCCCACCCTGTGCCCGGGCTGCGGCCACCGGGCGGCGTTCTACGCCATCCGGCGCACCTTCCCGGACGGCCTGTTCCCGGGCGACATCGGGTGCTACACCCTGGGCCTCAACCTGGGCGCCGTGGACACGGTCCACGACATGGGCGCGTCCGTGTCCATGGCGGCCGGGTTCTACCACGCCCACGCCCAGGACGGCGACGTGCCCCCGATCCTCGCCACCATCGGCGACAGCACGTTCTACCACTCGGGCGCCGCCGCCCTGGAAAACGCGGTCTACAACGGCTCGCGGTTCGTTCTGGTGATCCTGGACAACGAGGTCACCGGCATGACCGGGATGCAGCCCACGCCCGAGTTCGGGGTCACGGCCGACGGGCACCCGGGGCGGCCCGTGAACCTCGAGGAACTCGTGCGGGGTTGCGGGGTCCAGTACCTGACCCGGGGGGATCCCTACGACATCGAGGGGTTCCAGCGGACCCTGCGCGAGGCCTGGGACTACGCGCGCTCGCCCGACGGCGGCGTGGCCGTGGTCGTCGCCCGGTACGCCTGCGTCACCCGGGTCAAGGGCCTGGGGCCAGGCTGGCAGGCCGTGCCGGTGGAGGTGCTGCGGGGGGATCTTCCCAAGGGCCCGGACGGCTCGTGGAAACCCGCCTGGCGGCCCCGGCACCAGGACAAGGTGAGCCCCTGCGTGGAGGCCTGCCCCGCGGGCAACGACGTGGAACGCCTGATGGCCCTGGTGGCCGAGGAGAAGTGGGACGAGGCGGCCCGGCTCCTTTACCAGGAGCACCCGTTCCCCTCCACCCTGGGCCGGGTGTGCCCCCACCCCTGCGAGAGCGGGTGCAACCGCTCCGGTTACGACGGCCCCGTGGCCATCCACGCCGTGGAGCGGGCCGTGGGCGACGCGGCCCCCGGCCCGGGCGGAGACGTGGAGACGGCCGAGCCCACCGGGTACGCGGTGGCCGTGATCGGGGCGGGCCCGGCAGGGCTCACCGCAGCCTACCACCTGGCGCGCCTGGGCCACCGGGTGGAGGTGTTCGAGGCACGGCCCGCGCCCGGGGGGATGCTCCGGTGGGCCATCCCGGAGTACCGCCTTCCCCAGGCGGTGCTCGAGCGGGAGATCGCCCGCGTCACGGCCCTGGGCGTGCGCCTCCACACGGGCGTCCGCGTGGGTCGCGACCTGCCCCTGGACGAGCTGGGCCGGTTCGATGCGGTCCTGTACGCCACGGGCGCCGGAAGGGAACGCACGCTCGGCATCCGGGGCGAGGACCTGGAAGGCGTGTGGAGCGGGCTGGCCTTCCTCCGTGCGGTGCGCGAGGGGAGCCGGCCCGACGTGGGCCGCCGGGTGGCCGTGATCGGCGGGGGCAACACCGCCGTGGACGCGGCCCGGACGGCGCGCCGGCTGGGCGCCGAAGTGACCGTGTACTACCGGCGGGGGCCGGAGCGGCTCCGGGCCATCCCCGAGGAAGTGGAAGCGGCCCGGGCCGAAGGCATCTTCTTCCGCTTCCACGCCGTGCCCGAAATGGTCCAGGCGGGCCGGGCCCGGCGACTGGCCCTGAAGCTGCGCAACACCGACCAGCAGGAGACCCAGGCCTACGCCGTGCCCCCCGGCCCGGAAGGACCCGCGGCCGAGTTCTGGACCGAGGTGGACGCCGTGATCGTGGCCGTGGGCGTGGAGCCGGATCCGCCGACCCACGGCCCTGGTGCGATCCCGGTGGACGCCTGGGGCCGCACCGGCCGGAACCGCGTGTACGCGGCCGGCGACACCACCGACCGGGCCACCGGCACGGTGGCGGGCGCGGTCAACGCCGGGAAACGCGCGGCGCTCGCCATCCATGCCGACCTCACCGGCCAGCCCCTGGACGAGCGGAGCCTGCGGGTGGCCCGGGGCCCGGCCGCGGCCGCCGAGCCCCTGTACGACCCGGACTCGCCACGGGCCCGCCGGGTGCAGGCCGTGCCGCCCCTCCGCACCATCCAGCTCCGCTACTTTCCCCGGGTGGCACGGGCCCAGGAACGGACCGTGCCTCCCGACGAGGCCATCTGGGGGTTCGAGGAGGTCAACCGGGGGCTTTCGCCCTCGCGGGCGGCCCGCGAGGCCCGGGAACGGTGCTTCCACTGCGGAGTGTGCACGCGGTGCGACATGTGCCTCAAGGCCTGCCCGTTCGGGGCCATCGTGCGCGAGAACGGGGAATACCGGGTGGACGAGGAAAAGTGCACCCTGTGCCGCCTGTGCCAGGTGGACTGCCCCCGCAACGCCATCACCATGCCGCGCACCGAGGCGTGCGTGGGATGCGGCTACTGTACCACCTGGTTCGAGTGCCCCGCCCTGGTGCGCCGTGCGGACGGCACCGTGGACGTGGACCGGAGAATCTGCATCGAGTGCGGCCTGTGCATCCAGGTGTGCCCCCAGGGCGCCATCCGGCCCCGGGCCGCAGACGTCGGCTCCCCGTCGGGCCCATGAGGGGAGGGGTCGCCGGGCTCGCACACCGGGTCGATCCGTCGGGGGGCGGTCGACCGGCGGCGCGGAACGGGCGAGAAGCGGTCTTCCGGCCGCGACGTGGGCCGCAGGACCATCGGCCGACGGCCGCGGACCCGGGAGCCCTCGTGCACGCGAACGTCCCGGCGTTCCAGCCGGTGAGCCGACCACCGCGCTTCACCTGCCACGGAGGCGAGACACCGTGACCGAGACCAGCCTGAACTACCAGATCGTGATCGCCGGCGTGGGCGGCCAGGGGGTGCTGTTCACCAGCCGGTTGCTCACCGAGGCGGCCCGAGGCCGGGGGCTCCCCGTCATCGGGTCCGAAACCCACGGCATGAGCCAGCGGGGCGGTTCGGTGGCCGCCCACCTCAAGCTCGGCCGGTTCTGGAGTCCGCTGGTGGCCGACGGAGAGGCCGACCTGCTGCTGGGCCTCGACCCCGTGGAGGCCCACCGGGCCCTCCCGTGCCTGCGAGCGGGCTCGGGCGCCCTGTGCGTCGTGAACGCCTCGGGCGAACGGCCGTTCCCCGATCCCCTGGTGGCCCCGCTCCTGCAGAAGGCCGGAGTCACCGTGTCGGTGGTCGACGCCGACCGCATCGCCCTCGGCATGGACGCACCGCTCCTGGCCAACCTGATCGTCCTGGGGCACGCCACCACCGTGGAGGGCTTTCCCTTCACCTTCGACGAGATCTGCGCCGCCATGGAGGCGGTCAGCGCGCCCGCCCTGCGCGAGCGGAACCGCCGGGCCCTGGAGCGGGGGCGCCATGCCTGACGAGTCGCTGCGCGTCGCCGTGGTGGGCGCGGGGGCGCTGGGCACCCTGTTCGGCGTCCTGTACGCCCGCGCCGGGCACCGGGTGGTGCTGGTGGAAAGGGACCCCCGCCGCCTGGGGGAACTGCGCGGGGGCGCCGGCGTGGCCTTCCCGGACGGCACCGTGCACCCCGTGAACGCCGACGTGTGGGGGTACCCCCTGCCGGAGCGGCCCGGCCCCTTCGACCTCGTCCACGTCTCGGTCAAGGGCTACGACACGGAAGGGGCGGCCCGCGACGCCCATCCGCTGGTGGGCCCCGAGACCGTCGTGCTCTCGGTGCAGAACGGCCTCGGGAACCTGGAGATCCTGGCCGGTGCGTTCGGGGCCGGGCGCACCGTGGGAGGGGTCACCGCCCACAGCGCCCAGCGGCTTCCGGACGGGCGGGTCCGCTACGCGGGCGGCAAGGGCCCCCTCCTGGCCGTGGGGCCGGCCGGGCCAACGCCGGCCCCGTCCGTGAGCCGGGTGCTCCGGACGCTCCGGGCCAGCCTGGAGCCCTTCGGGCTCGCGGTGGAGATCGTGGACGACATCGAGCCGGTGCGGTGGAAGAAGCTCATCGCCAACGTCTCCACCAACCCCCTGGCCGCCCTCACCGGCCTCCCGGCCGACCGGATGCTGGCCAACCCGGCCGTGTGCCGCCTGATCGACCTCCTGGCCGAGGAGGCGGCCGCCGTGGCCCGGGCCCGGGGGCTCTCCTTCCCCGAACTGGACGACCCCGGGGGCTTCTGCCGGTGGGCCCTTTCGGGCGTGGGCCCCAACAAGATCTCCATGCTCCAGGACGTCGAGGCCCGCCGCCCCACCGAGATCGGCTGCCTCAACGAGGCCCTGGCCGCCGAGGGCGAGCGCCTCGGCGTGCCCTGCCCCACCCACCGCGCCGTGGCCCTGCTCGTACGGGCCGCAGAGCACGCGAT
>CAZBGL010000010.1:0-4218 GCA_964491375.1 uncultured Thermodesulfobacteriota bacterium | reverse complement strand
AGGCCGTGGCCGACGGCCGGAACCTCACCGTGGCGCCGATCCCCAGACCCGAGCGCCTGGGCCGGTACGTTCCGCCCGACCGGGAGGCGTTCCGGCCCGAACGCGCCCGGTTCACCGGCCGGGTACGGGCGGACTGGCGGGTGACGAGCTTCACCGCCCTCACCGAGGGCTCCGGCCCGGCCGACGACGAGGGCGAGGACCTGGACCTCCGGTCCGGTCCGGCGCCCGGCGAGACCGCCCCCGAGGCTCCCGGTTTCCTGGGCTTTCCGCCGGGGGCCCGCACCGGCATCTGCATCCACGAGATCCTCGAAGGGCTGGACTTCGCCGGCGAAGAGGGCCAGGACGCCCGGGAGTGGGTGGGCGGCCGGCTCCGGGCCCACGGGTTCGACCCGGTGTGGACCCCGGCGGTGCTGGAGCTCGTGGAGCGGGTGCGGGCCCTCGAGGTCGTGCCGGGCCTTCGGTTCGGCCGGTTGGGCCGGCAGGATCGGCTCCACGAGGTGGCGTTCGTCTACCCGGTGAGGCCCCGCGGGGGCGTACTCACCCCCCGGGAGCTGGCCCGGGCGCTCGGTGACCCGGACCTGGAACGGACCCTCGGCGCCGACCCGGCCCTCCACCTGGGCCGCCTGGAGTTCGCGCCGGTGCGCGGCTACCTGAGGGGGGTGATCGACCTGGTGTTCCGGCACGGGGGGCGGTATCACTTGGTGGACTGGAAGACCAACCTCCTGGGCACCGACCCGGAGGACTACGCCCCCCCGGCCCTGGCCGCGGCCGTGGGCCGGGAACTCTACGTGCTCCAGTACCACCTGTACGCCCTGGCCCTGCACCTGCACCTGAAGGCCCGGCTTCCCGGCTACGACTACCACCGGCATTTCGGCGGGGTGCACTACGTGTTCCTGCGGGGGCTCGACCCGGGCCGGCCGGGCCACGGCGTGTTCCGGGACCGTCCGCCCCTGGAGCGGCTCGAGCGGCTGGCCGCGTGCCTGGGGCTGGACGACTCCTAGCGCCCCGGCTCCCCCTCCACGAGACGTTGGGGCGGTGGCCCTTCGCCGCGTGCTCCAGGACGATGAGCCCCGCGGGGCGGCCGCGCCCGACGATCTGCGGGTTGAACTACCTTCCGCGGCGGCCCCCACGAGGCGCAACGGCCGTTCTAGGGAGCGTTCTATGACCGTGAAACGACTCTGTGATGCGGTGCTCGCCGTTGTTCCCACGGCGGCCCTCTTGTACCATCGGCTCGTGCTCGTCGTCGGCCCGCCGCGCAGCGGCAAGACGACGGCGCTGCAACACCTGGCGCGCATCAAGGGGTGGCCGCTGCTCAACGTCAACCTGCTCCTGTGCGAGCGGCTCCTGGAGCTGACGAGGAAGCAGCGCGCCGTTCGCGTGCCGAAGCTCCTGGGCGCCATCGTCCAGGAGGCCGGGGCGGACGTGGTCCTGCTGGACGACCTCGAAGTGCTGTTCAGTACGGAGCTCGCCAGGATCCGCGGCTCCTGCGGCTCCAGAAGCTCGCCGGCGTGGAGATGATGCCCGCACAGCAGCTCCGGGACTTCGAGAACCGCCTGTTCGGGCTCAAGACCTGCTTCAGCCTCACGCGCCAGGACCTGGAGGCCGAGCCCATCTGCCCTCACTGCCGCTACCGGCCGGTCGAGGAGTCCGCCGACGGATTGCCGGCCGCCGACGTGCTCGAGCACCTGGACGAGCAGCTCGACCGGATGGTCGCGGAGTGGACCCAGACCCTGCTCGGGAACCTCGAGGACCCGACGGTGAAGGGGAACATCGACCTCGTCGCCCACCCGAAGGGCAAGCAGGCGCTGGGCGCCTTCCTCGACAGCCGCGAGCTGCCCGACCCGGTGGACAACGCCTTCGTCAAGGCGCTGCAGGAGGTTCTGCGCGGCCTCCAGAAGGTCGTCGTGACCCCGGAGGCCCTGCGGGAGGCGCTCCTGCGCGGCGGGGTTCCGTGCACCGTGCACGAGTTCGAGGATCGCTTCAAGCGTTACGTGGCCGAGCTGACCAAGGGCAAGGATCCCTCGGCGATCCGGATCGTGGTGGAGTAGGGGCGTGGACCGAAAGACGCTGGAGCAGCTCGTGCGCCGGGGCGAGTCGGAGACCCTCGAGTTCAAGAAGTCCACCGGACAGCTCCGGCGGGCCATGGAAGCGCTTTGTGGCATGCTCAACGGCGGCGGTGGTCGCGTGCTCATCGGCGTCACGGCCGAAGGACGAATCGTTGGACAGGTGGTTTCCGACCGAACGGTGCGGGATGTGGCCGAGCACCTTCGACGCTTCGAGCCCCCACCAGGGGCTCTTGGCCGAGCGAGGCAGGGCCAGGTGGGAGACCTTGCCCGCTGCGGACTACGGATTGGACGATCTGGACCACGAGGAGATCCTGCGCACGGTGCGCCTGGGGGTGGCTGCCGGGCGTCTGCCAGAATCGACGGGTAGCGACATTCTCGACATCCTGGGACGGTTGGGCTTGCTCAGGGACGGACAGCCGAACCAAGCCGCAGTCGTGCTGTTCGGTACCCGGTTCCTTCCCGACTATCCTCAGTGCCAACTGCGCATGGCCCGATTTCGCGGCGTGGACAAGTCGGAGTTTCTCGACCAGCGACAACTTCACGGCCACGCTTTCGCGCTGCTCGACGAGGCGATGCTGTTCCTTCGACGCCACCTTCCCGTGGCGGGGCGCATCGTGCCGGGCCTGTTCGAGCGGGAGGACGAACCGCTGTTTCCGTTGGAGGCCCTCAGGGAGGCGCTCGTCAACGCCTTCTGCCACCGCGACTACGCCATCGCGGGCGGTGCGGTGAGCCTCGCCATCTACGACGACCGGCTGGAGATCTGGAGCGACGGGACGCTGCCTTTTGGACTGACGCCCGAGGACCTCAAGCGCGAGCATCCATCGAGGCCGCGCAATCCCCTGATCGCGGACGTGTTCTATCGGCGCGGGCTCATAGAGCGGTGGGGGCGGGGGACGCAGAAGATCGTGGAGCTGTGCGTGGCAGCAGGCCATCCCGAACCCGAGTTCGGCGAGCAGGCGGGAGCGGTGTGGGTTCGCTTCCTCCCGGCCGGCTACATCGCGCCTCATCGGGTGGCCCATGACCTGACCGAGCGGCAGAGGGAGATCCTGCACATCTTGTCCGGGAGGCCGTCCATGCCGCTCCGTGACATCCGCGCCTCCATGAAGAAACCTCCTTCAGACCGGAGGCTTCGCGAGGAGCTCCTGCATCTCAAAAAACTAGGCTTGGTGTCGTCTTCTGGCCACGGGCGAGGAGCTTCCTGGTCGTTGGTGAGGCGTGAAGATGAATAAGGCGAACAATAAGGCGGCAATAAGGCGGCCCCATTCCGCCTCATTCCGCAATGGAGAAACAAATGGCTAGAACACCGCAATCGCACCAACAGACCATGTTCGATGCCGGGACGGCCGCGGTCCGCGACTCGGGACTCGTGACCTGTTTAGGCATGACCTTCGAGAACGACGAGGCCCGGCGCGCCTACTTCCTCGAGAAGCTGCGGGAGAAGCTCAAGGACCCGGAGTTCCGCGGAAGACGCCGGGCTTCCCCAAGGCCACCGACGAGGAAATCCTGCGCCTCTCGGATCCGCCGTACTACACGGCCTGCCCGAACCCGTTCCTCAAGGAGCGCCTCAAGCGTTACGTCGCCGAGCTGACCAAGGGCAAGGACGCATCCACGGTTCGGATCGTGGTGGAGTGAGGTCGTGCACTCGCTGACCAGGAGCTACCTCGAGACACTCCGCTTGCCGCACCGGTTGGTCCGGACCATCCGACTCATTGGCGAGTACCGGGGAAAGGAGGCGCTGTTCCGTCAACAAGCACCCCAGGTCCTAGAGAACCTGCGGCAGGTGGCGCTCATCGAGAGCACCGAGTCGTCCACCCGGATCGAGGGGGTCACGGCGCCGCTCGAGCGAATACGGGCGCTCGTGCAGCGCGGTGCAGCGCCCCGCGGACGCTCGGAGCAGGAGATCGCGGGATACCGTGACGTGCTCAACACCATCCACGTCAACGCGCGGAACATGCCCTTCACGCCGCAGGTGGTCCTGCAGCTTCACCGCGACCTTTACCGGTTCACACCCTCCGAGGGCGGCCGGTGGAAGGATGTCGGAGTGGGACTGCGGGACGTTGGTCGAAAATGGGACTGCGGGACGTTGGTCGAAAACGAAACTTACCGGGCTTGATCGGGGCGAGGGGAGGGGGGGCGCTCGTTCGAAGCGCCG
>CAZBGL010000009.1:0-6294 GCA_964491375.1 uncultured Thermodesulfobacteriota bacterium | reverse complement strand
GCCGCCATCAAGGCCCACCTCGCGGAGATCCACCTGGAGGAGGGCCGTTTCGACGCCTTCGAGGAGGTCCTCTCCAAGCTCGTCCTCCAGCTCAGGGGGGAGGGGAGAAACCGGAAGCTCCTGAGGTTGCTGGAGCGGTTTTACGAGCTCTCCCAGCACCACCCCCTGGTTCGGAAACGCTTGGCCGAGCTGTACGTGGATCTGGGGGAGGAGGAAAAGGCCCTGGAGGTGATCCGCGAGGGACTGGAGTCCGATCCGGACAACCCGGACCTTCGGCTCCTGGCGCTCAGGGCCTACCTGGTGCTGGGGCAGTTGGCCGAGGCCCGGAAGGTGGCCCTGGCGTTGCTCGAGGACCGGCCGGACGACCTCTATCTCCTGGAACAGATCGCCTCCATCGCCCAGGCACGGGGTGACCGCGCCGAGATGGCCGAGGCCTACCGGGCGATGGCCCGGGTGTATGCCCAACAGGGGCTCTCGGACAAGGAGGAGGCCTGCTACAGGAAGATTCTCGATCTCTTTCCTGACGATGCCGAGGCCCGGCTCGCTCTGGGCCAGGTGGCGGTCCCGGAAACCGGGTCGGCGCCCTTCCCCCTGGAGCCGGCTCCAGGGATGCACACGGGGCGGACGGAGGACTCCCTGGACCAAGGGGTGTTGGAGGCGGAGCTCTACCTGAAGTACGGATTGGAGGACAAGGCCGAGGAAAGACTGCTCGAGCTCGTGGATCGCGCCCCCGACCGGCTGGACCTCCACCAGAAGCTGAGGGACCTCTACCACCGGAGGGGCGACCGGGAGGCGTGGGTGAGGGAACAGCTTCGGATCGGTGAGCTCCTGCTGCGCGAAGGCCGGGACGCCGAGGCGCTGCGGGCCTACGAGGCGGTCCTGGAGGTGGATCCCGGCAACGTCGAGGCCCGCAAGGCGGTGCAGTACGTCAAGCCGGCCGCGGTGGTTCCCTCGGGGGAGACGATCGAGATCGAGCTCGACCCCGGCGCGCTGGAATTCGTTCAGGAGGGAGAGGCAGAGCGGGTTGTTCGCGCCGAGCCGGACGGAGCCGAGGCGGAGGAGGCCCTCCTGCGGATCTTGGCCGAAGCGGACTTCCTCGAATCCCAGGGCCGCCGGGAGGAAGCGGTGGAGGTGCTCCTCCGGGCGCGGGATCGTTATCCGGACTCGGCCCACGTGGCGTCCCGGCTCTCCCGCCTGGGCTGGAAGGAGCCCGGGCCCGGGGAAGGGGATGTGGCCCAGGAGGTCCTGGAGGGATTCGAGGGGTTCGAGGACTTCGAGGTCTCCGAGCTGGACGACATCCTTCAGGAGTTCCGGTCGGGTGTGGCCCAGAAGCTCGACGAGTCGGACTTCGAGACCCACTACAACCTCGGCGTGGCCTACCGCGAAATGGGCCTCATGGAGGACGCGCTGCGGGAATTCCAGGCTGCGGCGCGCTCGCCGGAGAAGGCCCGGGAGGCCTATGCGGCCATGGCCATGGTCTACCGGGAGATGGGCAACCGGAAGGACGCGCGGGCCGCCCTCCAGATGGCCCTGGCCGTGCCCACCGCGAGTGCCGAGGACCGGGCTGCCGTGCTCTACGAGCTCGGCGACCTGTCCGAGGAGGAAGGCGATCTCGAGGCGGCCCTGCGCTTCTTCGAGAAGGCCGCCCGGGAGGCCCCGGGTTTCCGTGACGTGCCGGCCCGCATCCGACGGCTGCGCTCCAGAGGAGACGCGACGTGATCTGGAGAGCCCTGGGCCTGGAGCGTGACCCGTGCGGCCCGGTGACGGACCCGCTGCTTTTGTGGGACGCGCCGGGATGGGCCGGGGCGCTCCGCCGGGCCGCGGCGGCGCTGGAGGCTTGCCGGGGAGTGTGGGTGCGGGGGCCGGCCGGCGCCGGACGCCAGACGTTCGTGGAGGTGGCGGCAGCCGACGCGGCTGCGCGGGGGATGCCTGTCCTGTGGGTCGCCCGGGAACCCCGGGACGCCGGCGACTTCCTCGACACGCTCCTGGAGCTCGCAGGGGTCTCTCCGGGGGAAGGGGACGCGGCGGCCCGGGCGGTTCGCCTGTACGGGGAGCTCCTCGAGGCGTTTTGCGAGCGGGGCCCGTCCGTGCTCGGGGTGTCCGCCCGGGCGGACCGGGACGACGTGCGGGACGAATGGGCCGCGCTCGCGTCGCTCCGGGTGGCGGGCTGCCCGATCGTTCTTCCGCTCCTCTGGGGGGAGGGACCCCCTCCGATGGAGCCGCTGGAAGAGATCGGTTTGCCGGCCTGGGAGGCGAGGGCCCTGCGAGCGTTGCTGGAACACCGCTTGGAGGCGGCGGGCGCTTCCGGCCTCGTGTCGGCGGAGGCCTTGTCGGGGATCGCGGAGTCGGCCCGGGGGCCTGGGGAGGCGATCGGTCTGCTCCGGGTCGAGCTGGCCAGGGTGCTGTTCCGTGGAACGGGGAGCCCCGGCGGGAAACGAGAGCCGGTTCTCGACCCCGGGGAACTCTCCGAGGTGGAGGCCCTGCTGTCGTCCCTGGACGGGGAGCCCGCCGCCGACGAAAATTGACGGGTTTTCTCGCGGGTGTTAGCATAGCCGATCCGGTGGAGTCCGGGGCGAATTCCCCGCCGCCGGCTCCCGCCCGAGGGCCGACGCCTTCCCGCCCGTCGTGACTCCCCTACCCCAGGTCGCGTACTTCACCATGCCGCCGCGCCACGACCTCGGCGGCCGGAGCCGATCCATGTTCGCAACCGTTCTCAAGAAGATCTTCGGAAGCAAGAACGACCGGGAGCTCAAGCGGATCCAGCCCGTCGTGGACCGGATCAACGAGCTCGAGCCCCGTTTCCGGGCCCTTTCCGACGAGGAGCTCAGGGCCATGACCCCCCGGTTCAAGGAGCGCCTGGAGCGGGGGGAGCCCCTGGACGACCTGCTGCCCGAGGCGTTCGCCACGGTGCGGGAGGTGGCCCGCCGCACCCTGGACATGCGCCACTTCGACGTGCAGCTCATCGGCGGCGTGGTGCTCCACCAGGGCAAGATCGCCGAGATGAAGACCGGCGAGGGGAAAACCCTGGTGGCCACGCTGCCCGTGTACCTGAACGCGCTGACGGGCCGGGGCGTGCACGTGGTCACGGTGAACGACTACCTGGCCAAGCGCGACGCCGAGTGGATGGGCGCGATCTACAAGTTCCTGGGCATGAGCGTGGGCGTGATCGTCCACGGGCTCACGGACGCCGAGCGGCGCCAGGCCTACGCGGCCGACATCACGTACGGCACGAACAACGAGTTCGGGTTCGACTACCTGCGGGACAACATGAAGTTCCGGCTGGAGGACTACGTCCAGCGGGAGTTCTACTACGCCATCGTGGACGAGGTGGACTCGATCCTGATCGACGAGGCGCGCACCCCGCTCATCATCTCGGGCCCCTCCGAGGACTCCACGGAGAAGTACTACGTCATCGACCGGATCATCCCCCACCTCAAACGGGCCACGAAAGAGGACGGAACCGACGGCGACTACACCGTGGACGAGAAGCTCCGGCAGGTGATCCTGACCGAGCAGGGCGTGAGCAAGGTCGAACGGCTCCTGGGCATCGACAACCTGTACGATCCCCGCCACATCGACACCCTCCACCACGTGAACCAGGCCCTGAAGGCCCACGTCCTGTTCAAGCGGGACGTGGACTACGTGGTCAAGGACGGCAAGGTGATCATCGTGGACGAGTTCACGGGCCGCCTCATGCCCGGCCGGCGGTGGAGCGACGGGCTCCACCAGGCCATCGAGGCCAAGGAGGGGGTGCGGATCGAGGCCGAGAACCAGACCCTGGCCACCATCACGTTCCAGAACTTCTTCCGGATGTACGAGAAGCTGGCCGGCATGACCGGGACCGCCGACACCGAGGCCGTGGAGTTCAAGCAGATCTACGACCTGGACGTGGTGGTGATCCCGACGAACAAGCCCATGATCCGCAAGGACCACGGCGACGTGGTCTACCGCACCAAGAAGGAGAAGTTCGCGGCCGTGGTGGAGGAGATCGTGGAGTGCCACAAGCGGGGCCAGCCCGTGCTGGTGGGCACGATCTCCATCGAGGACTCCGAGCGGCTGTCGCGCATGCTCAAGCGCCGGGGCGTGCCCCACCACGTGCTCAACGCCAAGTACCACGAGAAAGAGGCCGAGATCGTGGCCCAGGCCGGCCGGAAGGGTGCGGTGACCATCGCCACGAACATGGCGGGCCGGGGCACGGACATCATGCTGGGCGGGAACCCGGCCTTCCTGGCCAAGGCCGAGGCCGACCCCGAGGAGGACCCCGAGGGCTACCAGAGGGCCATGGAGAGGTACAAGGAGATCTGTGCCCGGGAGAAGGAGGAGGTGATCGCCCTGGGCGGACTCCACATCATCGGCACCGAGCGCCACGAGAGCCGCCGCATCGACAACCAGCTCCGGGGCCGGTCGGGCCGGCAGGGCGACCCGGGCTCCTCGCGGTTCTACGTGAGCCTCGAGGACGACCTCATGCGCATCTTCGGCTCCGAGCGCATCTCGGGATTGCTCCAGAAACTGGGGCTCCAGGAGGGCGAGGACATCCAGCACCCATGGATCACCAAGGCCATCGAGAACGCCCAGAAGAAGGTGGAGGCCCACAACTTCGACATCCGGAAACACCTCCTGGAATACGACGACGTGATGAACAAGCAGCGGGAGGCCATCTACCGCTGGCGGCGCGAGGTGCTGGCGGCCGACGACCTCACGGACGAGATCCGGGAGATGGCGGCGGGCGTGGCCGAGAACATCGTGGCCGACCGGTGCCCCCCCGACGAGCCCCCGGACAAGTGGGACGTCCAGGGCCTGCGGGAGCTCCTGTTCAAGCAGTTCCACATCCAGCTCGTGGAGAGCGACGACGCGTTGCGGGCCATGAAGGACAAGCTGGGCGAGCACGTGGAAAAGGCGGTGCTCGACCGGTACGAGCAGAAGCTCGAGGAGTTCGGCCCGGACGTGGCCAAGCGCCTCCAGAAGTACATCCTCCTCCAGTCCATCGACACCCACTGGAAGGACCACCTCCTCAGCATGGACCACTTGAAGGAGGGCGTGGGCCTGCGGGGCTACGCCCAGGAGAACCCCCTGGTGGTGTACAAGAAGGAGGGGTTCGAGCTGTTCATGTCCATGCGGGACCGGATCGAGGAGGACGTGCTCCAGAAGCTGTTCCTCATCCAGATCGTGCGCGAGGAGGAGGCCCGGCGCCTGGAGCAGCCGAGCCGTCCCACCCGGCTGGTGCTCAGCCACGGGGCGTCGCGCCCGGCTTCCCAGGGGCCGGTGAGGCGCAAGGGCCCGCGGGTGGGCCGGAACGATCCGTGTCCGTGCGGAAGCGGCAAGAAGTACAAGAAGTGTTGCGGGGCCGCCCGGGCCCAGGCGGGTGCGGCATGACACCCCGGGGGTTCCGGTTCTCCGCGGTCGAGGCGGCGGTCAAGGCGCCCGGCCGCCTGGACTTCGGCCTGATCGAGGCCGAGCACGGCGCATCGGCCGCCGGGGTGTTCACCCGAAACCGCGTCCAGGCCGCGCCCGTGGTGCTGTGCCGGGAGCGCGCGGCCCGGGGCCTCGCCCGGGCCGTCCTGGTGAACGCGGGGAACGCCAACGCTTGCACCGGCGAGGCCGGCCTGGAGGACGCCCGGGCCCTTACGGCGGCGGTGGCCGAACGCCTGGGCGCCGCGCCCGAGGAGGTCCTGCCCTGCTCCACCGGGGTCATCGGCCAGAGGCTCCCGGTGGACCGCATGGCCGGTAGGGTGCCGGATCTCGTGGCCGGCCTGGGCCCGGATCCGGAGCCGTTCGCCCGGTCCATCCTCACCACCGACACGTTCCCCAAGGTGGTGGAGCGCACCGTCTCCATCGGCGGCGGCGAGGTTCGGTTCCTGGGGATCGCCAAGGGAGCGGGCATGATCCGGCCGGACATGGCCACCATGCTCGCGTTCGTGCTCACGGACGCGGCCGCCTGGCCGGACACCCTGCGCTCCGCCCTGGGGGGTGCGGCGGAACGTACCTTCAACCGGATCACCGTGGACGGCGACACCTCCACCAACGACACCGTGCTGCTGCTCGCCAGCGGCGGGTCCGGCGTTTCGGTGGAGACCGAACTCGAGTACCGGGACGCGTTCGCCCGGGCGGTGGAGGCCGTGTGCGCCGAACTGGCCCGGATGATCGTCCGGGACGGGGAGGGGGCAAACCACGTGGTGGAGGTCCGCGTGCGGGGCGCAGCCGACGAGGCCGCGGCCCTGTCCATCGCCCGCACCGTCGCGGAGAGCCCCTTGGTGAAGACCGCCGTGCACGGCCGGGATCCCAACTGGGGCCGGA
>CAZBGL010000008.1:0-12555 GCA_964491375.1 uncultured Thermodesulfobacteriota bacterium | reverse complement strand
GGGCGTGGCGAGTCGGTTCTGCGGGTACGAGCGGCTGGAGTCCAATGCCCGTGTGCTGGCCCTGGTGAAGGACGGCCGCCGGGTGGCCGAGGCGGAGCAGGGCGAGGCCGTGGAGATCGTGCTCGACGAATCGCCCTTCTACGGCGAGAGCGGCGGCCAGGTCGGCGACACCGGAACCCTCACGGCAGACGGCTTCCACGTGGAGGTGGAGCGGGCGTCCAAGCCCCTTCCGGACCTCATCGTGCTCCACGGGAAGGTGGTGCGCGGCCGGGTGCGCGAGGGCGACACCGCGCTGGCCCAGGTGCACGCGGGGCTGCGGTTCGCCACGGCCCAGAACCACTCCGCCACCCACCTCCTGCACGCCGCCCTGCGGCAGGTCCTGGGGGACCACGTGAAGCAGGCCGGGTCGCTGGTGGCGCCCGACCGGCTCCGGTTCGACTTCACCCATTTCCAGCCCATGACCCGCGAGGAGGTGCGCCGGGTGGAGGGGCTCGTGAACCGGTGGGTCCAGGAGAACCTCCCGGTCTCCGTGGCCGAGCAGTCCTTTGAGGAGGCCCGGGCACAGGGGGTGATCGCCCTGTTCGGCGAAAAGTACGGCGACACCGTGCGGGTGGTGCGCATGGGCGGGGTGTCGGCCGAGCTGTGCGGCGGGACCCACGCGGCCCGCACGGGCGACATCGGGCTGTTCAAGATCCTCTCGGAGACCGGCGTGGCCGCCGGAGTGCGGCGCATCGAGGCGGCCACGGGCGAGCGGGCCCTGGCCCGGGTGTTCGACCTGGAGGACCGGCTCGAGGAGATCGCCCGCCTCACCAAGTCGCCGGCCGAGGAGGCGCCCGAACGGGTCCAGCGGCTCCTGGACCGGATTCGGGAACTGGAGCGGGAACTCCGCGCGCTGCGTTCGCAGGTGGCCGGAGCGGGAAGCCAGGACGTGCTGGCCCAGGCCGCCGAGGTGAGCGGGGTCAAGGTGTTGGCCACGCGGGTGCCCGCCCAGGACCCCCGGGCCCTGCGGGAGTTTGCCGACGGCCTGCGGGACCGGCTGCGCTCGGGCGTGGTGGTGCTGGGGGCCGAGGCGGACGGGAAGGCCCTGCTTCTGGTGGCCGTGACCAAGGACCTGAGCGGCCGGATCCGGGCCGGGGATCTCATCCGGCCGCTCGCGGCCATCGTGGGGGGACGGGGCGGGGGCCGGCCTGAGCTGGCCCAGGCCGGAGGTCCGGATCCCTCGAAGCTCGACCAAGCGCTCCAGGCCGCCGCGGCCGAGGTGGAAAAGATCCTGGCGGGTTGATTTGACAACCAGGGTCCGCGGGATTACGGGTGAACGCCCCGACCGACGCGCACCCCAAGGGACCGGGAGGAGGACGCCCATGCTGGACATCATCCGGAAGGCCGCGCTCGCCGGCATCGGAGCCCTGACGCTGACCGAGGAGCGGGCCCGCAAACTGATCGACGAACTCGTGGAGCAGGGACGGCTCAGCCGGGAAGAGGGCGAGAGCCTCGTGCGCGATCTCCTGGCCAAGACCGAGGCGTCCCGAGAGGAGTGGGAGACTCGCATCCGGGACATGGTCCAGGAGGTGTTCCGAAAGATGGACCTGGTGCCCCGGAAGGACTTCGAGCGGCTGGAGGAGCAGTTCAAGGCCCTCGAGCGACGGGTAGCCGACCTGGAACGCCGGGAGCGGGATCGCGAGGAAGAGGTTCCGGCCTGATGCCGGGGGGATCAGGCCGGAAGGACCCCGTCGCGGGTCGAGTCCTTGACCCGGTACATGGCTCGGTCGGCCATCCGGATGAGGGCCAGTTTGGACTGGGCGTCGTCCGGGAAGGCCGCCACCCCGAAGCTGGCGGTGATCCGGATGCGGTAGCCTTCGTCTTCCAGGAAGTAGTGCCCCCGGATGCGCTCCCGCAGGTTGGAGGCCATGGTCACGGCCCCGGCCTTGGGGGTGTTGGGCAGGACCACCACAAACTCGTCGCCCCCGTAGCGCACCGCCACGTCCGCCTTCCGGACGTGGCGCCGGATGAGCCGCCCCACCTCGCCGAGGAGCCGGCTCCCCACCAGGTGGCCGTAGGTGTCGTTCACGTCCTTGAAGTAGTCCAGATCCAGGAACACGAGGGAGACCGGATACCGGTACCGCCGGGCCCGGTCGAGCTCGTAGTCCAGGATGTCCAGCAGGTAGCGGGCATTGTACAGGCCGGTCAGGTCGTCCGTGACCACGAGCTCCCGGACCTTTTCCACGTAGCGGGCGTTCTCGATGGCGATGGCGGCGTAGTCCGCGATGGTGGACAGGATCTTCAGGTCGGCCTCCGAAAAACCCCCGTCCTCCATGCTGTTGACCAGCTCGATCACCCCCAGCACCCGGTTCTTGCTCTTCAGGGGCACGCACACGATGGAGCGCGTCCGGAACCGCACGGCTTGGTCCACCTTGGGCATGAACCGGGCGTCCTTGGAAACGTCCGGGATGAGGAGGGGCTCGCCGTGCAGGGCCACCCAGCCGGCGATGCCCTCCCCCTTCCGCAGCCGGATGCCCTTCAGGCGGTCGGCCGCAGGGGAAACGGCGATCTCGAAGGTGAGCTCCCCCGTGTGTTCGTCCACGAGCAGCAGCGACCAGGTCTTGGGTTTCAGCAACTGCCCCACCTTCTCCATGATCACGCTCAGGACCTCCTTGAGATCCAGCGACGAGGTGAGGGCCTTGCCGATCTCGACCAGGGTCTCCAGCTCCTCGTTCCGGCGCGCCAGCAGCCCTTGGATCTCGGGGCTACCGGCCTGCTGCCCTTCCATCGATCGCTCCCTCCTCGATCCGGCCCGCGGGTTGCTGGGGATTGCGCCTGGGTGGACTGTGAGGAACCGCAGAACCGGGCCCGGACGCAAGGCGTCGAACGCCCGCCCGGGTTGCGCTCATGAACCTCTTCGGATACTATGGCTCGGGTTTTAAGCAGGGGCATGAAAAAGTTTCGTCCGAGGGCCCATGCGCGTAGCCTGCAGCCGGTGCCGAACCCGCTACGAGCTCCCCGACGAGAAACTCTCGCAGCGGGCCGTACGCATCCGGTGTTCCCGATGTGGCAACCTCTTCCTGGTCCGGCGCAAGGCGGGCCCGGAGCCCCGGCCGCCCGATCTTCCCGAAGCCCGCTTCGAGGACTTCGAGACCGCTGCCCAGGAAACCGCCGAACCGGGGCCGCCCCCCGACTCCCAACCCGAAGCCACCGCACCCGGGCCCCAGTCACAGCCCGCTCCGGAGGCCGACGATGCGTCCCTGGGGGACCTGGACGAGATCCCGTCCCTGGGGGAACTGGACCTGGCTGACTTCGAGGTTCCGGAGGAGACCGAGGCACCGGATCTTCCCTCGCCTGACGCAGAGGAACCGCTGGAGCCGGTGCGGGAGGAGGACTTGGTCCCCCCGCAACCGGCCGAGGTGTCGGTCCAGGGAATCGCGGACGACATGCCGAGGCTGGACTTGCAACGGGGTCCTCGCCGGGCCGAACCCGGCCCCCCTTCTCGCCTGATGGCCCGGGACCGCAGCCGCTCTCCACTGTTCTGGATCGTGGTGTTCGCGGTCGTGGCCACGGCAGGCTTCACCGCCTACAATCTGGTCCGACATCCCGAGGCGCTCACGTTCCTCCGGCCCGACCGCATCCGGGCCCTGTGGCACCGGAAACAGGTGGAGGCGCGGCTGTCGGTCCAGGATCTGGAGGGGTTCTACCGGGAGTTTCCCGGAGGCCGGAAGGTCTTCGTGATCCGGGGCCAGATATGGAACCGCTCGGGCACCACCCAGAGCCTCATCCGGATCCGGGGGAACCTGTTCGACGAGCAGGGCCGGCCCCTGGCCTCCAAGGAGGTCTTCTGCGGCAACCTCCTCGGGGAGAGGGAACTGGCCTCCTTGGATCCCAAGGCCATCAACGCCCGCCTCATGAACGAAGTGGGGGACGGCCTGCGCAACGTGGACATCGCACCCGGGGCCCGCGTGCCCTTCATGGTGGTGTTCGTCCCCGCACCCGAGGGGGTGTCCAGCTACAACGTGGAGGTCACGAAATCCCGGGAGGGGGCCTCGGGGGGCTGACCGGTCCCTCTTCGGGGCCCGCCACCGAGCACCACCGCCCGTCCAGCCCACGCGAAACGCTTCGCGTGGGCTTTTTTCGCAGGGCCGTCGAGCCCCACCGGCCGGACAACACCCGGGCCTTCCGGTCCGATACACAACCCATCCTCTCTCGCAATGGGGGTTGAGACCATGCCCGAAGGATACGCCGGCACCCACCTGGCCCTCCTCGGCGTCCTCGTCGCCTGCTCGGCCTTCTTCTCGGGCTCGGAGACCGCCCTGCTGGGGGCGGACTGGTGGCGCATGCGGTACCTGGCCCGCAAGGGCGACCCCAGGGCGCGGATCTACGAAGCGCTGGTCCAGAGACGGGACCTCCTGATCGGTACGATTCTCGTGGGAAACAACCTGGCCAACATCGCGGCGTCCTCCCTGGCCACGGCGGTGGCCATCGGATGGTTCGGCGAACGGGGCATCGCGGTGGCCACGGGTGTGATGACCGTGTTGCTCTTGGTGCTCAGCGAGATCGCCCCGAAGACGTTTGCCAGCCAGAAGGCCGAGACGGTCTCCCTGGTCGTCTCCCCGGTGTTCGCCGTCCTCTGCCGGGTGATGTTCCCGGTGGTGGGGGCGGTCACCCACCTGTCCAACGGCCTGCTCAGGCTGTTCGGCGCCCGGCCCGAGGCCGGGGCCCGGCCGGGGCTCTCCGAGGAGGAGATCCGGGTGCTCCTCTCGGACCGGGAGGGAGCCTCCATGGACGAGAGCCGCCGCCGGATGCTCCGGGGCATCTTCCGGATCGCCGGCCAGCAGGTTCGGGAGGTCATGGTGCCCCGGGTACGCGTGCGCGCCCTGGACGTGGCCACCCCGTTGCGCCGGGCGGTGGAGGCGTTCGTGGAGACCGGATACACCCGGATGCCCGTGTACCGGGAGAACCTGGACGATCTCATCGGCATCGTGCACGTGCGCGACGCCGTGGCGCTCCTGCTGCGGGACCCCGAGGGGAGCCTGGCCGCGGTGGCCCGGGAACCGTTTTTCGTGCCCGAGACCAAGGACCTGGAGAGCCTGCTGTACGAGTTCCGGACCCGCCGGACCCACATGGCCGTCGTGGTGGACGAATACGGCGGCGTGGAGGGGATCGTCACCCTGGAGGACGTGATCGAGGAGATCGTGGGGGAGATCCGCGACGAACACGACGTGGAGGCCGAGCCGGTCCGGCTCCTCCCCGGCGGGGAGGCCCTGGTCCACGGCGGCGCTCCCATCCGGGAAATCAACGAAAAGCTGGGACTGGACCTGCCCGCAGAGCCCGACGTCACCCTGGGCGGCTTCGTGATGACCCGGCTGGGGCACATCCCCTGGCCCGGCGAGAGCGTGGAGTACGGCGGCCACCGGCTGACCGTGGAGCGGGTCTCTGGGCGGCGGGTGCTTCTGGTGCGGATCACCCGGGCGGATTCCCGGGGAGGATCCCGGGGGCCTACACCCGGAACCGGCCCATGAGCTCCTGGAGCCGCTCGGTGCGCTCCCGCAGGCGCTCGGCCGTTACCTGGGTCTGTTCCGCCCCCGAGGCCACCTCGGACGCCAGACCGGCAATGGCGTCCAGGTTGCGGCCGATGCCCTCCACGGCCACGGTCTGCTCCTCGGTGGCCTCCACGATCCGCTCCACGCGCTCGGCGTTCTGGGCCGCCTGGGACACGATGGCGTCCAGGGCCTGTCCCCCGGCCCGCACCATCGTGCTGATCCGCTCCACGTCGTCCAGTCCTTCCTCCACGGACGCCACGGCCCGATGGACCTCCTCCTGGATGCCCGCCACGGTGTCCCGCACCTTGCGGGTGGCCTGGGCCGTCTTTTCGGAGAGCTTGCGGACCTCGTCGGCCACCACGGCGAATCCCCGACCGTGCTCCCCGGCCCGCGCGGCCTCGATGGCCGCGTTCAGGGCGAGCAGGTTCGTCTGGTCCGCGATGTCGTCGATCACCTGCATCACCTCGCCGATCTCGGCGGTGCGCTCGCCCAGTTCCTTCACCTGGCCGGCGATGGCTCGCACCCGGCCCTCCACCCGGTCCATGCCCTCCACGCCCTGGGTCACCGTGCGGCCACCCTCCTCCGCCGTCCGGGAG
Source organism: uncultured Thermodesulfobacteriota bacterium (assembly GCA_964491375.1). Lineage (GTDB taxonomy): Bacteria > Desulfobacterota > Deferrisomatia > Deferrisomatales > Deferrisomataceae > CAZBGL01. The sequence continues at coordinate 6,431 of CAZBGL010000008.1, read as the reverse complement.
GCCTCCCGAGCCGCAGACGCAGCCTCCCGGGCGCTGCGCGCCACCTCGACCACGGTGGCGCTCAGCTCCTGGGCCGAAGCGGCGGCCTCCTCGGTGCGTTCCTTCTGGGACTCGGCCCGCCCCAGGGCTGCCCGGCTCGCCTCCAAGATCTCCCGGCTTCCCTCCACCACCTGTTCGGACGTGTCCAAGACCGCGCGGACCAGACCCTGGAGGTTTTCCACAAAGGCATTGAACGCCCGGGCCAGATCACCCATCTCGTCCCGGGCCGAGGCCGGAAGGCGGTGGGTGAGGTCAGCCTCCCCCGATGCCATCTCCCGCACGCGCTCGGTCAGGTGCACCAAGGGGCGCCTGACCCGCGCCCCCAGCAGGAGGTACACCCCGGCGGACGCCGCCAGGAGCCCCGCCAGGCCGGTCACGGCACCGGCAACCGCGCCCCGCCTACGGGCCCGGGCCAGGAAGGCCGAGGCCTCCTGCCGGGCCTCGGCCAGGTCCTTGAGGCTGTAGCGCACGTACAGCACCCCGGCCAGGTCGCCGGGCCGGGCGCCCTCGTGGCACCGGACGCAGTCGGGCTCCATCTGGTGGGACCGTAGGAGCAAGAGGTCCCCTCCTGCTTCCCACTCGATCACCCGGCCCGGCGTTCCGGCCGCCTTCTCGAAGGCCTTCCGGTCCAGGGGCTGCTGGAGGCTCTCCTGGCGGGTGGCGTACACCACCTTGCCCGAGGGATCGGCCAACCCGATCTCCACCACCCCCGGGATGGAACCCAGGTCGGCCAGGAGCTTCTGGAAGGTCTCCATCTCCCCGCGTTCCAGGGAGCCCCGGGTGCCCGTCTCCAGGCTCACGAACACGTTCCGGGCCCCGTGGAACGCCGATCTTCTCAGCAGACGGCCGCTCTGCTCGCCAAACGACTCCAAGAGGCCCGTGGTCTGGGCCGTGCTCACCCAGGTGCTCACGCCGAACGCAACGGCCAGCACCGCCACCAAGAACCCTCCCACTTTCCACTGGATTCCCACGCGCATGGGCTCCCTCCGATCAGCCGGTCTGGATCCGGTCCTCGTGGAGCCGGAAAAACGGGTACTCCGGGTCCCTCGCGAACAGGGGCCGCGCGCACCCCACGCACGGCGCCCCCGCCCGGACACACCAGTTGGTGCCCCCGTTCCAGCCCCGCCAGGGGCAGTCCGCGTGGGTCACCACTCCCTGGCAGCCCACCCGGAAAAGACATCCCTCGTCGCCCGGGAACCGGGCGAAGTGCTCCCGTTCGTAGTCCGGGAACCGGGGGCAACGGTCGTGGACCAGCCGCCCGAAGAACACCGCGGGGCGGCCCTTTTCGTCGAGGGCCGGGGACAACCCCGCCGCCACGTAGAGCACCGAACCCACCACCCAGTACGGGTGGGCCGGACACCCGGGGATGCGCACCAGGGGCCTGCGCACCCCGGCGTCGGCGAGCACATCGGCCACCGCACGCGCCCCGGTGGGGTTCGAGCGGGCCGCCGGGATCCCCCCGAAACTGGCACACGTCCCCACCGAGAGTACCGCCCGGGCCCTGCGGGCCGTCCGCACCAGCACCCGGTCGAACGTATCGTCCCCCACGGTGCACGCCAGGGGCATTCCCACGGGAACCGACCCCTCCACCGCCAGCACGTAGCCCCCGGCCTCCACGGCCCGGTCCACCACCTGCCGGGCCCGTTCGCCGGTGGCAGCCGAGAGCGTGGGATGGAACCACAACGACACGTACCGCGTGAGCAGCTCGGCCGGGCCGGGACGCTCCGTGTTGAGCAGGCTCACCGAACACCCGGAACACGACTGCCCCTGGATCCACAGCACGGCAAGCCGCTCCCGGCCCGCCCGCTCAAGGGCCTCCGCAACCCGGGGGACCCAGGCCGGGGCCAGCCCCATGCCGGCCGTGAGCACGGCTGCGTCCCGCAGGAACCTCCGCCGGTTCATTCGCATCGCATCTCCTCCCGGTTCAGTGGACCGCGCAGGCCATGCACGGGTCGAAGGACCGCACCACCCGGGCCACGGCCAGTTCCACCGGCCCGCCGCCCGTGTCCAGCCCCTCCAGGGCCGCCTCCACGGGCCCGGGGTTTCCCCGGCCGTCCCGGGGCGAAAAGTTCCACGTGCTCGGGACCACGCACTGGTAACTCTCGATCCGCGTCTCCTTCACCCTCACCCAGTGACCCAGCGCCCCCCGCGGAGCCTCCACCAGCCCCGCCCCCTCGCCGGACGGCCGCGGCTCGAACGCGGCCACGGTGGGTCCACCGGGCTCCAGGCGGTCCAACCACGACTCCATGCGCCGAGCCAGCAGCCACGTTTCCACGGCCCGGGCCAGGTGCCGCCCGAGCACGCCGTCCAGGGCTCCGGCGTCCGCCCGGGCCTCGCGGAGCACCTCGCCGAGAGCCTGGTTCACGTCGGCGCGGCCCGCGGCCGCCGCCACCCGGAGGCGCGCCAGGGGTCCCACCTCTGCGGGCCTTCCCCCATACCGGGGCGCCTTGAGCCAGGAGTACGCACCCGGCTTTTGCGGATCGGGTACCGTGGTGCCGGAACGCGGGTGGCGTCCGTCGCCCCCCCGAAACCGGCTGCGGGCCACGTCCTCTCCGATGCGCCCCGGATCGAGCGCGTCGTATCGCCCTTCCTCTTCCACGCCCGCCGGAAGCCACGGGCGGCCCCCGGGCTCCTCGAAGGCCCCGAACGACAGGAACCGCCCCCGGCCCCGGCCGATCCCGGCCAACTCCGGGAAGCGACGGGCCATCTCCACCACGTCCGGCAGGTACGCGTTCTCCACAAACCGCCTCACCGCACGCAGTTCGCTCCGGAACGCCTCGACCTCCGCGGGGTCCGCGGGCGTGGAGACCCCGCCCGGAACCAGGGCGGCGGTGTGGGGGACCTTCCCTCCGAAACGCGCGGCCATCCGATGGGCCAGCCGCCGAGCCTCGAGGGCATCGAGGTAGTGGGCCAGGGCCCCCAGGTTCCATGCCGGATCCTCGGGAAGCCCGCCGTCCCAGCCCGGCGCGAACGGCGCCCCGGGAAGGACTCGCCCCGACGAGACCTCGTTCTCGAGCCAGACCCTGAGGGCCCTCAGTCGGGGATCCGGTCCTTCGTACGCGAGCACGGATCGGGCGTCCAGGTAGTCCAGGGCCGCCAGGTGGTAGAAATGCAGGATGTGGCTCTGCAGGAAGTTGGCCCCCAGGACCAGGCTTCGCAGGATCCGCCCGTTGGGCGGGGGCGAGAGGGACAAAGCCTCCTCCAGCGCCCGGCACGAGGCCACGGCATGGCTCACGGGGCAGACCCCGCAGATCCGCTGGGTGATCACGGGCGCGTCCAGCGCATCCCGCCCTTTCAGGATCGTCTCAAACCCCCGGAACATCTCCCCGGCCACCCGCGCCTGGGCCACCTTTCCCTGCACCACCTCCACCTCCACCCTCAGGTGCCCTTCGATGCGCGTGACCGGATCCAGCACCACCCGTCCCATGCTCATCCTCCGGAGTCAACGGTGACGCCTCGCCTCCACCGGTTCCACCTTTTTGAACGTGCCACATTTCATAATTAGGCCGGTAAAGAATTCGCCCGTTTGTCCCATTGGAGCAGTTGTCGACGTCTCTTTTCGGGCCCGAAGACTGCTTTCTTTAAGATTTCCCTGGGACACCCGGGATGTTTCTAAAGACAGAACAAAGGGAAATAAATTATAAACTCATCCATTTCGTTCCCGATCATTACAAACGTTCCATCCTTGTAACCATTCAAAACCAGTGGACTCCGCCCCCTCCCCGATCAACGGGCAAGGGAGGGACGCACCCACGGGACCGCGCTGCGACCGACGCCTGGAACGAAAGGGATTTTTCCCGGGTTCCCGGCCTTCTCCGGGACCGGGCAACGGCGGGATCGGGCCCAGGGCCTCGGGATCGGCGGCCTTGACACCTCGAGGATGCGTGGGTATAGTCGGCCCACATTGTGGGATAAAGTGGGATGATGTGGGTCTCCTGTGCCGGGAGGCGGGATGTTCCGGGGCTGCTTCGAGCACACCATCGACGACAAGGGCAGGCTCAGCATCCCGGCCCGTTTCCGGGACGCGTTGGAGACCACGTTCGCCCCTCCCCTCTACCTCACCCGCCAGAAGGACTGCCTGGTCGCCTATCCGGCGGACGAGTGGCGGGCCCTTGAGGCGCGCATCAACGAACTGCCCTCGTTCGACCCCAAGGTGCAGGCGTTCCGCCGCTTCTTCTACGCGCCGGCCCAGGAGTGCCCCCTGGACCGGGCCGGCCGGATCCTCGTTCCGCCCACCCTGAGGGCATACGCGGGCCTGGACCGCCAGGTGGTGCTGGCCGGGATGGGGAAGACGTTCGAGATCTGGGACAAGGATCGGTACGATTCGGCCATGGAGGCCGTGGCCGCGGACTTCGACCAGATCGCCCGCGCGATGGGGGACCTGGGGCTGTGAACCGGTTCGTCACGCATTGGCACGGGGGAGTGGCGGTGGTGGAGATCGAGGGGGAGCTGGGACCGGAGCGTCAAACCGACCTGGAACGAGCGGTGGCCGGATGCCGCCGGGTGCTCCTGGACCTCCGCCGCACCCGGCACATCCATTATCGGGTGGCCGCACGCCTGCTCGCCCTTTCCCGGGAGGGGCTCCGGGTGGACGTGGTGGGCCCGAATCCCTATGTACGGCAGATCCTTCGCTTCGCCGGGGCCCTGGAGGGGGACCTCCGCGAATACGCCGACCTTCGGGAGGCCCTGGAGGATGAAGCGGCATGAGGCCGGGTTTCACAGGCCGGTGCTCGCCGCCGAGGCGGCGGAGCTTCTGGTGGCGGCTCCACAAGGAGTGTACGTGGACGCCACCCTCGGCGGCGGAGGCCATGCCCGGCAGATCCTCGCACGGCTGGGCACGGCCGGCCGGCTGGTGGGGGTGGACAGGGACCCGGAGGCCCTGGAGGCATGCCGGGAGCTCCGTCACGATCCCCGCGTCACGTTGGCCCACGGCCGGTTCGGTGCGCTCCGGACCGTCCTCGAGCACCTGGGGATCGGGCCGGTCCAGGGCATCCTGGTGGACCTGGGAATGAGCTCCCACCAGGTGGACCGGCCGGAAAGGGGCTTCAGCTTTCTGCACGACGGGCCGCTGGACATGCGAATGGACCCGCGGGAAAGGACGTCGGCGGCCGACCTGGTGAACCGGCTGGATGAGCGGGAGCTGGCCCGCATCCTGCGCGAGTACGGTGAGGAGCCGCGGGCCCGCCGGGTGGCCGCCGCCATCGTGCGGGCGCGCAAGCGAGGGGCCATCCGCACCACCGGACAACTGGCCCGCGTGGTGGAGGAGGCCCTCGGCCGCCGGGGCGGCCGGCACCCGGCCACCCGCACGTTCCAGGCGCTCCGCATCGCGGTGAACCGGGAACTGGAGGAACTGGACGCCCTGTTGCGGGACCTTCCGGGCCTGCTGGTCCCGGGAGGGCGGGTGGTGGCCATCGCGTATCACTCCCTGGAGGACCGACGTGTCAAGCGGGCGTTCCGGGATGCGGAGCCCCGATGCCGATGCCCGGCCCAGGCGCTGCGATGCGCGTGCGGCCGGCCGGGCTGGCTCCGGGTGCTCACCCGCAAGGCCGTGCGGCCCTCCCGCGAAGAGGTGGCGGCCAACCCCCGGGCCCGCAGCGCCCGGCTTCGGGCGGCGGAGCGGCTGCCCTACGCGCACCCCGGTCAGGGAGGACACCCATGAACGTGCCCGTGATCGTTCGCACCGTCCGTGTGGAAGCGCTACCACGGGCCGTGCCGCGCCTGGGGCCGTGGCTCGTGCGGGCCGGGGTGGCGGCGTTCTGCCTGGGCTCGGCCCTGTTCCTGACCCAGGTCCGGCTGGCCAGCATCCGGCTCCAGTACGAACTCAACGACCTGGTGCGCCAGCGCCAGGCCGCAGCCGCCCGCGTGGCCCAACTCAAGGTGGAGCGGGAGAGCCTCACCTCGCCCGCCCGGATCGAACGCGAGGCCCGCAGGCTGGGCCTCGTGTATCCCGACGGGGATGCCATCGTCGTGCTCCGGCCGTAGCCCGGCCGGGGGCCGCAGGCCCCGCGGGAGGACACGCAGGCGCCGGCTCCTGCTCGTGGCCGGCTGGGTGCTGTGCCTACTGGGCGTGGCGGCTCTCCGGGCCGCGCACCTCCAGCTCGTACGCGCTCCGGAACTCCGGGAGCGGGCCCGTCAGCAGTGGGTGAGGGGCCTGGAACTGCTCCCGGCCCGGGGCACCATCTACGACCGAAACGGCCGCGAACTCGCCCGGAGCCTGCCCGGATGGAGCGTGTTCGCCGACCCCTCCGTGCTCCTCCGCGACGGGAAGGGCTTGGAGCGGCTGTGCCGGGCTCTGGCCCTCTCCCCCCGCACCGTGCGGGAAAGGCTCCGGCGAGGGGGACGGCGGTTCGCCTGGGTCAAACGGGGCATCTCTCCAGACGAGGAGAAGGCCT
>CAZBGL010000007.1:0-15712 GCA_964491375.1 uncultured Thermodesulfobacteriota bacterium | reverse complement strand
AGTGGTCCAGCAGGGCCGCCCCGGCCTCGGCGTGATCCCAACCGAACAGGGCCCGTTCGCCGGTTCGGAGCTCCGGTCCGTCCCGGGCCTCTGTCAGCATTTTCGAGTACCCCTCGGGGTCGGAGTCCAGAAATCCGACCTTGCCCAGGTCGTGGAGGAGACCCGCCACGAAGAGGGCGTCCGGGTGGGGCCCTCCAGGGGAAGGAGGGGTCCGGCGGGCCAGGAAGCGAGCCCCCTCGCCCGTGAGATAGGCGTGGGTCCACAGCTCGCGCACCGCATCGGGAGGGGCGTTCCCCCAGAGCTCGAGCACGGCCGAGGCCAGGCAGAGCGCCTGGACCGTGGCCGATCCCAGCAGGGTCACGGCCCGCTGAAGGCGGTCCACCCTCCGGGGGAGCCCGTAGTAGGCGGAGTTGGCGAGGCGCAGCACCCGGGAACTGATGGGCGGATCGTGCTCCAGGATCCGCACCACGTCCTCGAGCTTGTAGTCCGGGGTGGCGAACAGGGCGACCAACCGAGCCACCACCGCGGGAAGCGTGGGAAGGGAGCGGTCCGGCGAGGGGATCCGGGCTCCTGCCCTCATGCGTCGGTTCTCCGGGCGGCCGCCGGCAGGTGCAGCCGGAAGGTGGTGCCTTCGCCGACGAGGCTTCGCACCTCGATGCGTCCGCCCAGGTCTTCCACGATCTGTTTCACGATGTACAGGCCCAGGCCCGTGCCCTGCCCCCGGGGCTTGGTGGTGAAGAAGGGCGTGAAGAGACGGTCGTGGTACTCGGGCGGGATACCGGTGCCGGTGTCCGTGATGGAAACCACCAAGCCGTCTTCGGATGCGCAGGCGTCTACAGCCACCTCGGCCGGTGCGGCCGGGTCCTCGGCCAGGCGTGCCTCCACGGCCTGCGCGGCGTTCCGAAGCAGGTTCACGAACACGTGGTGCAAGTGATCCGGGTTGGCCCACACTGGGGGAAGCTCCGGGGCGGTCTGGATGCCCACCGAGACCCGGCGCCTCCGGAACTCGTGCCGGGTGACGAGGAGGCACTCCTCCAGGACCTCGGTCACGTGCACCCACGTCTTCTCCGCCGCGGAGGGACGGGCGAACGACGTGAGGCCGGAGGCCAGCCTTTGCAGGCGCGTCACGTTGCGGTAGATCACGTCCAGATGCCTGCGTTCCGGCGTTTCCGGAGGGGTTCGCCTGAGCAGGATCTCCACCGCGGCCATGATGCTCGAAAGCGGGTTGTTGAGTTCGTGGGCCAGGCCGGCCGCCATCTCGCCCAGGGTGGCGAGTTTGTCCTTGTGCCGGATTCGTTCGTGGGTGATCCGGAGTTCGGCCAGGCTGGACTCCAGGCGCTGCACCAGGCGGCGGGCGTGCTCCCTCAGGTAGAACCGCTCGTCCGACGGCTGGATCCGGTCCCTGCGGCCCCGGATGTAGGCGCGAATCTGCTCGGGAAAGGTCTCGGGCGAGATCGGTTTGGGGATGTACCCGTCGCAGCCCGCGGCGAGCGAGCGCTTCCGGTCGCGGGCCAGGGAGTTCACCGTGACGGCCACGATGGGGATACGGTCGAACCCCGGCAGGGTCTTCAGTTTGGTGGCGGCCTCGTAGCCGTCCATTCCGGGGAGGTTGATGTCGAGCAGGATCAGATCAAGGGAATCCTTCTCCTCGATCGCTTTCTGGATCCCCTCGAAGCCGTCCCGCGCGTGGAGGACCTCGTATCCGTGGTCCCGTAACATCCGCTCCACGAGCCGGAAGTTGGCCGGGTTGTCCTCCACATACAGAATGCGGTGTACGGCGGCCAAGACGTACCCCCTGCCCCCCCGTTATGGTACAGGGCTGGGATGGCGGCATTTTAGAAACAGCCGAGACGGCTTGTAAAGGTTCCGGGGACAAAAAACACAACGCCGTTTCAATCGGGGTGGCCGGGCACGGTTTGGCCCCGCGGAAAGCGGTTTACGTTTGACCTGGCACGGCGTGGCTTGTATGAAAGTAGACCCCTTTCACAGAGAACACGCTGCGGAGCGGAGGAAGCATGTCGGATCGGACGTATCGGATCGCGGTGATTCCGGGGGACGGCACCGGGCCCGAGGTGGTGGCCGAGGCCCTGAAGGTGTTGGGGGCGTGTGAGCACCGGTTCGGGTTCCGGGTGGAGACCGAGCGGTATCCCTTCGGGGGGGACCACTACCTCAGCACGGGCGAGACCCTGCCCGACTCGGCCATCGAGGAACTGCGGCAGGCCGACGCCATCCTGCTGGGGGCCATCGGTCACCCGGACGTGCGGCCCGGGATCCTGGAGCAGGGTATCCTGTTGAGGCTTCGGTTCGCCCTGGACCAGTACGTGAACCTGAGGCCGGTGAAGCTGTACCCAGGGGTGGACACCCCCCTGAAGGACAAGGGCCCCGAGCACATCGACTTCGTGGTGGTGCGGGAGAACACCGAAGGCCTGTACGTGGGGGCCGGCGGGTTCCTGCGCAAGGGCACCCCGCACGAGGTGGCGATCCAGGAGTCGGTGAACACCCGGATGGGGGTGGAACGGTGCGTCCGCTTCGCGTTCGATTACTGCCGCCGGCGGAACCGGAGGAAGAAGCTCACCCTGGTGGGCAAGACGAACGTGCTCACCTACGCCTTCGACCTGTGGGAGCGGGTGTTCAACGAAGTGGGAGCGGAGTACCCGGACGTGGAGCGCGACTACGCCCACGTGGACGCGGCCTGCATGTGGATGGTGAAGAACCCCGAGTGGTTCGACGTGATCGTCACGGACAACATGTTCGGGGACATCATCACGGACCTGGGGGCCATCATCCAGGGGGGGATGGGCATCGCGGCGGGCGGCAACATCAACCCCGAGGGCGTCAGCATGTTCGAGCCCATCGGGGGATCGGCTCCCAAGTACACCGGGAAGAACGTGATCAACCCCCTGGCGGCGATCTGTGCAGCCGGCATGATGCTCGACACCCTGGGCGAGCCCGAGGCCGCGGTGGCGGTGGAGGAGGCGGTCCAGTGGGTCACCGCCCACAGGCTCCAGAGCCTGGCCGCCGGCCGCATGGGATATTCCACCACAGAGGTGGGCGACATGGTGGCCGAGCGGGTGGGGGGCGGAGGGGATTAGACCGTTGCGCGCGAGGGGGGTGGCCCGGTTCGGGGCCGCGGCCCTGCTGGGACTTGTCGCGTGTGGCGGCCTGCACCCCTCGCCGCAGGGCCCGGGCGCCGGGGTGCGGCGCATCACGGTCCGCGTGGTCCGGCCTCCCCCGGTGAACCTGTACGACCGGTGCGTCGCGGAGGTGGGGGTGATCCCGTTCGCCGGCCCTTCGGGCCCGGAACTGGCGCGCCGTCTGGCGCGCCAGTTGGCCGGCACGGGCGCCTATCGCGTGGTGGGGCCCGATGAGATGGCCGGTCGCCTGATGAAGGCCGGGCTGGCCGTGCGGTGGGACGAAACCCCCAGCGCGCTGCGTTGGGTCCACGACCGGGTGGGCGTGGACGCCGTGATCGGAGGCCGTGTGGAGCGGTTCTTCGTGGAGGGATTCGAGCGCCGGAAGGAGACCCTCGCGCTGGAACCCACCGGCGAGTACGGGTTCGTGTGGACCGAAGAGGGCAAGCTGGCGTACCGGGAGAAGATGGCGTACCGGCCGGTACCCCTCTTCTGCCGCACGGACTGGGGCACGGTGGGGGCCCGCTACCGCGTCTGGGACGTGCGGCGGGGGGAGGTGGTGGCCACCCTCTACCGCGAGATCACCGCCACCGTGCCGTCCTTCTGCTACCGGGGAGACGTCCCGGACCGCCTGATCCGGCAGGCCCAGGAGCGGCTGCTGCGCCGCCTGTTCGCCCGGCTCAACGACCGGTTCCTGGGCGCCGTGGTGCCGGAGCACGAACTGCGGGACCTAACGTTCGAACTGGCCGACCCCTCGGCGCCGGCCGGCTTGGCCCGGCGCAACGAACTGGGGTTGTTGTTCGCGGCCCAGGGGCGCTGGCAGGATGCGATCCAGACCTGGGAGTCGTGCCTGGCGGAGAACCCGGACCTCTCCTGGGCCCATTACAACCTGGCCATGGCGCTGCGGGCGGTGGGCCGGCTCACGGAGGCGGTCGAACACCTTCGTCAGGCCCTGGTGGTGGCGCCCCGGGATCGGTACCGGGAGGCGATCCGGCGGATCCGGGCTCTGGCGTGCGGGGGGGAGTGCGGCGGGGAGGGCCGCCCCTAGCAGGATCCGCGGCCCCGGTGCACGGTCCGGGGCGCCCGAGACAGGAACGGAGGAAAGAGCACCATGCGCAGGACCTACGACGTCGCGGTGGTGGGGGCGACCGGAGCGGTGGGCACCGAGATGCTGCGAATCCTGGAGGAGCGCGATTTTCCCGTCGGCGAGATCCGGCCCCTGGCCTCGGCCCGGAGCGCCGGAAGCACCGTGCGCTTCCGGGGGGAGGCCGTGGAGGTTCAGGAACTCACGTCCGAGAGCTTCCGCGGGATCCACATCGCCCTGTTCTCGGCGGGCGGTTCGGTGAGCGCGCGGTTCGCGCCGGCGGCCGTGGAGGCCGGGGCGGTGGTGGTGGACAACACGAGCCACTTCCGCATGGAACCGGACGTGCCGCTGGTGGTGCCCGAGGTGAATCCCCATGCCATCGCCGAGTACCGGAAGCGGGGCATCATCGCCAACCCCAACTGCTCCACCATCCAGATGGTGGTGGCCCTCAAGCCCCTGCACGACGCGGCCCGCATCCGACGGATCGTGGTCAGCACCTACCAGGCCGTGTCCGGCACGGGAAAGCGGGCCATCGAGGAGCTGGAGCGCCAGAGCCGGGACGTGCTGGGCTTCCGCCCCGCCGTTCCGGGGGTCTATCCCCACCCGATCGCGTTCAACTGCCTGCCCCACATCGACGTGTTCCTCGACAACGCCTACACCAAGGAAGAGATGAAGATGGTCAACGAGACCAAGAAGATCCTCGAGGACCCGTCGGTGCGGGTCACGGCCACCACGGTACGGGTTCCGGTCTTCTACGGTCACTCCGAGTCGGTCAACGTGGAGTTCGAGCGCCCCATCACGGCCGATCGGGCCCGCGCCCTGCTGGAGCAGGCCCCCGGCGTGGTGGTGGTGGACGACCCGGCGAACAACCGGTATCCGCTGCCCGTGGACGCGGCCGGCAAGGACCCGGTCTACGTGGGACGGATCCGGCAGGACGACACCGTGGACAGCGGCCTCAACCTGTGGGTGGTGGCGGACAACGTGCGCAAGGGGGCGGCCCTCAACGCGGTCCAGATCGCGGAGATCCTGGTCCGGGAGCACCTGTAGGGACGGACCGGGGGCGGGCGCGGGCTCCTCAGAACCGGAACCGCGTCCGCCCCTTTGCGCGGTGCCTGGAGGAGGCGTACAGGTAGCCCAGGATCCACCCGGCCAGGAGCACCATGGCCCCGGAGAAGAACCAGTAGAAGCGTTCCCTTTGCTGGAGCGCCGCGTTCTCGCCTCGGAGCCGGGCCAGTTCCTCCTGCGCGGCGGCCCGTTCCCGCTCCACCGCGTCCAGGCGGTTCTTGAGGGCCACGGCGTCCGCGTGCTCCTCCTTCCACCGGGAGAACTCCTTCTCCACCTTTTGCAGGCGGGCGGCCAGTTGTCTGGCCTTCCCCTCGGCTTGGTCGGCGCGCCGGCGGAGGGTGCCGTTTTCCTCGCGCAACCGGGCGTTCTCGGCCCGGACCTCCGCCAGTTCCCTCCGGGCCGCCTCCAGCTGGGGGGCCTTGGGCAGGTCCCCGGTGAGGTAGCGCGCCACCACCCAGCCCTCCTGGCCGTCCCGGGTGCGCACCCGGGCCCAGCCCTCCGATTCCTCCAGTTTTTCGAGGGGGGTCCCCGTGGTGAGCATGGTGAGTATTTTGTAGTCCAGCCCGGGACCGGCCCTCAGGGTGATCTCGAACTCGTCGGTCACGTAGAACGTTTGTCCCGCGCGCGCGGCGCCGGGCAGGGCGAGCAGAAACACGAACGCCAGAGCCACAGGGCGCATCGCCGGCCTCCTTTTCCGGGTTCCAGGGCAACGATCCCTATCACATCATCCCGGCCCCTCTCCGTCAACGCCGGCCCGGCCTCCCCTTTTCAGAGCGGTCGCGGTTCTGCTACCTTGACACCGCCGCGGAGGGGGCCCGAGGTCGAGGGCAGCGAAGGAGGACGGTCCCATGGCGGGTCACAGCAAGTGGGCGAACATCAAGCACAAAAAGGCGCGCGAGGACGCCAAGCGGGGCAAGATCTTCTCCAAGCTGGCCAAGGAGATCGCCGTGGCCGCGCGCCTCGGCGGCGGCGATCCCGAGGCCAACCCCAGGCTGCGCCACGCCATCGAGCGGGCCCGGTCGTTCAACATGCCCAAGGACAACATCGAGCGCGCCATCCGGAAGGGCACCGGCGAGGGCGGCGGCGCGGACTACGAGCAGGTGGTGTACGAGGGCTACGGGCCCGGCGGGGTGGCCGTGATGGTGGAGGTGCTCACGGACAACCGGAACCGCACGGTGGCGGAGATCCGCCACGCCTTCAGCAAGAACAAGGGGAACCTGGGCGAGAGCGGATGTGTGTCGTGGCTGTTCGAAGCCCGGGGGTACATCGCGGTGCCCAAAGCCGGGGCCGACGAGGAAGCGGTGATGGAGGTGGCCGTCGAGGCGGGCGCGGAGGACGTGCGCGACGGCGGGGACGTGTGGGAGATCCTGACCGAGCCCGCCCAGTACGACGCGGTGAAAAGGGCCGTGGAGGAAGCCGGCCTGCCCGTGGAGTCGGCCGAACTGACCATGCTCCCCAAGAACACGGTGCGGCTGGAGGGGGCCGACGCGGAGCGGATGCTGCGGCTCATGGAGATGCTCGAGGACAACGACGACGTCCAGAACGTGTACGCGAACTTCGACATCGACGCCGCGGACATGGAACGGATGGCCGGGGCCTGATGCGCTGCGTGGCCGGGGTGGACCCCGGGACGCGGGCCACCGGATACGGGCTCGTGGCGCTGGACGGGAACCGCCTCGTGGCGATCGCCCACGGGGTCGTCCAGACCCGTTCCCAGGATCCGCTGGCGGCGCGCCTCGACCGCATCTACCGGGAGCTTCTGGCGATTTTCCGGGAACACGGACCCTCCGAGGTGAGCGTGGAGACGATCTTCCACGCCCGGAACGCCCGTTCCGCCCTGACCCTGGGACACGCCCGGGGGGCGGTGCTCCTGGCGGCGGAGCATTCGGGTCTGCCGGTCGTGGAGTACACGCCCATGCAGGTGAAGAACGCGGTGGTGGGCTACGGCCGTGCGAGCAAACACCAGGTGCAGGAGATGGTGCGCCGCCTCCTGAGCCTCCGGGGGGGCCTGGCCCCGGATGCGGCCGATGCCCTGGCCGTGGCGATCTGCCACCTCCACACGTCCCGGACCCTCGAGGCGGCCGCCCGGGGGGGGCCATGATCGCCCGGCTGGAGGGACGGGTCGAACGGGTGGCCCCCGGCGAGGTGGTGGTGGATACCGGCGGGGTGGGCTACCGGGTGCGGGTCCCGCTGAGCACCTATGCGGCGCTTCCGCCGGGGGACGGAACGTGCCGGCTCCGCATCATCACCGTGGTCCGCGAGGACGAGATCCAGCTCTACGGGTTTTCCACGGCCGACGAAGAGGAGCTGTTCCGGTGGCTCCAGGCCGTGAGCGGCGTGGGGCCCAAGCTGGCGTTGCGGATCCTGTCCGGGATCTCCCCGGCCGAGCTGCGCCGGGCCCTGTCCTCCGAGGACGCCGCCTCGTTGACCGTGGTCCCAGGCGTGGGGCGCAAGCTGGCCCAGCGGATCGTGCTGGAGCTGAAGGACCGGGTGGGAAGTACCGCTCCCGCCGGCGTCCGGGTGTCCCCTCCGCCGGCCGACGCGGCCCGGGACGCGGTGGCCGCCCTGGAGGCCCTGGGCTATCCGCACCGGGTCGCGGCGGAGGCCGTGCGCAAGGCCGAGGCCGGGGGCGCCCGGGGGCTGGAGGAGATCGTGAGGGAGGCCCTGCGGGGGCTGAAACCGCGGCGGTGAGCCCCGGCCCCCCGTGGAGACGGTTCAACGGGCGCGTTATTGAGGTGGCATGCAGACCGACGAACGGCTGCTCTCTCCCGATGTGCGGGACGAGGACCGGGCCGCCGTGGCCGGCATCCGGCCGACCCGGCTCGACGACTACATCGGGCAGGAGCGGCTGCGGGCGAACCTGAGGGTGTTCATCGAGGCCGCGCGGCGTCGCGGGGAGCCGTTGGACCACGTGTTGTTCGCCGGCCCCCCCGGGCTGGGCAAGACCACCCTGGCCTACATCATCGCGCGGGAAATGGGCGTGGGCATCGAGACCACGTCGGGGCCGGTCCTGGAACGGCCCGGGGACCTGGCCGCCATCCTGACCAACCTCAAGGACGGGGATGTGCTGTTCATCGACGAGATCCATCGGCTGAGCCCCGTGGTGGAGGAGGTGCTCTACCCGGCCATGGAGGACTTTCAGCTCGACATCCTGATCGGACAGGGACCCTCGGCGCGGTCCATCAAGATCGACCTGCCCCGTTTCACCCTGATCGGCGCCACCACCCGCTCGGGCCTCCTGACCGCGCCCCTGCGGGATCGGTTCGGCGTGATCGGCCGGATGGAGTTCTACACGCCGCAGGAGCTGGAGCAGATCGTGTTGCGCTCCGCCCGGGTGTTGGGCGTGCCCGTCACCCGCGACGGCGCGGCCGAGATCGCCCGGCGCAGCCGCGGCACCCCGCGCATCGCCAACCGGCTGCTCCGGCGCGTACGGGACTTCGCGGAGATCCACCACGCCGGTACCATTACCCGGGAGGTGGCGGACCAGGCCCTGTCCGCCCTGGACGTGGACCGGGCGGGGCTCGACCGGATGGACCGGCGGATCCTGCTCACCATCATTGACCGCTTCAACGGCGGGCCCGTGGGCATCGAGAGCCTGGCGGCGGCCCTGGGCGAGCAGAAGGACACCCTGGAGGACGTGTACGAGCCGTACCTGATCCAACAGGGCTACCTGCTGCGCACCGCGCGGGGCCGCGTGGCCTCGGAGATGGCCTACCGTCACCTGGGGCGGGCGTTCCGGGGGCAGGAGCGGATGTTTTGAAGGGGTGGCTCGCGGCGGCGCTGAGCCTGGCCTGGGCGGCCACGGTGACGGCGGGGACGGGTCCGCCCGCGGGACACCGCCAGATCCTTTCGGGCACGTGGCTGCACGCCCCGGTGGCGGACGACGACTGCACCGTGTGTCACACCATGCACCGGCAGCCCGTGGGGCCGAACCTCCAGGCGCCGGTACCCCAGTTGTGCTACGAGTGCCACGAGAACGTGGCCGCGCGGGACGTGGTGCACGAGCCCGTGGGGGAAGGGCGGTGCACGGACTGCCACCGGGTCCATTCCAGCGACCAACGGCCGCTGCTCGTGGAGCGGGTGCCCGAACTGTGCCTGGGCTGCCACCCGGTGGACGCGGCCCACGTGGCCCGGGGCACGGTGTGCACCTCGTGCCACGAGGTGCACTCCTCCGAGACGTACCGTTTCCTCAAGGGGGAGCGCACTCGCAACTGCGGCCGGTGCCACGCGGACAAGCGCGAGGGGGTGTCGCTGCACCCGCCTG
This sequence comes from uncultured Thermodesulfobacteriota bacterium, assembly GCA_964491375.1. GTDB lineage: Bacteria > Desulfobacterota > Deferrisomatia > Deferrisomatales > Deferrisomataceae > CAZBGL01. The sequence continues at coordinate 6,168 of CAZBGL010000007.1, read as the reverse complement.
CCCGCGACGGCAAGTGTCTCACCTGCCACTACACCCATCCCGATCCGCGCTTCAAGGGCCCCGGCCTGCGCGAGCCCTACCCCCGGAGCCTGTTCGCCCCCTACCGGCCCGACGCGTACCGGCTGTGCGACCGGTGCCACGACCCGGCGCTCCACGCCGACTCTTCGTACCGGGGCACCGGGTTCCGGGACGCCGACCGCAACCTCCACCGGGTCCACGTGGCCCGGGAGAGGGGCGTGACGTGCTCGGGATGCCACGACGTCCACGCCTCGGACCGGGCGGCCCTGGTGCAGGAGTGGGTGCGCTGGCCGGACCGGGAGCCGCAGCTCATGGGATTCATCCGGTTCAGCACGGGAGGCACCTGCGGGCCGAGCTGCCACGGGGCGGCCACCTACCTGCGCGAGCCCCCGCCGGGGGAGGAGACCGAGCGGTGAGGCGGCTCGTTCCGGTCGTGGCCGCGGTGTGCCTGTGGACGGCCGGGCCGGCCCTGGCCGGCGGAAAGCCCGTGTTCCGGTACCTGGGGGCCAAGTGGTGCAAGCCGTGCCACGGCCGGAACAGCCCCAATCCCAAGCTCCGGGTGTACCACGGGTGGAAGGACTCGGCCCACGCCAAGGCCTGGGAGCACCTGCCCGAGGACCAAAGGGACAATCCGGAATGCCTGCGGTGCCACACCACCGGGTACGGGCTTCCGCGCCGGGCCGACACCACCGACGCGGATCTGCGGGGCGTCCAGTGCGAGGCGTGCCACGGCCCGGGGAGCCATTACTTCCCGTGGCGCATCATGAAGGATCCCGAGCGGGCCCGGAAGCTGGGGCTCAGGGATCCCACCCGCGAGGTGTGCACCCGATGCCACTGGTGAGGCCGGTGCGCCGGAGGGCGCGCGCCGTGAAGGTGGGGCCGGTGACGGTGGGCGGGGACGCGCCCGTGGCGGTCCAGTCCATGGCGAACACCGACACCCGGGACGTGGAGGCCACCCTGGCCCAGGTACGGGCCCTGGCCGCGGCAGGGTGCGAGATCGTGCGCCTGGCCGTTCCCGATGCCGAAGCCGCCCGGGCCCTTGGGCCGATCCGGGCCGCCTCGCCGGTGCCCCTGGTCGCCGACATCCACTTCGACCACCGGCTGGCCCTGGCGGCGCTCGAGGCCGGCGTGGACGGCCTTCGGATCAATCCCGGGAACATCGGACCCCGCTGGAAGGTCGAGGAGGTGGTGCGGGCCGCCCGGGAACGGGCCGTGCCGATCCGCATCGGGGTGAACGCTGGGAGCCTGGAAAGGGACCTGCTGCGGCGCCACGGAGGCCCCACCTCCCGGGCGCTGGTGGAGAGCGCCCTGGGACACATCCGGATCCTCGAGGACCTGGGCTACCGGGAAATCAAGGTGAGCCTGAAGGGGTCCCGGGTTCCCGAGACCGTGGAGGCGTATCGGCTGCTGGCCGACCAGTGCGACTACCCGTTCCACGTGGGCATCACCGAGGCGGGCACCCCGTTCCGGGGAGCGGTCAAGAGCGCCGTGGGCCTGGGAATCTTGTTCTGGCTGGGGCTGGGGGATACCGTGCGGGTGAGCCTCACGGGCGACCCCGTGGACGAGGTGCGGGTGGCGTACTGGATCCTGGGGGCCCTGGGCCTGCGGCGCCGCGGGGTGGACCTGGTCTCGTGCCCCACCTGCGGGCGCACCCGGGTGGACCTGGTGGCCGTGGCCACCGAGGTGGAGCGCCGTCTGGCCCACGTGGAGGCCGGCCTCACGGTGGCCGTGATGGGGTGCGAGGTGAACGGGCCCGGCGAGGCCCGGGAGGCCGACGTGGGGATCGCGTGCGGGCGGGGTTCGGGCCTGTTGTTCCGCCGGGGCGAGGTGGTGCGCCGCGTGGCCGAGGGGGAGATCGTGGATGCCCTGGTGGAGGCCGTGGAGGCTTTGGTCCGGGAGGGGGCCGCCACCGGAAGGCCGCGGACTCCTGACGAGGCCGGAAGGGGAGAGCCCGTGCCGCGAGGGTGACCTGCCCGTCGCGAGCCGGCCCGAAGGGCACGGGAGGGCTGGGACGCTGGAACGTTGGGAAGCTGGAAGGCTGTAACCGGTCATCCGTCGGCCGACATCGGTTCGTCCTTGTTCGCGGGAAAGGAAGGAGCCATGACGCGGTATTCGGAGCTTTTCCTGCCCACGCTTCGTGAAGACCCGGCCGAGGCCGAGGTGGTGAGCCACCGGCTCATGTTCCGGGCGGGCATGATCCGCAAGCTCGCGGCCGGGATCTACTCGTACCTGCCCATGGGGCTCCGGGTGATCCGCAAGGTCGAAGCGATCATCCGGGAGGAGATGAACCGGGCCGGCGCCCAGGAGGTGCTCCTGCCCGCGGTCCAGCCGGCGGACCTCTGGAAGGAATCCGGCCGGTGGGACTTCTACGGCAAGGAGCTGCTCCGGTTCCGCGACCGGAACGAACGGGAGTGCTGCCTGGGCCCCACCCACGAGGAGGTGATCACCGACCTGGTGCGGCGCGAGATCCAGTCGTACCGTCAGCTCCCCATCAACCTGTACCAGATCCAGACCAAGTTCCGCGACGAGATCCGGCCCCGCTTCGGGGTGATGCGAGCCCGGGAGTTCATCATGAAGGACGCCTACTCGTTCGATGCGGACGACGCGGGCGCGGAGGAGAGCTACCGGAAGATGTACGAGGCCTACACCCGCATCTTCCGGCGGTGTGGGCTCGACTTCGTGGCGGTGGAGGCGGACACGGGCGCCATCGGCGGCAGCTTCTCCCACGAGTTCATGGTGCTGGCCGAGTCCGGCGAGGACGAGGTGGCGGCGTGCGCCGCGTGCGGATACGGGGCGAACGTGGAGCGGGCCGAGGTGCGCCCCCCCGAGCCCGTGGAGCCGGACACACCGCCCGGGCCGCCCGAGGCCGTGGACACCCCGGGCCGGCGCACCATCGAGGAGGTGTCCGGCTTCCTGGGTGTGGGGGCGGATGCGCTCATCAAGACGATCCTGTTCGAGACGGACAAGGGCGTGGTGGCGGCCTGTGTGCGGGGCGACCACGACGTGAACCCGGTGAAGGTCAAGAACGCCGTGGGAGCCAACACCGTGGAGATGGCCTCCGAAGAGACGGTGCGCAGGGTCACGGGCGCGCCCGTGGGGTTCGCCGGCCCGGTGGCCCTGGACGTGCCGGTGTACGTGGACCATGCCCTCCGGGGCGGGGCCGGATACGTGGCCGGCGCCAACCAGGCCGACCGGCACGTGCGCAACGTGGTGCCCGGCCGGGACTTCTCCGTGGCGGCCTGGGCGGACCTGCGGACGATCCGCGCCGGCGACCCGTGCCCCCGGTGCGGGGAGCCGGTGACGGTGAAGCGGGGGATCGAGGTGGGTCACATCTTCAAGCTGGGCACCAAGTACTCCGAGGCCATGAACGCCACCTATCTGGACCGTGACGGCCGCGAGCGGCTGCTCGTGATGGGATGCTACGGCATCGGGGTGGGCCGGACCGTGGCCGCGGCCATCGAGCAGAACCACGACGAGGACGGGATCACCTGGCCCGTGCCCATCGCGCCGTGGGAGGTCCTGATCCTGCCGATCCAGGTGAAGGACGAGCGCACCCGGGAGCTGGCGGACCGGATCGCGGCCGATCTGGAGGCCCGGGGGGTGGATGTGCTCCTGGACGATCGCGACGAGCGCCCCGGCGTGCGGTTCAAGGATGCCGACCTGATCGGCGTGCCGCTCCGGATCACCCTGGGCCCGAGGGGGCTCAGAGAGGGCGTGGCCGAGGTCCGGGAGCGGGCCAGCCGGGCCGAGCACCGGGTGCCCCTGGAGGAGGTGGCGGCGTGGGCGGCCGACTGGGTGGAGAGACAGCGGATCCCGGCATGAGCCCCGCGCCACGGGTGTGGTTCGCCCTGGATGTGCCGTCGGCGGACGAGGCCCTGGCGTGGGCCGGCCGCCTCCGGGGGACGGTGTACGGGCTCAAAGTGGGCCTGGAGCTCTTCGTGTCGGCCGGGCCGGAACTGGTGCGGGAGCTCAAGGGCCTGGGATGGCCCGTGTTCCTGGACCTCAAACTGCACGACATCCCGGCCACCATGGAGCGGGCCGCGGCGGCCGCGGCCCGCCTGGGCGCAGACCTCCTCACGGTGCACGCCCTGGCGGGCCCGGAGGGGCTCGAGGCCGCGGCCCGGGGGGCCCGCGGCGCGGCCCGCCCGCCGCCCGCCGTCGTGGGGGTCACGGTGCTCACGAGCCTCGACGCGGCTGGCCTCGAGCGCGTCGGGATCCGGGGAACCCCTGCGGAAGCGGTCGAGAGGCTGTGCCGGGCCTGCCGGACCGCGGGGCTCGCCGGCGTGGTGGCCTCGGCCCTGGAGGCACCGGGCGTGCGCCGCCTATGGCCGGGGGCCCGGATCGTGACCCCGGGGGTGCGCCCCGCCGGGGCGGGCCGGGGTGACCAGGCCCGGATCGCCACCCCGGCCGGTGCCGTCCGGGCCGGCAGCACGGACCTGGTGGTGGGCCGGCCCATCCGGGATGCGCCCGATCCGGAGGCGGCCGCCCAGGCCGTGGTGCGCGAGGCGGCGGAGGCCGCGGGCGATCCATGAGCCCGTGGGTATACGGCCGGCGGGCGGTGGAAGAGTTCCTGGAGCACGCGCCCGAGGGGGCCCTCCGGCTCCTCGTGGCCCGGGGGGCTCGGGTTCCAGGGGAGATCATCCGGCGGGCCCGCGAGGCCGCCCTGCCGGTGGAGGAGGTGTCGCGCCCCGAACTGGATCGCCGGAGCGGGGGGGTGCGCCACCAGGGTGTGGCCCTGGAGGTGGGCGGGTGGTCCTACAGGGACCTGGACGAGGTGGCGGCCCGCGCGGATACGTGCGCGCTGCCCCTGGTGGTGGCCCTGGACTGCGTGCAGGATCCCAGGAACCTGGGGGCCGTGCTCCGGGTGGTGGACGCCGTGGGTGCGGCCGGCGTGGTGCTCCCCAAGGACCGCTCCGCCGGACTCGGGCCGGTGGCGGTCCGGGCCTCGGCCGGCGCCGTGGCGTCCGTGCCCGTGGCCCGGGTGGTGAACCTGGCCCGGGCCCTGGACGCGCTGAGGGGGCGGGGGTTCTGGGTCTACGGGACCTCGGCCGGGGGCGAGAACCTGTTCGGAGCGGAGGTGCGCTTTCCCGCCGTGCTCGTGCTGGGCTCGGAGCACCGGGGGATGCGGCCCAACGTGGCGGCCCGGTGCGACCGGACCCTGGCCCTGCCCATGCGCGGCGCCGTGGGGTCGCTCAACGTGGCGGCGGCCTGTGCCGTGGTGTGTTACGAACTGCTTCGCCGGCGGTCCGGCTCGGCAGGCTGAATGGGGCTGGAAGGCTAGAAAGCTAGAACGCTGGAAGGCTCGATCTGGGAGCGGCTTTCCAGCCGCGACCTGGGCCGAAGGTCAAAAACCTTCTAGCGTTCTAGCATCCCGTTGCCGGGGATCCGTTTCTGCTTGGGGCCACGTTCAGGAATCAGAGGACAGAAGTCAAAGGACAGGATCATGTTCTGTCCTCCGTCGTCTGACCTCTGCCCCCTGATACCCCGGCCCCTGGCGGCGTTGGAACGAGCCCCGTTGCGATCGTTGCGATCGTTGCGTGAGACGAAAAAAAAGCCCGTTGCGCCGTGGCGAGAGAGCGAGGGACCCGGGGGCCGCGGCCCCGGAGGCCGCGACGTCCGGCATCCTGTTTCGCTGCGGCACCGTGCCGCTGGCGGACCGGGTACCGGACCGCGGGTGAGGTGATGCCGGGGGGAAGGAGGGTGGCCGCGGCGACCGCAGGTGGCGCGGCCTTCGCGTCGCCGCGCCCCCCGGGTCCGGGCACGGGTGTAGGCGGCGGCATCTGTTCCCCGTGGGAGCGGGCTTTGGCCCGCGATCCTTGGCGGGCCATGCGGGAAGTCGCCCGGGGGCTCGTCTCCGCTCGCGGTCACGGCCTCGGCGGGGGTGCTCGGAGGCCGGTGTACCGCTCGCGTGCGCGTTGGGTGGGCTCGGGAGACGTGGCTGTTGGGCCTTCCGACCGCGTGCGCGGATCCGAGCCCCCGGCCGGGTGGACGAGCCCCGGTGGGTGCCGTATCCGGGAGGGGCCCCTGCGAGGCGCGGGCGCGGCTCCGACAGTCGCCGCGGCCCTGGGGTTTCCGAGCGGCAGGGGCCCGACCCGGGGGTGCTCGCCGGGCGCTTCCGGGCGGCGGGTTGCCGCGGCGAGGTCGCATACG
>CAZBGL010000006.1:0-38059 GCA_964491375.1 uncultured Thermodesulfobacteriota bacterium | reverse complement strand
GTGGGGATTGAGCCCGGCCACGGCGATCCGGGGCTGGGGGATCCCGAAGTCCTCCCGGAGGGCCCGGTGGACCACGCGGATGACGGCCTCCACCCGCTCCCGGGTCACCGCACCGGGCACCCGGGCCAGCGGCACGTGCGTGGTCACCAGGGCCACCCGCAGCCGCGGCCCGGCGAGCATCATCACGGGACGCCCTCCGCACAGGGCCCCGAGCATCTCGGTGTGGCCCGGAAAGGGGCGGCCGGCGGCCCGGAGGCCCACCTTGGTCAGCGGAGCGGTCACCACCCCGTCCACCCGCCCCTCCAGGGCCATGGCCACCGCGGCCTCCACGGCGCGGGCCGCGGCCTCGGCGGACCGAGCCGTGGGCCGGCCCCAGTCCCAGTCCGCCGGACCCGCGGGTCCGGGATCCTCCAAACACCACCGGCCCGCGGGATCGCCCATGCCGAGCAGGCGGGCGGCCCGCTGCCAAGCGGCACGGTGCCCCACCAGGACCGGCTCCACGGCCTCCGGGACCCCTTCGGCCAGCGCCTTCAGCGCCACCTCCGGGCCCACACCGGCCGGCTCCCCGCAGGTCAGTGCGACGCGGACCCGGCGGCTGGCCGTGGGAGCGGGCCCGGACACCTCAGGTCCCCGCCCCGTCCCACTTGATCTCGATCCGGGCCTTCTCCCGCAGGGAATCGAGCCAGGCCTTGTAGAGCTCCTCCTGGCGGTCCTCGAAGTAGCGCTCACGGATGCGGTCCCGGACCTCCTCGAACGGGAGGACCCGCCCCTTCCGGCGCTCGGCCACGTAGAACACGTGGTACGCGCCGCGGATCTCCACCACCTCGGAAACCCGGCCGGGCCCCAACCCCTCCACCGCCCGGCGCACGGCCGGGCTCAGGTTCTGGAGGGGCACGAACCCCATGTCGCCGCCGTCCCGGGCGTCCGGGCCGGTGGAGACCTCCCGGGCCACCTGCCGGAAGTCCTCCCCGGCCAGGACCCGCCGCCGGGCCGCCTCGGCCGTGACCCGTTCCGCGGTCTGGAGGTGGTACAGGCGCACCGCGTCGGGTTCCCGGAACGAGGCCACGTTTTTCAAATAATATTCGCGGAGGTCCTCGTCGCCCACCTCCATGCGCAACCGCAGCACCCGGCCGGCCAGCTTCATGCGCCGGATCTGGGCGCGCAGCTCCTCCACGTACTCGTCGTAGCTCACCCCCTGGGCCTCCAGGGCCCGGACCACCGCCTGGGGTTCCAGCCCGTTGCGCCGGCCGATCTCGCGGATCGCCCGCTCCACATCCTCGTCGGTGACCCGCACGCCCAGGCGCTCGGCCTCGGCCTGCACCAGGGCCCGCTCGATGAGGTCTTCCAGAGCGCTCCGGCGGGCCTCCGACGGCCCGGTGGCCTGGCCCGTGCGCTCCTTGAACGCCGCCAGGGCGGCCACCTCGCTCCGGGTGATCACCCGGCCGTTCACCACCGCGGCGATGCCGTCCACCACCACGGCGGGAGCCGGCCGGGCCCAGACCAGGACGAACACCAGCGCGCACAACAGCCGGGTCATGGCGGAAACGGGCCTCCGTTGCGATCCGGACCGGGGAAGAGATTTGGAAACGTGGCAAGCTAGCACATCACCCCAGGCGGTTCAACAAGGCCCTGGCGCGGGCCAGGACCTCGTCCGGGGCTCGGGCCTCGAGCTTCCAGACCAGGCGGTGGTCCGGGGTGACGCGGTAGGCGGACGGGTCCTCTTGCACGAGCGAGAGGATCCGCTCCGGGTCCACCCGGGGCGACGCGTCGAAGGCCAACACGAGGGAGCGGCCCGTGTAGTCCAGGGCCACGGCGCGCATCGCCACCAGCCGGCAGCGGATCTTCATGACCTCGAGCAGGTTCTCCACGGGGCCCGGCAGCGGACCGAAACGGTCGACGATCTCGTACCCGATCTCGTCCACCTCGTCGGGCCCGCGCACGCGGGTGAGCCGCTCGTACAGCTCCAGACGCTGGGCCGGGTCCGGCACGTAGTCCGCCGGGAAGTGGGCCGGGACCCGGAGCCGGATCTCGGGCTCGGGCGGCCTTTCCACCGGCTCGCCCCGGAGGCGGCGAACCGCCTCCTCCAGCAGTTCCGAGTACAGGTCGAACCCGATGGCCGCGATGTGGCCCGACTGGGCCTTGCCCAGCAGCTCCCCGGCCCCCCGGATCTCTAGGTCGTGGGTGGCCACGCGGAAGCCCGCCCCCAGGTCGCTGAACTCCTGGAGCACCTGGAGACGCCTGCGGGCCTCGGGGGTGAGCTCGCTCTCCGCCGGCACCAGGAGGTAGGCATAGGCCCGGAGGTTGGAGCGCCCCACCCGGCCCCGGAGCTGGTACAGGTCGGCCAGGCCGAACTGGTCGGCCCGGTCGATGAGGATCGTGTTGGCCCGGGGGATGTCCAGGCCCGACTCGATGATCGCCGTGCACACGAGCACGTCGATCTCGCCGGATACGAACGCCTCCATGACCCGTTCCAGCTCCGACTCCCTCATCTGTCCGTGCCCCACGCCCACCCGGGCCTCGGGCACCAGGGCCCGCACCCGGTCGGCCACCCTCCCGATGGTCTGGACCCGGTTGTGCACGAAGAACACCTGGCCGCCCCGGGCCAGTTCCCGCCGGATCGCCTCCCGGATCAGGTCGTCGTCGGCGCGGGCCACCCGCGTGCGCACGGCCAGCCGGTCGGCCGGCGGGGTCTCGATGGTGGACAGGTCCCGCACGCCCGACAGGGCCATGTGGAGGGTCCGGGGGATCGGCGTGGCCGTGAGCGTGAGCACGTCCACGCGGGCGCGGAGCCTCTTGAGCCGTTCTTTCTGGGCCACGCCGAACCGGTGCTCCTCGTCCACCACCAGGAGCCCCAGGTCCTTGAACCGCACGTCCCGCTGGAGTAGGCGGTGGGTGCCCACCAGGATGTCCACCGCGCCCTCGGCCACCCGTTTCAGGATCTCCCGCTGGCGGGCCGCCGGCACGAACCGCGACAGCACCTCCACGATCACCGGGTAGCCCTCGAACCGCCGCCGGAAGGTCTGGAAGTGCTGGGCCGCCAGCACCGTGGTGGGCACCAGCACGGCCACCTGCCGGCCGTCCTGCACGGCGCGGAAGGCGGCCCGCAGGGCCACCTCGGTCTTGCCGTAGCCCACGTCGCCGCACACCAGCCGGTCCATGGGACGGGGGCCGGACAGGTCCTCCATGACGGCCTCGATGGCGGCCATCTGGTCGGGGGTCTCCTCGTAGGGGAACGCGGCCTCGAACTCCCGGTACGCCAGATCCGGGGGGGAGTAGGGGGGGCGCTCGGCCACCCGGCGGCGGGCGTACAGGTCCAGCAGTTCGTGGGCGAGCTTCTCCACGCCCTCCCGGGCCCTCTGCCGGGCCCTCTGCCAGGCCGTTCCGCCCAGGCGGTCGAGCCGCGGCGGCCCCTCGCCGGGTGCGCTGTACCGCTGCACCAGCCCGATCCGGGTCACCGGCACGTACAGCCGGTCGCCCCCCGCGTACTCCAGGTGCAGGTAGTCCCCCTCCTCGCCCCCGGCCTCCAGGTGCACGAGCCCCCGGTAGACGCCCACCCCGAAGTCCACGTGGACCACGGGGTCGCCGGGTTTGAGATCCGCCAGGCTCGACCGGAACCGGGGCCTTCGGGGGGGGCGGCGCCGGACCTTCTCGCCCAGGACCTCGGTCTCGGTGACGATCCACAAGCCCTTGGCCGGAAACGCGAAACCCCGCTCCAGGGGGCCCAGGGCCAGGTGCACCGCGCCGTCGGGTTCGGCGTCCGGCCGGAACGGCTCCTCCGGCGGGAGGGGGACGCCGTACCCCCCAAGGAGGTCGCGCAGCCGCTTGGCCCCCCCGGGCGAACGGGCCACCACCCAGACCCGGTCGCCCCGGCGGCGGGCCGAGGCGATCGCGTCGGCCAGGGGCTGGAACAGGTGCTCCCCGCGCCTGCGGCGAAGCGCGCTCACCAGGTGCTCGTTGGAGCGCGTTCGGAACGACAGGGTGCGCGCGGCCGGATCCTCCACCTCGAGTTCCGTGAGGTCGAGCAGGGTCCGGGCCCTGCGGAACGCCTCCCACTCCCCGTAGGGGGCGAGCACCGCCTCGAACTCGGGCACGGCCTGCCCCCGGTCCTCGGCCCGGCGGTGGGCCGAGGCCATGTCCTCCAGGAACTCCCGGCCGTGGGCCTCCACCGCCTCGCCCCCCTCCCGCACCACCACGGTTTCGGAGGGCAGGTGTTCCCAGAGCGCCACGGCCCGATCGTACAGGTACGGGAAGAACGCGTCCCGCAGACCCGAGGCACCCTCCTCGCGGAACGCCTCGAGCACCCGGCCGGTCTCCTGGCGCGACAGCCCCAGCGCCCGGCACCGCAACCGGAGCCTGCGAGCCGCCGCCTCCACCGCGGCGGGCTCGGCCACGGCCTCGCGGGCGGGCAGGATCTCCACCCGGTCGGCCCGGCCCACGGAGCGCTGGGTGTCCGGGTCGAACCAGCGCACCGACCCGACCTCGTCTCCGAACAGTTCGATCCGCACGCCCCGGGCGTAGAACGGCGGGAACACGTCCACGATGCCGCCCCGCACGCTCACCTCCCCCCGTTCCTGGACCTGGCCCACCCGCCGGTATCCCGCCCGAAGGAGCGCGCGCACGAACTCGTCCCGGTCGAGTTCCCGTCCGGGTTCCACGCGCAGGGTGGTCCGGGCCAGCGCTTCGGGGGGCAGCGTGCGCAGGAACAGCCCGGAGGCCGGAACCACCAGCACGAAAACCCCTTGCGAACGGGCCCGGGCCAGGGCGGCGATGCGCGCGGCCGACACCTCGGGCACCGGGGGGATGCCCTCGAACGGCGACACGTCCCAGCCCGGGAGCACGGCCACCGGCGCGTCCGAGGGATGGGCGCCGGCCGCGCTGCCCAGGAAGAACCCGAGCTCCGCCGCGAACCGCCGGGCCTCCGAAAGGTCCGGGGTGACCACGAGGTACGGCCGCGGCGCGGCCTCCAGGAGCCGGGCGAGCAGGAACGCCCGGCTCGATCCCCGCAGTCCCTGGGCGCGGACCGGGCCGGGGCCGCCCTGGATCGCGCGGACCAGGTCCTGGAGGCGGGCGCCGGCTCGGCGAGGGGGTGCGTCGGTGTCCATGGGGTTTCGTCTGGGGTGCGGTGCGCCGGGAGGTCGGGCCGGAAGAACGCGAAATATCGATCATACGGATGGCTGCTCCCGGGCGTCAAGCAAAACGACCCTTCGGCTTGACACGCCCCGCCCGGTGCGTATAATGGGAAGCGCTGTCGCGGGGTGGAGCAATTTGGTAGCTCGTCGGGCTCATAACCCGAAGGTTGCAGGTTCAAGTCCTGCCCCCGCTACCACCTGCCGAGGACGGGCGCCCGGAACGCCGGGCGCCCGTTTTTCGTTGTGCCGCCTCGATTGCGACCCATGGCGTGGCGCCGTTCGGCGCTTCCGATCGATCGCGGCGCGCAGGGCCTCGGGGTCTTTTCGTCCGGGATCCGGCAGCCCGCCGACCCCGCCCCCTTTCGCGGACGGGAACGAAAAGAGGGACCCCGGCACGCGGCCATGGGTCCCTCTGGTGAACTGGTGGGCGATGCAGGGATCGAACCTGCGACCCCTGGCATGTGAGGCCAGTGCTCTCCCGCTGAGCTAATCGCCCGTGAGGACCCCACTATATAGACGGAAGCCGGGCACCGGTCAAGGGCTTTGTTCGCCCCCGCCTCACACCACCCGCTCCTGGAGCTCTTGGAGACTCGCCACCCCCGTGACCTCCAGTCCCCCGGGCCCGTCCAGGCGCTGGGCCGTGGCCTGGGGCGCATAGGCCCGCCGGAAGCCCAGCTTGCGGGCCTCTGCGAGACGGGCGTCCGGCCGAGAGACGCTTCGGATCTCGCCGGCCAGCCCCACCTCCCCGAAGAACACGGCGTCGGAGGGCAGTGGACGGCTGCGGAACGCCGAGAGGACCGCGGCCACCAGGCCCAGGTCCGCGGCGGGTTCGGCCACCCGGATCCCGCCGGCCACGTTCACGAAGATGTCGTGGGTCGACAGGGGAATGCCCAGGCGACGCTCCAAGAGGGCCGCCAGGATCTGGATGCGGCTGCGATCAATGCCCGAGGTGGTGCGTTGGGGGGTGGCGAACGTGGCCGGCACGACCAGCGCCTGGATCTCCACCAGAAGGGTCCTCGTGCCCTCCAGGCACGGCACCACGGCCGATCCGGGTGCGCCCTCTGGCCGCTCCGCCAGGAAGAGCGCAGACGGGTCGGCCACGCCGAGGAGTCCCCGGTCCGCCATCTCGAACACGCCTACTTCGTTGGTCGAGCCAAAACGGTTCTTCACCGCCCGCAGGATCCGGTACGGCTGGCCCCGGTCCCCCTCGAAATACAGCACGGTGTCCACCATGTGCTCGAGGAGCCGCGGGCCGGCGATGGCGCCCTCCTTGGTCACGTGCCCCACCAGGAACAGGGGGATTCCCCGGGGTTTCGTCCAGACCACCAGCCGGCCCGACACCTCCCGGACCTGGCTCACCGTGCCCGGGGCGCTCCCCAGTTCGGAAGCGTGCAGGGTCTGGACGCTGTCCACCACGGCGACGTCCGGGTTCACCGTGCCGAGCGCTTCGAGCACCCGGTCGAGCCGGGTCTCGCTGAGCACCCACAGACGCTCGGGCGCGCCGCCCAACCGCTCGGCCCGCATGCGGATCTGTGCCGCGGACTCTTCCCCGGTCACGTAGAGGACCGTGCGGCCCTGCCGGGCCTGATGCTGGAGCATCTGGAGGAGAAGGGTCGACTTCCCGATGCCCGGGTCCCCTCCCACGAGCACCGCTGCCCCTGCGACGATCCCTCCGCCGAGCACCCGGTCCAGTTCTTCCAATCCCGAAGGCCACCGGATCTCTCCCCCCACCTCCACTTTCGCCAGGGGAAGGGGGCGGCCGGGGGGGCCGGCCCGTCGATCCGCGCCCTCGGTGGGCGAGGGGGCCCGCCGCACCTCGGCCAGGCTCCCCCACGCCCCGCAGTCTGGACACCGCCCGAGCCACTTGAGGGCCTGGGCGCCACACTGCTGGCACTCGAACACGCGCTCCGCTTTCGCCATGGCGGCGAAGGTACCACGGGTGCGGGCCGGGCGGCCACTCCTGCCCGGTCCCGGCCGGTTTCGGGGGCCCGGGGCGCCTTCGACTTCGGTAAGCGACCCCATTCGCCCGGATGGCCGCCCTCCACCCGCTCCAGAACGTTCTTCCGTAGGAATCCGGATCCGGCGCCGGGCCTTCGGCCCACGAATTCGCGGGCAGAAGTCTGCCCCCGCAGGGCGGCTGGGTGGCAACCGCCAAAAAGAAACGGCCGCGCCCGGCGGTGTTTCCGCCGGACGCGGCCGGTGCGCCCCGTCGGGGCGAGGTGGGGACTTCAGGCGGTCCGGAACCGCTCCACGCGGCCCTTGAGGGTCTCGGCCTGGGTGGCCAGGCTGTCCGTCGTGCGCAACAGCTCGCTCGCCGCCTCGCTATTCTGTTCCAGCCCCTTCGCAATCTGCTCCGTGCTGCCCGCCACCTCCCGGATCGTCGCCGACAGCTCCTCCGTGGCCACCGCAATCTGCCGAATCCGCTCCGCAGACTCCCGCGTGCGCCCCTCGATCGAGCGGACTGCCTCCCCCGCCCGACGCGCCAACGCCTGCACCCGCTCCACCTGTTCTCCCCCCGCCGCCATCGACGCCACCGCCGCCCGCGCCTCCCCCTGGATCGCCTCGATCGTCCCCGCTATCTCCTGGGTCGCCTTCACCGTCTTCTCCGCCAGCTTGCGCACCTCGTCCGCCACCACCGCAAAACCCCGCCCGTGCTCCCCTGCCCGCGCCGCCTCGATCGCCGCGTTCAGCGCCAGCAGGTTCGTCTGGTCCGCGATGTCCTCGATCACCTCCACCACCACCGATATCTCCTCGGACCGCTTGCCCAGCGCCCCCACGGTGTTGCCGGCTTCCTCCACCACCTTGGCCACCTCGTGCATGGCCTCGGCCGCCGCCGAGATGATGCCCGCCCCCTCGGAGGCGGCCTGCAGGGCCTGCTCGGCGCCCTCGCTGGCCCCGGAGGCGTTGCGGGCCACGTCCTGGACGGTGGAACTCATCTGCTCGGCGGCCGAGGCCACGGCCACGGCCTGGGAGGAGACCTCCTCGTTGCTGGAGGCCATCTGCGCCGTGGTGGCCGACAGCTCTTCGGCCATCGAGGCCAGCTCCAGGCTCGCCTCCTTCACCTGGCCCACCAACCCGGCGATGTTGCCCCGGAACCGGTTGAACGCCTCGGCCATCTCACCCAGTTCGTCCCGGGTGGCCACCTCGAGGTTCCGGGTGAGATCGGCCTCGCCCTGGGCGATGTCGTTGAGCATACGGGTGACCGACACGATGGGCCGGGAGATGCGGAGTGCGATGACCACGGTCACCAAGGCCACCAGCAGGGTCACCGCCACCACGGCGGCGAGTTGGCTGGCCACCTGCCGGCGGACCCGGTCCCCGACCTTCTTCTGGAGCACCGCGAGCTCGGCTTCCACGTCGTCCAGGTACACTCCGGTGCCCACGATCCAACCCCACGGCTCGAACAGCTTGACGAAGCTCAGCTTGGCCACGGGCTCGTCGAACCCGGGCTTGGGCCAGTAGTAGCGGACGAACCCTTGCCCCTCCTTCCGGCACACTTCTACGAATTGACGGAAGAAGGGGGTCCCCTTCTTGTCTTTAAGATCCAGCAGGTTCTTGTGGTTGAGGCTGGGTTTGATGGGGTGCATGACCATGACCCCGTCCACGTTGTTGACCCAGAAGTAGTCCTTGCCCTGGGGCCCATACCGCATGTCGCCGATGGCACGGAGCACCTGCTCCTGGGCTCGACTCTCGGCGGTCTCCAGGTACACGCCGGTGCCCACGATCCAACCCCACGGCTCGAACAGCTTGACGAAGCTCAGCTTGGGTACGGGTTCTTCGTAGCCGGGCTTGGGCCACAGGTAGTCCACGAACCCCTGGCCCTTTTCCCGGCATACCTTCACGAACTCCACGAACAGTTTCTTTCCGTTGGGGTCCTTGAAGTTCGAAAGGTCTTTCCCGTCGAGCTGCGGCTTGATGGGGTGCATGATCATGGCGGGGGTGGTGTCGTTGATCCAGAAGTACCCCTTCTCGCCGTAGCGGAGGGCCTTCACGAGTTCCTTGGCTCGTTCCTTTCGCTCCTCCTCGGTGAGCCCCGGGGTCTCGTAGGCCGCCCGGATCGCGTTGTAGGCCACGTCCACCAGGTGCTGGAGGGAGTCCCGGTACAGTTCCGCGGCCTTCTCCGGGTCGCGCGCATCCCGGTAGGCCCGCTCCATCATGGTGATGATGTTCTGCACCAGATCCTGGAGCTTCTCTTTCTTGTCCGCCATCAGGGTTTCACGGATCTTGGCCATCTCGGCCTCGCCGGCCTTGCGGAGGGCCAAGGTGTTGGTCACGGCCGTGACCGCGCCCAGGACGATCACGCCCGCCACAGTTAGCAACGTCATCTTCCCCGCGATTTTCATCCCTGATGTCCTCCCTGTGCTGGGGGTCCGGGTCAACGTCAGGGGCGTCCCCTGGGTCCATGCCCAAACGAAACAGGGTTCGATGCGCAATGCGTGCCGCCGTAAGGGCGTTTCCTCGTCCCCGCACCGTGTGGCCGGCGGAATCCGAACCGGTGCTTGCGTTATCGGCTCGATCCTCGGTTTCTTTAGGTGCTCAACTTGTCGTGTTTTCTCGGCCCGGTGTGGGAGCTCCGCCTTGACGCCCCCACCGGCGCTCTGTTACCAGAAGATCTTCCACTGCGGACCGAAGAGACGCGAAAGGATGGACCGTGGCGCTGGCAAACGCTCACTACCTCAAACTCAAGGCGGGCTACCTCTTTCCGGAGATCGCGCGGCGCGTCCGGGCCTTCACCGAGGCCCACCCCGACGCCCGGGTGATCCGGCTCGGAATCGGCGATGTGACCCGGCCCCTGGTGCCCGCGGTGGTGGAGGCGTTCCATCGGGCCGTAGAGGAGATGGCCCGGCCGGAGACCTTCCGGGGGTACGGTCCGGAGCAGGGCTACGACTTCCTGATCGAGACGATCCGGGAAAGGGTGTACCGGCCCCTGGGCGTGGCGCTCGAGCCGTCGGAGATCTTCGTGTCCGACGGCTCCAAGTGCGACACCGCCAACATTCTGGACATCTTCGCGCTGGAAAACCGGGTGGCCATCTGCGACCCGGTGTACCCGGTGTACAACGACACCAATGTCATGGCGGGACGCACCGGTCCGGCAGACGAACGGGGCTACTACCAGGGGCTCGTGTACCTGCCCTGCACCGAGGAGAACGGGTTCGTCCCGGACCCGCCCCCGGAACCCGTGGGCCTGATCTACCTGTGCTTCCCGAACAACCCCACGGGTGCGGTGGCCACACGGGAGCAGCTTCGCCGCTGGGTGGACTACGCCCTGGAGCACGAGGCCGTGATCCTGTTCGATGCGGCCTACGAGGCGTTCATCACCGAGCCCGGGATCCCGCGTTCCATCTACGAGATCCCCGGGGCTGTCCGGTGCGCCATCGAGTTCCGCAGTTTCTCCAAGACCGCCGGGTTCACCGGCGTGCGGTGCGCGTTCGCCGTGGTCCCCGAGGCCTTGGAGGCCAGAACCCCGGACGGCGGGCGCGTCTCCCTGAACCGATTGTGGCACCGCCGCCAGTCCACCAAGTTCAACGGGGTGAGCTACCCGGTCCAGCGGGCGGCCGCGGCCGTGTACACTGACGAAGGGTGGGCGCAGGTCCGGGAGGTGATCGCCTACTACATGGAGAACGCCCGGATCATCCGCGAAGGGCTGGCTGCGGCCGGCATCGCGTGCTACGGTGGGGTCAACGCCCCGTACATCTGGCTCAGGACCCCCGAGGGCCTCTCCAGTTGGGACTTTTTCGACCGGCTGCTCGAGGAGTGCCACGTGGTGGGCACGCCGGGCAGCGGGTTCGGCCCCAGCGGCGAGGGGTACTTCCGGCTGTCCGCCTTCGGCGACCGGGAGAACGTGGAGGAGGCGGTGGACCGGATCCGCACCCGGTGGGGGGCATGCGGGACATGAGAAAGGCCGTGGTGCTCCTGAGCGGCGGGCTGGACTCGGCCACGTGCCTGGCCGTGGCCCGGGCCGAGGGCTTTGCGTGCCACGCCCTGAGCTTCGACTACGGGCAGCGCCACGCGCCCGAGCTCGAGGCCGCCCGCCGGGTGGCGGGGCCCTGGGGGCTGTGGATCACAAGCTGGTGCGTCTGGACCTTCGGGCCTTCGGAGGATCCGCCCTCACGGACGACATCGACGTCCCCCACCCCGGCTCCGTGGAGGAGATCGGCCGGGAGATTCCGGTCACCTACGTGCCCGCCCGGAACACGATCTTCCTCTCGTTCGGGCTCGCCTGGGCCGAGGTGCTGGGTGCCGCGGATCTGTTCATCGGGGCGAACGCGCTGGACTATTCCGGCTATCCGGACTGCCGTCCCGAGTTCCTGGAGGCGTTCGAGCGGGTGGCGAACCTGGGCACCAAGGCCGGAGCGGAAGGCCGGCGGTTCCGGATTCATGCCCCGCTCCTGCGGATGACCAAGGCCCAGATCATCCGCAGGGGCGCGGAGTTGGGCGTGGACTATGCCCTGACCCTGTCCTGTTACGATCCGGACCCTCAGGGGCGGGCGTGCGGCCGTTGTGACAGTTGCCTTCTTCGGAAGAAGGGGTTTGCCGAAGCCGGGGTCCCCGACCCCACCCCGTACCGGACCTGAACCGGCCGCCGCCGGGCGGTCCCGGGGGTTGCCTTGCCCATGATCGTGCGGCACGTGCCCAACCTGCTCACCGGGGCGCGCATCGCCCTGGTTCCGGTCCTTCTGTCGCTCCTGGCCGTTGAGCGGTACGCTTCGGCCTTGGGGGTAGGGGCCGTGGCGGCCCTGACCGACGCGCTCGACGGCCACCTGGCTCGCCGGTGGCACCTGGAGTCGCGGCTGGGGGCGATGCTGGACCCCTTGGCGGACAAGCTGCTCATCGTGGGCAGCGTGCTCGTGTTGGCCTCCCTGGGCCGGTTCCCGCCGTGGCTCGCCCTGGCGGTGGTGGGCCGGGACGGGGTGATCCTGGCTGGCGCCCTCGCGTACCGGGCCGTGACCGGCAGCCTGGAGATCCGGCCCACGTTCCTGAGCAAGGCCAACACGGCCGTGCAGTTGGTCACCGTGCTCCTGGTGGTGCTCCATGGCGCGGGCGCGCCGCTGGAACCCTGGCTCCCGGCCGCGTTCGGCGCCACGCTGGCCACCACCGTGGTCTCGGGGGCGCACTATGTGGTGGCGTGGACGCTGCGGGCTCGCTCGGCCCGGGCCGCATGAAGGCGTTCGGGGCCACGGGGCCGGAACCGTCGGGGGAAACGGTCCTCGGCGGTGGTGACGAGGGCCGCGCCCGCATGGCTTTCGGCGCACGATCGGCCCCGTGGGGACCTCGGCCGTGCGCCGTCCCAGGCGTTCGCCTCGCGAGCCCGCAGCCCCTCATCGGTTGGGAGTCGGGAGAAGGACCCATGACGAGCCTCCGCGATCTGGTGCTCCGAAACCGCAGTTACCGCCGGTTCGACGAGTCCCACCGGATCTCCCGGGAGACCCTGGTGGAACTGGTGGACCTGGCCCGGCACACGGCCTCGGCGGCCAACCGCCAGCCCCTCAAGTACATCCTGGCGAACGATCCCGAAACCAACGACAAGATCTTCCCCTGCCTGGCGTGGGCCGCCTATCTCACCGACTGGCCCGGCCCTGCGCCCGGGGAGCGGCCCACGGCCTACGTCGTCCTCCTGGTGGACACCCGGATCACCAAGGACTGGTGGTGCGACGACGGTATCGCGGCCCAGACGATCCTGCTGGGTGCGGTGGAGCGGGGCCTGGGCGGCTGCATGATCGGGGCGGTCCAGCGGGAGCGGCTCCGCGAGGCCCTGGGGATCCCCGAACACCTCCTGATCCGTCTGGTGATCGCCCTGGGCAAACCGGCCGAGACCGTGGTGATCGAGGACCTGCCGCCCGACGGGGACATCCGGTACTGGCGTGACGCGGACGGCGTGCACCATGTGCCGAAACGGGGGCTGGACGAACTGATCCTTTGGTGACGCCCCGGCGACGGGCCCTGGGAGGGAGGAGCTAGATGGGCGTGCGCTGGAAGGCCCTGGTCGCGGCGGCCGTCTTCACGGCCACGGCCGCGTGGGCCCTGAGTCCGGAGATCCGCCTGCCCCGGGCGCGGCGGGGCGTGGTGACCCTGCGCCACCGTGCCCATGTCGAGCAGTACGGGGTGCCGTGCGACCGTTGCCACCACAACGTGACCCCCGTGCCCTCAGGGCGGGTGAGCTGCAAGGGGTGCCACATGGATCTGCGCCACGGGGGGCTGTGCCACGACTGTCACCTCTCCACCCGGGCCCGGGACTACGACCGGCGATACGACGCCCTGCGCAAGAAGCTGGGCCGGGACAAGATCCCCTCGCTGTTCAAGGCCTTCCACGGGCTTTGCCGGGGCTGTCACGCCCAGGTGAACCGCACCCAGGGGAAACGGGCCCCCTACGAGTGCGGGGGGTGTCACAAGTCGTGACAGCGGAAAGCGGGCGGCTCCCCGGCCGGAACCGATGCGCTTTTCCCGAAGCGCGAAGACAAGAGCGGCGGCCCCAGGGCCGCCGCGTGCATCGTCTCTCCGGCGAGCATCCGGCCGGGCGGAAAAAGGGAGGGAGGGGCGGACCTCCGTGTCCTTCCCGCCCGGGCGGGTAGGAAGGGACAGGCCTCCGTGCCGACCCGCGTCTCCTCCCGCCCACCTCCTCGTTCAGCCCCTGTATCGGCCCGCCCCGGGGGGGGCTTGAGGGGTTTTTGAGGGGGCGGGGGCAGGGCTCACCAGATGTAGTCCGCCGCGATCTTTCGCTTGTCCTTGCCCCACAGGATGTGCACCACCCGGAGCTTCTTGAGCCGCTGGGGGCTCAGTGAGCCGATGGGGATGTACACGATGCGGCGGTCCATCCAGGAAGCGTACTGCTTGAGGAATCCCCGGGGGGGACGGCTCGCGCAGTACACCACGAAGCGGTCCTCGGAGTAGTCGATCCCTGCGGCGAGCAGCCGCTCGGCCGGCGTGCGGGTCCAGGCGTAGTCCGGGTCGGTCCACACGTCGGCCATCCTCAGCGGCGGGTAGGAGAGCAGGAACCCCCCGTCCTCGCACCGGCAGATGCCCGGGCCCACCACGTGGTCCAGGGGATGGGTGGAATAGAAGGCCATGTCCGACTCCTGCTCGTGCTCCCCCAGCCACGTCATGGTGAACGGGTAGCGCTCGAGGCGGGGATCCTCGTCGAAGATCACCACCACGCTTCCCACCCCGCCCGGGACCCTGCGGAACGCCTTCACGTAGATCCGGCCCTCGGGCAGGTGCCGAAGGGTCTCGCGGATGTCGATCCCGTCCAGGAGCGATCCCTGGAACGGCTCGCTCCGGGCGGCCTCCTCCGAGAGCACCCGCCCGGCCTTCTGCTGGAGCCACCGCCCGAACGCCTCGATGACCTCGTCCTCGGGGGGATAGGAGCAGATGCCCTGGTCGTCGAAACCTTCCAGCCACTCGCCCGGCCGCTCTTCGCCCTTTCGCCGGAGGGGAACCCGGAGGACCCGGCGCTTGGTGCGGGAGAGCCTGCGCCGGATCCGGATCCGGCGCGATCCCATGCGCAGTTCCTCGGCCGAGATCGAGACCCGGGGGGCGTCCTCGGCTCGGGCCTGCCAGGGGGTGTGGGCCGCAAGCCGCCAGACCGCGTAGGCGAAGTTGTCGTCGGCCACGCCGCGGGCGGCCTCGAGGATCTGGTACAGGTCGGGCAAGAGCCGCCCCTCCAGGAGGCTCCAGTTGCGCAGGAACCGGAACAGGACCCGCACCTGCCAGGGCTCGATCCGGTCGCCCGTCTCCTGCGCATAATGCCGACCGGCCAGCCGCACCAGGTGGTAAAGGCACCGTTGCCGGTCCAGGGGGGCACCGGGCGGGCCGTTGCGCGCGGCCGCCCAGCGCACCGCATCGTCCAGGGCCCGGGCCGCGTCCCAGCGGGCCTGGCCGGTCAGGATCTCGAGCGCGCCCACCCGGCGGCGCACCGTGGAGCGGGCGAGGTCGGGCGCTTCCACCGGGCCGGCGCGCCGGAGTTCGTACACGGCCTGCACGAAGGGGATCTCGCTGCCCACCTCGGCAAAGCTTTCGGGTTCCAGGTGGAGCACCTGCACCCCTTCGCGCCGGATCCGGGCCAGGGGCTCGGCATGGGGCCCCGGGAGCATCCGACCCACCCGCTCCAGGTGGGCCATCCCGCACACGAAGAGCACCCGCTCGCCCGGCCCGGCCGCGCGGGCCAGGGCCGCGGCCATGGCCTGCTCCCGCCTCAGGTCTTCGTGACCGGCCGGGAAGGGGTGGAGCCGTAGGCACGCCTCTGCATAGGCCCGATGGCCGATGCGAAGCGCGGCGTAGGGGTCGGGAAGGGGCTCGGCGCGCTCCGGGGCGCGGTCGATGTCCGCGTCCGCGAACACGATCCGGAGGCCCGCTTCCCGGGCCAACCGCAGGGCCTCCACGAACGGGTCGGCCGGTTCCACCGGCCAGTATACGGTTTCCCCGTCGGCGGTCTCGTACACCACCACCGAGACCCGGGGCAGCCGCTCCAGGGCGCGCAGCACGGCCGGCCGTAGGGTGGGCGGCAGTTCCACGGCCACGGCCGTGGGCTCCACCCTCCGGAAGGCGGCGCGCACGGCCTCGGCGAACTCGACCCGGCCGTGGAGTACCGGCAGGGCCGCCACCTCGCCCCCTCCGGGGGCGCGCCACCGTTCGAGGAGAAGGTCGTGCGCCGTGGACTCGGTTGGCATCGCCTTGGCCCGGGGCTGGTGAGATCTCCTCGCCCCCTCCCTTCACGTCTCCGTGAACCTGAGGTACGCGAGCGCGTCCTCGCCGATCACCCGCTCCAGCGCCCGGGGAACCCAGGCGACCGGGTCATCCCCGGAGGACCGGGCCAGCTTCAGGGCGTACCGGGCCACGTTGATCCCGTCGCGCACGGAATAGGGCTCGTCGGCCCGGTGGGCCGCCTGGAGGAACCCCACGACGTACCGCAGCAGATCCTCCGGGGCGAACGGGAGGTTCTCGCGCAGGATCG
Source organism: uncultured Thermodesulfobacteriota bacterium (assembly GCA_964491375.1). Taxonomy (GTDB): domain Bacteria; phylum Desulfobacterota; class Deferrisomatia; order Deferrisomatales; family Deferrisomataceae; genus CAZBGL01. The sequence continues at coordinate 21,982 of CAZBGL010000006.1, read as the reverse complement.
CCAGCTCCTCGTCGGCCTCGGGGAAGTCCACGTGGATCTGGGGCTGGAGGCGGGTGTGGATGTACTCGGGGATCTCGTAGGTGGAGGCGTCTTCGTTCATGGTCACGGCCAGCCGGAAATCCGGGTGGGCCGGGATCTGAAGACCGGTGAGCACCGATTCCACGTACCGCCGGTCGTCCAGGAGGGGGGCGAGCGAGGCCCAGCTCTTCTCGCTCATGCGGTTCCCTTCGTCGAGCACGCACACCCCTCCCAGGATCGCCGCGGTGACGAGTGCGCTGGCCACGTACTGGATCTTTCCTTCGGGGCCCACCACCGGGCTCACCACCAGGTCCTCGGGCCGGGTGTCCATGGTGGCCTGGAACAGGTACACTTCCCGGCCGAGCCTGCGTGCCGCGGCGAACGCCAGGGTCGTCTTCCCGACCCCGGGCCGGCCCACGAGCCGCGGGGTCATGGGCCGATCCCGTTCGTCCAGCACCATCCAGGCGGCAAGCACCTGGCGGACGAGATCCTCCCGGCCCACCCAGGGGAGATCCAGGTGGGCCGGCCGCGCAAGTTGAAGGGTCACTCCGTCGATCGTGATCTGGCGCATGTCGCCGTGCTCCTCGTGAGGAGGATGGAGGTGCCGGGAGATTATCCTCCAGCCCGCCGGGGGCTCACAAGCCGGGTGTGGGTCCTCCTGGGACTCCTGCTCGCCGTGGCGTGCCGGGTCCCGGGCGGGGATCGGGTTCCGGTGCCGGTGGTGTACGTGATCGACGGCGACACCGTGGTGGTGCGTCTGGCCGGCCGGAACGTGCACGTGCGGATCCTGGGGGTGGACACGCCGGAGATCGGCCGGAACGGCAGGCCCCCGGAGCCCTTTGCCCGGGCGGCCCGCCGGTTCACCGAGCGGCTGGTGCGTTCGGCCCGCCGGGTGGACCTGGAGATCGCCGGGGACCGGAGGGATGCCCACGGCCGGGTCCTGGGGTTCCTCTGGCTTCACCTCCCGGGCCGCCCCTCCCCGGTGAACCTCTCGGAGGAGCTCCTCCGGGCCGGGCTCGCCGAGGCGATCCGGTTCTTCGAGTACCCGGGGAAGAGCCGTTTCCTGGCCCTGGAACGGGAAGCGCGGCGGGCCGGCCGGGGGATGTGGGCCCGGGGCGGGAATGCCCCGGTTTCGGAAGCGGGCGGGCGTTTGGAGTAGAATGTCCCTGCCATGTACGGAAACGTTCTCGTCTTTCTGGTAGCCATCGCCATTCAGGCCCTGGCGCCCCGGTCGGGGACGGCCTCGTGGGGGGCCTCCGAGGTGCTCCACCTCGTGTTGTACCCGGCCGTGGCGTGGGTCGCCTTGCGTTGGCGGTTCCGGCGGCTCATGGACCGGGCCCTGCACGACGCCCGGGAGGCCGAGTTCCTCCGGACCCAGTTCCCCGCCCTGATCCAGACGTACCAGGCGGTGATGCTCGTGCCGTTCGCGGCCGTGTGCTACGCCACCCGGTACATGGACCTGGTGGTGGAGCCGGTGGCCGGCCGGTCCGAGGTCCTGAGCAGCGCGGCCGGGATCCTCCCGTTCGTGTTCCTGCTGGCGGTGCTGTGGTGGGAGGCCTACCCGCTGCAGGGGGTCCTCCTGGGCGGCCGCGGGGGGCGGGTGCGGTTCGTGTGGACCCACGCCCGCATGGAACTGCCCGTGCTCACCCCCTGGCTGGCGCTCATGGCCCTGTCCGACGCGCTCCGCTGGGTCTGGCCCGCCGGGTACGCGGCCCTGGAGGCGAACCCGCTGCTCCAGCTCCTGTACGCGCCGGCGTTCCTGGTGCTGGTGGGGGTGTTCCTGCCGACGATCGTCAAGGCCATGTGGGGGTGCGAACCCCTGCCGCCGGGCCCCCTGAGGGAGCGCATCGAGGCCCTGTGCGGCCGCCTGGGCCTGCGGGTGCGGGAGATCCTGCTGTGGCCCCTCCTGGAGGGCCGGGTGCTCACGGCCGGTATCGTGGGGCTCGTGCCCCGGTACCGGTACCTGCTGATCACCCCGGCCCTGACCGAGCTGCTCCCTCCCGACGAGATCGAGGGCGTGGTGGCCCACGAGGCCGGCCACGTGCGCTACCGCCACCTGTGGTTCTACCTGTTCTTCTTCGTGGGGTACGTGGCCCTGGTGGCGGTGTTCTTCCGGGGGGTGGAGGCGGTGCTCGTGGGGTGGGGCATCGCCGATCCCCGGGCGCTGCGACGCCCCCGGGCGGATCTGCTGGTGTCGGTGGCCACCACGGCGGGGCTGGTGGCCATGCTCCTGGTGTACTTTCGGCTCTTGTTCGGCCGCATCAGCCGGGCGTTCGAGCGGCAGGCCGACGTCCACGCCCTCGAGGCCGTGGGCCGGGTGGCCCCCCTGGTGTCCGCCCTCGAGCGGGTGGCCCGGTACTCGGGGGACATCCGGGACCTGCCGAGTTGGCACCACGGTTCCATCGCCGAACGGGTGGCGTTCCTCGTGGCGGCGGCCCGGAACCCGGTGCACATCGTCCGCCACCACCGTTACGTGCGCCGCCTCATGGTTCTGACCGGCACGGGGGTGCTGGCCGTGGCGGCCCTGGCCGTGGCCGTGCACACCGGCCCCCTGGACCGGGAAATCAATCGCTTCGTGGCCGAACGGGGGCTCCTGCACCGGGTGCGCACCCACCCCGGGGACGGCACCGCCTGGTTCCTGCTGGGCAACCTCCGCTACGAGAACGGGGACGAGAGGGGCGCCGAGGCGGCCTACCGGGAGGCCCTCCGGCTGGAGCCCGAGAACCCCGAGGTGCTGAACAACCTGGCCTGGTTGTACGTGACCGCAAAGGACCCGGGCCTGTATCGCCCGGAGCGGGCCTTGGCCCTGGCCGAGATGGCGGCCGGACTGCGGCCCTCGGCCCACATTCTGGACACCCTGGCCGAGGCCCGGTTCCGGGTGCACGACGTGGAGGGCGCGGTGCGGGCCGCCCGGGCGGCCCTGGCCAAGAATCCCAAGAACCGGGCGTACTACGAGGCACAGCTGCGCCGGTTCGAGCGGGCGAGGCGAGGCGGATGACGACGCGGGAGGCGGCAGAGCGGCTCGTGGAACTCCTCGTTGCGCTGGCGGGGCGACCCGACGGCTCCGGCCCCCCTCCCGGGGGAAGGGCGTTCGTGTGGGAGGGCCGGTTCGTACCGGTGCGGCGCGTGGCCGAGGAGGACCCGGAGATGCTGGTCGGGGTGGACCGCCAGAAAGAGGCGTTCTACCGCAACGTGGGACGGTTCCTCGGGGGACTCCCCGCCCACGACGTGCTGCTCTGGGGGGAACGGGGCATGGGCAAGTCCTGCCTCGTGCGCACCCTTTTCCGGGTGTTCCCCCAGGGGGATCTGGCCGTGGTGGAGATCCCGGAACCGCGGATCCCGGAGATCCCCTGGATCCTGGAGGCGGTGGAGGGGGATGCACGGAGGTGGATCCTCTACTTGGACGACCTGTCCTTCCGGGAGGACGACCCGGCGTACCGGGAGCTCAAGGTGCTCCTGGAGGGGGGGCTCCGCGCCCGGCCGGAGAACACGCTGGTGGTGGCCACGTCCAACCGGCGGCACCTGGTTCCCGAGCGGTTCCCGGACGACCGGGAGATCCATCCCGAGGAGGCCGTGGCCCAGACCGTGAGCCTGGCCGACCGGTTCGGCCTTTCCCTGGGGTTCCGTCCCTTCGACCAGGAGACCTATTTGGAGGCCGTGGAGAGACACGCGGCCGCCCTGGGGGCCGATCCGCCCCCGGGATGGCGCGAGGAGGCCCTGCGATGGGCCATGACCCGGGGCATCCGGTCGGGCCGCACCGCGCTCCAGGCCGCTCGGGAACTGGCCGGACGGGTTGCGGCCGCCCCGGGGCCTGGTAGGTGTGAAAGGGGGCAGCCCCGGCGTTTCCCGAACGAGGAGTGAGGTCTTGCAGGACCGTTTCGCCCGAGAGAAGGAACAGATCCTCACCCAGTACATCCTGCACCACGAACTGAACGAGTCGGAGGTGGGGGAACTGGCCGAGCGCCTGGACCGGGCCCTGGGGCGCGCCCAGCAGCTCCACGCCGGCCAGCGCCGCAAGAGCGGGGAGGAGTACATCTGGCATCCGGTGCGCACCGCCATGGAGGTGAGCCGGTACGGCCGCATCGTGGACTGGCCGTCGGTGGAGGCCGCGCTGCTGCACGACACCCTGGAGGACACCCCCTACACCTACGAGGAGCTCCGGAAGGAGTTCCCCGAGGCCGCGGGGCTCGTGGCCGCCCTCACCAAGATCAAGGACAGCCGGGTCCTGACCTACCAGAAGCTCTTCCGCTACGTGCTCCAGGACATCCGGGTGTTGCTGGTGAAGCTGGCCGACCGGCTGGACAACCTGCAGAGCCTCCACGTGTTCCACCGGGAGAAGCAGGTGCGCATCGCCCGCGAGAGCGCCGAGATGTACGCGAACATCTGCCGGCGCCTGTGCATGATGGACCTGGCGGAGCGCCTGACCGATCTCATCGGGCCCATCCTCTATCCGGCCGAGTACGAGGCGTTCCGCGAGGCCCAGGAGGACCTGCGCCGGGGGTGGGCGCGGCCCCTGGAGGAGCTCCGGACCAAGCTGGCCGAGGTGTTCCCGGGCGATCTCCAGACGCGGATCGAGCTCCGGTGGAACCGGTTTCGTCCCGGTGCGATTCCGGTCTCGGAAAACCTGTTCACCGTGCGCATCATCACGGCCACCCTGGAGGACGCCTACCGGGCCCTCGGCCGGGTTCACCTGGCGTTCCGCGCGCTTCCTCGCGCGTTCACCGATACGGTGAGCACCCCGCGCAAGAACGGGTACCGGGCGCTGGAGACCCGAGTGTCCTACCAGGGGCGCATCCTGAGTTTCTACATCACCAGCTCCTCTGCCGACCGGTTCAACCGGCTCGGGCTGCTGTCCATGGACATCACGAGCCCGGAGTTCAACCTGGAGTACCTGGAGGATCTGCGGGAGTTCCTCCAGAACGAGGACATGGACATCCAGGACTTCCTGCGGTTCCATCGGCCCGACTCGATCCAGGTGACGAGCCCCAAGGGAGACGTGTTCAGCCTGGAAGAGGGGGCCACCGCCCTGGACTACGCCTTTGCCGTGCACGAGCAGTTGGGCCTTCGGGCCCGGGCCGCCCGGGTCAACGACGAGGAGGTGCCGCTGGACACCGTGCTCCGTCCGGGGGACCGGGTGGAGATCGTGCCGGCGGCCGAGCCGCTGGCCGACGACCGGTATCTGGGGTGGGCCCACAGCCGGAAGGCCCTGGCGGCGCTGCGGCGCTACCTGAGGCGGCGGGAGGCCGAGCGGGCCGCGGCCACGGGCCGGCAGTGGCTCCTGGACGCGGCCGCGGCCCGGGGGATCGGGGCGGCCGAGGCGGAGCGCCTGGCCGAGGAGCGCGCCCGGGCCATGGGCAACGTGTCCACGACCGAGCTCTACCGCCGGGTGTGCCTGGGCGAAGAGAACATCGACGCGATCCTGGGGGCGGAGGGGCGGCGCAGGGGCCGGACCCTGTTCCGGAGGCGGGGGGTGGGGTCGGCCCTGCGCCGGGTGCGCCGGTACGTGTTCGACGATCCGCACATCCGGTTCTGCCCGGTGTGCGCGCCGGTGGAAGGGGACGAGATCCGGGGGGTGCCCGAGGCCGGCCGGCTCATGGTGCACCGGTCCGACTGCCCCCGCCTGCCCTCCGCCGGGGTTTTCCCCCTGGCCTGGGAGCGGGGCCGCCGGGGTGACCTCCGGGATCCCGGCCCCATCGAGCTCGTCCTGCGCCTCCAGGACGGCCCCGGCGTGCTGTACTCTGTGCTCGCCCCGTTCAAGGATCTGGGGCTCGACATCGAGCAGATCCGCCTGCCCAGCGGGGACGAGGTGCTCTCGGCCCGGTTCCGGCCCGGCAGCGACCGGAACCTGAACCGCCTGATCCGGGCCCTGCGACGGTATCCCTTCGTCCGGGAGATCCGGGTGTTCAAGGCCGTGGAGCCCGGCGAGGAGAGGCCGGCCGAGGGCTCCGGCGGATAGCCCGCCTATTCGGGGGGCAGGAGCGTGGGGGGATCCAGCAGGAACACGAGCCGCCCGTCGCCCAGGATCGAGTAGCCGGCCACCCCTTTCAAGCTCCTCAGGGGACCCCTGAGGGGCTTGATGAACAGGTCCTCCTCCCGGAGGAACCGGTCCACCCCCAGGGCCACCACGCCCCGGCCGGTCCGGGTGAGCACCAGGGGGAGCCGACGGAAGCGCCGCTCGCCCCGGAAACGCACCACCTGACCCAGGCCCAGCACGGGCACCTGGCCCCGCTCGGTGAGGAGCACCAGGCCCTCTTCGGTGGAGCGCACGTCCCGGGAGCGGGCCTCCACGGTGCGCTCGATGCTGGCCGTGGGCAGGGCCAGCGCGTGCCGACCCACCTGCACGAGGAGCACCGGCAGGATCGCCACGGAAAGGGGAAGGTCGAGCCGCACCTCGGTGCCCTCTCCGGGCGAGGACGACAGTTCCACCGTGCCGCCCATCGCCTCGACCCGGGCCTTCACGGCGTCCAGGCCCACCCCCCGGCCGGACAGCTCGGTCACGTCCGAGCGGGTGGTGAACCCGGGGCGGAACAGGAAGGCGAAGATCTCGGCCGGGCTCAGCCGGCGGCTCTCCTCCTCGCCCACGAACCCCAGCTCGACGGCCCGACGTCGCACGGCCTCCACATCGATGCCCCGGCCGTCGTCCCGCACCCGCACCCCCACCCGGTTCCGGACCCGCTCGGCCACCAGTTCGATCCGGGCCCGCACGGGCTTGCCCCGCTGCTGCCTCTCGGGGGGGGGTTCGATGCCGTGGTCGATGGCGTTGCGCACCAGGTGCACCAGGGGATCCGACACTTGGAGGAGGATGGACTTGTCCAGGCCGATCTCCTCGCCCTGCACCCGGAACTCCACCTCCTTGCCGAGCCGGGCGGCCTGGTCGCGCACGAGCCGCCTCAGCCCCCCCACGACGAGCCCGAACGGGAGCATCCGCAGGGACATGACCCGGCCGTGGAGCGAACGCACGATCCGGCCCAGGCGGTCCACCTGTTCGAAGAGCACGTCGGATCCCAGGCGTCGGGCGGTCTCCTCGATGTGGGAGCGCGCGATGGTGAGCTCCCCCAGCAGGTCCACGAAAGCGTCCAGCACCTCCACCGGCACCTGGACCGTGTCCGGAAGCCGCACCCGGGGCCCAGGGGGCTCCTCCTCCGGGCCCACGTCCCGGGGCTCGTGCACGGTTTCGGGGGGGGGCTCCTCCGGCCCCTCCGCACCGTGGGCCGCTCCTGGACCGGGGTCCGGGAACTCCAGGCCGGCCACCTCGGTGAGGCTCCCGTACACGGCCTCCACGTCCGCCCGATCCACGCCCCGGAGCACCAGCTCCAGGCTTTGGGGAACCGTCCCGGCCAGGATCTCCTCCTCCGGCGGCGCGGACTCCAGGTCAGGGTCCAGCTCCCGGAACCGCTGGAGGATCAGGTAAGCCCGCGCCGTGGCCGAGGCGCAGTTGTCCGCGAGCCGGATCCGGACCCGGAGCCCGTTCCCTGGCGTGCCCTCCCGGTCCGGGCCGCCCTCCAGCTCGCCGGCCAGGTCCGACCAGTCCAGGTCGCCGGTGCCCCCCGAGGCGATGTCCTCGCGCATCTCCCCCAGCCGGTCGCACACCCGCAGGCACAGGTCCCTTTCGGGGTCCGACAGGCCCTCCGCCCGGGCCCTCCACCGATCCAGGGTGTCCTCGAGCCGGTGGGCCAGCTCCGCCATGGCATCGAACCCCATGGAGGCGGCCATGCCCTTCAGGCTGTGGATCTCCCGGAACACCGCGTCCAGGTCCTGGGGGGACACCGCCTCCTCGGACACCATCCGCTCCTCCACGGCCTGAAGGTGCCGGAGGCTCTCGTCCAGGAAAAGCTGCCGGTAGCGCTCCATGTCGCGGTTCATCGCCGCGCCTTGTCCACCGCCTCCAGGAGGCGTTCCTCCGCCACGGGCTTGACCAGGTAGTCCCGGGCGCCCAGGCGGATGGCTTCCAGGATGGACGCCTCATCGCTGAGGGACGAGCACACCACCACACGGGCGGCCGGGTCGCGGCGCCTCAGTTCCCGCAGGGTGTCCAGCCCGTCCCGGTGGGGCATCACCAGGTCCAGGGTGACCACGTCGGGCCGCGCGCTCTCGTACAGGGCCAGCGCCTCCTCCCCATCGGCCGCCTCGCCCACCACCTCGTAGCCCGCCCCTTCCAGGACGTCCCGGATCCGGCGGCGCATGAACGCCGCATCGTCCACCACGAGCACGCGCCCCCGGCTCATGCCACCCTCTCGGCCACGTGGGCGAGCAGGGCGTCCAGGTCCAGCACGTGGATCCGGTGGCCCTCGGCCTCGAGGGTCCGTTCCAGGAACGGCCCGTCCCACCGGCCCAGCACCTGGGCCGTGCGCACGCGGGCCAGCGGCGTGAGAAGCCCGTGGGTGCGCTCCACCAGGATCCCCAGGAGGCCGTCCTCCCATCCCACCACCACGACCACCGAGCGGAGCGGATCCAGCCGGGCTCGCCGTCCCAGAACCGATGCCAGGTGCACCACGGGCAGGAGCTCGCCCCGGTGGTTCAGGGCCCCCAGGAACGGTGCCGGCCGGCCGGGTATGGGCTCGGGCTGCCGGTACTCCGTCACCGTCAGGATCCGGCCCGTGTCCAGGCCGAACCGCTCGCCGTCCACCTCCACCACGAGGTAGGACCCCTCCGGGCTCATGCGGCCGCCCCCTCGTCCTGTCCTTCGTCGGGCACCTGGAACCGCGCCACCCGGCGGTTCAGGTCCTCGGCCATCCGGCTCAGGCGCATGGCCGCTTGGGCCATGTCCTCCATGGCCGCGGTCTGGTGCTCCACCGTGGTGGAGACCTCGTGGGTGGCGGCCGCGTTCGTCTCGGCCACCGCGGCCACCCGGTCGGCGAACCGGACGATCTCCCTGCCCCCTCGGGCCTGCTCCCCGGTCAGCTCCAGGATCTCCGTGACGCGGCGGGCGTTTTCCGCAACGAGCCCGGTGATCTCGTCGAGCACGGCCGCGGCCCGGTCGAGCCCTTGGCGTCCCTCGGAAACCTGGGCCTGGGAGGCCTCCAGCACCGAGCGCACCTCACGGCCTCGCTCGTCCAACTGCCGCAGCAGGGCCGTGATCTGGTCCGCGCTCTTCTCGGCGCTGTCGGCCAGCTTGCGGATCTCGCTGGCCACCACGGCAAACCCCTTGCCCTCCTCCCCGGCCTTGGAGGCCTCGATCGCCGCGTTCAGGGCCAGCAGGTTGGTCTGTCGGCTCAGATTGGTGATCACGTCGGCAAACCGCTGGACCTGGCGGATCTGTTCGGAGAACGCCACCGCGGCCCCGGCCGAGCGCTCCAGGTCCTCCAGCACCGACTCGAGCCGGGCGAAGCCTTCCCGGGCCGTGCGGCTCCCCGCCTGGGCCCGTTCCTCGGCCTCCCTGGCCGCGGCCGCGGCCTGCCGGCAGGTCTCCTCGATCCGGCGGAGTCCCTCCTCGAGTTGGTGGATCTGCCGGACCACCCGTTCCACCTCGCTCCGCTGTTCCGCCACGCCCTTGGCCACCTCCTCGGTGGTCACCGAGATCTCCTCGCTGGAGGCGTTGATCTCCTCGGCCGTGGCGGACAGGCTCTGGGCCGCGGCCGCCACCTCGGTGGAGGTGCGGAGGATCTGGGCCACCATCTGCCGCAAGTTGGAGAGCATGCGGTTGACGGACTCGGCCAGGTCGTCCAGTTCGTCGGAAAGCCAGCTGGTTCCCAGTTCCACGGCTTCCCGCAGGTCACCCTCTGCGATCCGGCGGGTGGTGCCCCGCAACACCCCCACCTTGCGCGTGAGCCCCCGGGCAAAGGCGCTCCCCATGGCCAGGCCCACGGCAATGGCCGCAAGGGGTGGGATGATGCTGCGGGCCCACGGCGGAAGATCCAGGCCGCCCACCACGTACGGCACCAGCACCACCGAGGCCACCACCAGGATGAAGCCGAAGATGAACTTGTAGCCCATTTCCATGCGCATGGCGTCCGCCTCTCCGTCCCGGCCGTGGGGAAAACGCCGGCAGTCTATCACCCGGGACCGGGTTCCGGAACCGTGGCCCGGATCCGCTCTTTGACTTCCCCCGGACCCGGCAGTATAGTGACGCGCCCCGGAGTCCTTCCGTGAAACCATTCCCGGACGCCCGTTCCCTGGCGGTTTCGATCCTGGAGACGCTGGAGCGCAGGGAGGCGTACGCCGACGCGGCCCTCCACGCCGCCCTTGCGCGCCACCCCCGCATGCCCGCCCGGGAGCGCGCGCTGGTGGGCCATCTGGTGTACGGTGTGCTCCGGTGGCGCATCCGTCTGGACGCCCATCTCCAGCGGGCGAGCCGAAGGCCCCTGGAGCGGATCCACCCGCTCCTGCTCCAGATCCTAAGGGTGGGCGCCTACCAGATACTCTTCCTGGACCGGGTCCCCGAACACGCGGCCGTCGACAGGGCCGTGGAGGAGGCCCGGCGGAGGGGCCTGGGGCATGCCGCCGGGTTCGCGAACGCGGTGCTCCGCCGCGTGGCGCGCAGCGGTCCCGACCTTCCCCTGCCCGAGGCGCTCCCGGCGCGGTTCGCCCTTCTTTTCGGCTGCCCCGAGTGGCTGGTTGAACGCTGGATCCGGGAGCATGGTCCGTCAGGGGCCGAGGCCCTGTGCCGGGCGTCGAGCCGGGTGCCCGAACTGTGGCTCCGGGTGGACACCCGCCGCATCACCCGGGAGGAGGCCATCCGGGTGCTCCGGGACGCGCGCATCCGAGCCGAGCCCGGCCGGCACGTGCCCGAGGCCGTCCGGGTGGAGTCGCGGGGGGACCCCCGGCGGCTCCCCCTGGTCCGCGAGGGCCTGGCCGTGGTGCAGGATCAGGCCTCCCAGTTGATCGCCCACTACCTGGCGCCCGAGCGGGGATGGAGAATCCTGGACGCGTGCGCGGGCCCGGGTCTCAAGGCGACTCACTTGGTGATGCTCGCCGGTTCGGACGCCCGGGTCGCCGCGCTGGACGTGCACCCGCCCCGGGCCCGGGAGGTGGCCCGGTTGGCGGCCCGGTGCGTGGCGCCCAACGTGTCGGCCCTGGTCGGGGACGCCCGTCGCCCGCCCCTGAGGGGACCGTTCGACGCGGTGCTCGTGGACGCGCCGTGCTCGGGCCTGGGGATCCTCTCACGCACCCCCGAGGCCAAGTGGAGGCGCGGGCCGGACGCGATCGCCGGGCTCCCCAGCCTCCAGGAGGCCCTGTTGGAGGGAGTGGCGGGCCTGGTGCGGCCGGGCGGGGTCCTGGTGTACGCCACCTGCACCACGTTGCGGGCCGAGAACGAAGACGTGGTGCGGCATTTTCTCGGCCGGCATCCCGAGTTCCAGCCCGAGCCCCCGCCCGAGGGCCCGGTGGCCTGGGGGGGGCTTCTGGACCGAGAGGGCCTCCTGCGCACCTACCCGGAGTCCCTCGGCGAGGGGGCGGCGGCCCTGGACGGCTTCTTCGCGGCCCGGCTGAGGCGGAGGAGCGCGCCGTGAGGCGGATGGCCCTGGGTGCGGTGTATGCCGTGCTGGCGGTCGCGGCAGCCGGCCTGGGGGCCTATCTGGCCGTGGCGCTGCTCGTGGAACGCACCCCCGTGGTGGAGGTGCCGGACCTTCGGGGCCTGTCCCTCGGCGAGGCCCTGGACCGGCTCCAGGGGGCGGGACTCGACTTGGAGGTGCGGGACTTCGTCTACTCCGACGCCGTGCCCGAAAACCACGTCGTGTCCCAGCATCCCCGGCCCGGGGCCCGGGTCAAGGCCGGAAGGGGGGTGGGGGTGGTGCTCTCCCGGGGGCCGGAGCGCCACCCGGTGCCGGACCTTCGGGGCCTCTCCCTGGAGGACGCCCGGATTCGCCTGGAGGAGGCGGGGCTTGTGGGTCGGATCGCGGCCCGGGTCCGGATGGGGCCCGAAGGGCGGGTCGTGGCCCAGGGAGCAGAGCCCGGCCGGCCCCTGGCCCGGGGCGCGGAGGTTCCCCTGGCGGTGAGCCGGGGGCCGAAACCGGTGCGCTACCGCACGCCGCGGTTCGAGGGGCTCCCGCTCCCCGAGGCCCTGGAGCGGCTGGACCGCCTGGGGCTCCGGGTGGACCGGATCGAGGAGGTGGAGCTCCTGGATCCGGCCCTGGCCGGGCGGGTGGTGGCCCAGGACCCGCTGCCCGGGTTCCCGGTGGAGGCGGGTGCCGCCGTGTCCCTGACCGTGGCCGGTACGGTGCCGGACCTGGCCCGGGCCAAGGTGCTCTACCTCCACCACCGGGTTCCCCTCGGCTTCGGCCGCTCCCGCGTGACCGTGGTGTGGCGCAGCGCCGGCAGGTCGTGGGTGCTGCTCGACGACTGGGTTCGGCGGGGTACGGTGGTGCGGTTCGCGGTGGCGGCCCAGCCGGGCGATCGGGTCTCCCTGGAGGTGGACGGCCGGTTGGTGCTGGCCGCCCGCTGGTGAGGCGCGTTCCCCAGAGGAACCGGTATCCCGGACGGAGGAAGCGACATGCCCCTCATAGCCCCCAGCGTGCTCTCGGCCGACTTCGGCCGCCTCGCGGACGAGGTGCGGGCCGTGACCCTCGCCGGTGCGGACTGGATCCACGTGGACGTGATGGACGGGCGGTTCGTGCCCAACATCACCATCGGGCCGGCCGTGGTGCGGGCGATCCGCCGGGCCACGGAGAGACCCCTGGACGTACACCTCATGATCGTGGAACCGGAGCGGTACGTGCCCGCCTTCGCGGAAGCCGGGGCCGACGTGATCACGGTGCACGCCGAGGCCTGCCCGCACCTCCACCGCAACCTCCAGCAGATCCGTTCCCTGGGCAAGCGCGCGGGCGTGAGCCTGAACCCGTCCACGCCGGTGTGCGCGGTGGAGCCGGTGCTGGAGGCGGTGGACCTGGTGCTGGTGATGAGCGTGAACCCGGGCTTCGGGGGGCAGGCGTTCCTGGATCTGGCCTTGTCCAAGATCCGGGAACTGCGCCGGATGGCCCAGGGCCGGAAACCGGACCTGCTCGTCGAGGTGGACGGCGGGATCAACCGAGAAACCGCCTCCCTGTGCTGGGAGGCCGGGGCCGACGTGCTCGTGGCCGGGTCGTACGTGTTCGGCTCGGACGACTACGGGGAGGCGATCCGGCGGCTCCGGCCGGCCGAGGACGGGCGATCTTGACTCAGGGGGCGGGTTTGCTAAGGTAAGGCGTTTCTTTCGCCGGAAAACTCCGGCGGTTCCGCAGGGAGGACGTGGATGGACTACAAGGAGACGCTCAACCTTCCCCGCACCGCCTTTCCCATGAAGGCGAACCTCGCCAAGCGCGAGCCCGAGATCCTGGAGCGGTGGGAGCGCGCGAACCTGTACCGGCGCATCCTGGAACGCACCGCGGGCCGGCCCATGTTCGTGCTCCACGACGGCCCGCCGTACGCCAACGGCCACATCCACATGGGGCACGCGGTGAACAAGATCCTCAAGGACATCATCGTCAAGAGCCGAACCATGGCGGGCTACCACAGCCCGTACGTGCCGGGCTGGGACTGCCACGGGCTGCCCATCGAACACCAGGTGGACAAGGAACTGGGCGCCGAGCGGGAGGACCTGTCCAAGGCCGAGATCCGCCGGCGCTGCCGGGCCTACGCAGAGAAGTTCGTGGGCGTCCAGCGCGACGAGTTCAAGCGCCTGGGCGTGTTCGGGCTGTGGGACGATCCGTACCTCACCATGAGCTACGACTACGAGGCCCAGATCGCCCGGGAGTTCGGCCGGTTCGTGGCCACGGGCGCGGTCTACCTGGGTCAGAAGCCCGTGTACTGGTGCGTATCGTGCCGCACCGCCCTCGCCGAGGCCGAGGTGGAGTACCACGACCGGACGAGCCCCAGCATCTACGTGCGGTTCCCCTACGGGGGGGACCCGGCCGAGATCCATCCGGAGCTTGCGGGCAAGGACGTGGGCATCGTGATCTGGACCACCACGCCCTGGACCATACCGGCCAACCTGGCCGTGGCCTTGAATCCGGAGTTTGAATACGCGGCCTACGAGGCCCCGGCCGGGTCGGGTCGGGTGTGGATCCTGGCCCGGCGGCTCGCCCCGGTGGTCATGGAGGCCGCGGGGGTCGAGGCGTGGGACGAGCTCGTCCCCGTGGACCCGCGGGCCCTGGAACGGAAGGCGTTCCGCCACCCCCTGTACGAGCGGGACAGCGTCGTGGTGCTGGCCGACCACGTCACCCTCGATGCGGGCACCGGCTGCGTGCACACCGCGCCCGGACACGGTCAGGAGGACTACGAGGTGGGCCTGCGATACGGGCTCCAGCCCTATGCGCCCGTGGACGACCGGGGCCGGTTCACCGAGGAGGTGGGGCGGTTCGCCGGCATGGGGGTGTTCGAGGCCAACCCCCGGGTGAACGATGCCCTCCGGGAGGCCGGGGCCCTGCTGGCCGAGGGCCGGCTGACCCATTCGTACCCCCACTGCTGGCGCTGCAAGCAGCCGGTGATCTTCCGTTCCACCAAGCAGTGGTTCATCTCCATGGACGACACGGGCCTGCGCGAGAAGGCGCTGGCCGAGATCGACCGGGTCCGGTGGATTCCCCGCTGGGGCCGGGACCGCATCTACAACATGGTGCGCGACCGTCCCGACTGGTGCATCTCGCGCCAGAGGGCCTGGGGGGTGCCCATCGTGGCGGCCCACTGTGCCGACTGCGGGGGGGTGTACCTGGATCCCGAGTTGGCCGAGCGGGCAGCCCGGGTCTTCGAGACGGAAGGGGCGGACGCCTGGTTTGAGCGGCCGCTTGCGGACTTCCTGCCCGAGGGGGCGGCATGCCCCTCGTGCGGGGGCACGAACCTGGTCAAAGAAGAGGACATCCTGGACGTTTGGTTCGATTCCGGGGTGTCGTTCGCTGCGGTGTGCGAGAAGCGTCCCGAGCTGGACAGCCCGGCCGACCTCTATCTCGAAGGTTCGGACCAGCATCGGGGGTGGTTCCATTCGAGCCTTCTCGCCTCGGTGGGCACCCGGGGCCGGGCCCCCTACCGGGCCGTGCTCACCCACGGGTTCGTGGTGGACGGCCAGGGCCGCAAGATGTCCAAGAGCCTGGGCAACGTGATCAGCCCCGACGAGGTGATCCAGAGGTACGGGGCGGAGATCCTGCGGCTGTGGGTGGCGGCCGAGGACTACCGGGACGACATCCGGATATCCCGGGAGATCCTCCAGCGCCTGGTGGAGGCGTACCGCCGGATCCGGAACACCTGCCGGTTCCTGCTGGGCAACCTCTCGGACTTCGACCCGGAGCGGGACGCCGTGCCCCGGAGCGAGTTGTGGGAGATCGACCGATACGCCCTGGACCGGCTGAACCGCCTGGTGGAGCGGTGCCTCCGGGCCTACGAGGAGTACGAGTTCCACGTGATCTTCCACCGGATCCACGGCTTCTGCGTGGTGGACCTGTCGGCCTTCTACCTGGACATCCTCAAGGATCGGCTGTACACGTTCCCCGCCCGCAGCGCCGGCCGGCGGGCCGCCCAGACGGCGCTGTACGAGATCCTCCACAAGATGACCCGGCTCATGGCCCCGGTGCTGGCGTTCACGGCCGACGAGGTGTGGCAGCACCTGCCCGGGACCTCGGACAGCGTGCACCTGGAACTCTTCCCGGAGGTGGATCCCAGCGCCCTGGACGACGAACTGGCCGACCGGTGGGAGCGGCTCCGCAGGCTCAGGAGCCTGGTCACCCGAACGGCCGAGGCGGCTCGGGTTCGGAAGCTCATCGGCCATTCCCTGGACGCCAAGGTGATCCTGCACGTGGACAACCGCTGGGAGGCGTTCCTGGGGCCCTACGCGTCCGACCTGCCGTTCCTGTTCATCGTGAGCCAGGTGGACCTCGTGCCGGACGGTCCCGCAGGGGCCACCGACCCGGACCTTTCCGGCGTGGGTGTGGAGGTGGTGCGCGCCGAGGGCCGCAAGTGCCAGCGGTGCTGGAACTACTCGCCCACCGTGGGCCAGAGCACCGAGCACCCGGACGCCTGTGCCCGGTGCGTGGCCCACTTGGCCGAGGCGGCCGGGTGAGACGAAGGTTCTTCCTCGTCGGGGGACTCGCGGGGCTGGTGGCGCTCGTGGACCAGGCGGTCAAGGCCTGGGTCCAGCACGCGTTCCGCCTGTACGAGAGCCGGCCCGTGATCGAGGGGTTCTTCCACCTCACCTACGTGCGGAACCCGGGTGCGGCGTTCGGCCTGTTCGCCGGCCGGGACCACGGCTTCCGACAGGTGTTCTTCGTGGGGATCACCGCAGTGGCCCTGGTGGCCATCGGCGTGGCCGTGGCGCGCCTGGACACCCGACGGCGGTGGACCCTGGGTGCCCTCGGGCTGGTGGCCGGGGGCGCCGTGGGCAACCTGATCGACCGATTGAGGTGGGGCGAGGTGGTGGACTTTCTGGACGTGTTCTGGCGCCAGTACCACTGGCCTGCGTTCAACCTGGCCGACTCGGCCATCACCGTGGGGGTGGCCATGCTCCTCGTGGAGGAGTGGTTTGCGCACCGAAAGGGGCGGGATCCGACGGCGAGGTAGCGCCGCCCCCACACGGACGGACCCATGCATCCCATACTGTTCCAGTTCGGCCGGCTGACCGTATACACGTACGGGCTGTTCATCGCCCTGGGTTTCTTCGCGGCCCTGTGGGTGGCGAGCCGGGAGGCACGGCGCCTGGGGATCGATCCCAAGCGGATCCAGGACCTGGGGCTTGTGGCCCTGGTGGCCGCCCTGGTGGGCTCACGGTTGTTCTACGTGCTCGTGGAATGGGAGTACTTTGTCCGCCATCCCCTCAAGGTGTTCGAGATCTGGAAGGGCGGGCTCGTGTTCTACGGAGGGTTCGTGGTGGCGGCCCTGGCTGCGCTGGCCTACGTGCGCCACTACGGGCTTCCGGTGTGGGCCACGGCCGACGCGATCGCGCCGGGGCTCGCCCTGGGCCACGCCATCGGCCGGATCGGGTGCTTCTTCGCGGGGTGCTGTTACGGGAAAGAGTGCAGCCTGCCCTGGGCGGTCACGTTCTCGGACCCGCGGGGCCTGGCCCCCCTCAACGTCCCGCTCCATCCGACCCAGCTCTACAGCGCCCTGGGGAACCTGGTGGTCTTCGCGGTGCTCTACGGGGTGGCCCGGAAACGGCTGCGGGGGAGCGGGCAGGTGTTCGGCCTGTACCTCGTCCTCTACCCGGCCGTGCGGTTCGCGGTGGAGTTTTTCCGGGCCGACCCCCGGGGTTCCCTGGGGCCGCTGTCCACCAGCCAGGCCCTGGGCATCCCCCTGTTCCTGTTCGGGCTGTGGATTCTCCTGGCCCGGCGAGAGGGAAAGGGGACAGCATGAGACGCTGGACGTTGGCGGCCCTGGCCGGGGCCGCGCTCGCGGGATGCGCCGCCCACCGCGGAGGGCTTCCCGTGGAGTCGCCGTACCGGGACCTCTCCACCCTGGAAAAGGGACAGATCGTCCACCTGGCCACCGGCCGGGAACTGACCCGGGAGGAGCTCCTGGACTACCTGGCCGCGTATCCCGTGGTGTACGTGGGCGAGACCCACGACAACGTGGAGGACCACCGGGTGGAGCTCGCGATCCTCAGGGGGCTCCACGAGCGCTTCCCCGGCCGGGTGGTCCTGGGGCTCGAGATGCTCCGAAGGCCCTTCCAGCCGGGGGTGGACGCGTTCCTCAGGGGGGAGGTGGACGAAAAGACGTTCGTGCGCGACACGTGGGCCAGGAGCTGGGGGCCCACCTCCTGGCCCTACTACCGGGACATTCTGCTGTATTGCCGGGAAAACGGCATTCCGGTCCTGGCCCTGAACGCGGGCGACGACCTCAAGAGGGCCGTGCGGGACCGGGGTCTGGAGGCCCTCCCCCCGGAACTGGCGGATCGGCTTCCCGACATGGATGTGGACGATCCCTACCAGCGCGCCTTCCTGGAGGGTATCTTCGGGGGCCACGCCAAGGGTGCCGGGCGCCTGGACGCCTTCCTGCGGGTCCAGGTGCTGTGGGAGGAGACCATGGCCGACACGGCCGCCCGCTTCCTCCGGAGCGCGGAGGGACGGGGCAAGCGGCTCCTCGTGTTCGCGGGTGGGAACCACGTGCGGTACGGGTTCGGGGTTCCCCGCAGGCTGTTCCGGCGCGTGCCCTTGCCGTACGTGATCGTTAGCCCCTACACCGTGGAGATCCCCGAGGACCGACTGGACCGGCTCATGGACGTGGAGATCCCCGAGCTCCCCATGCGCCCGGCGGACATCTACTGGGCCGTCGGGTATGAGGACCTGGAGGACGACCGGGTGATGCTGGGGGTGGGGATCGAGCGGGCCGAGACCGGTGGGGCCCGGGTCACGGGCGTGATCCCGGACAGCCCGGCCGCCCGGGCGGGCCTCCGGGAAGGGGACGTGATCGTGGCCGTGGACGGCCGTCCGGTGGTGGAGCTGTTCGACCTCACCTTCCAGGTCGGCCAGCACAAGCCCGGGGACGCGGGCACGGTGGAGGTGCTCCGGGAAGGGAAGCGGCTCGTGCTGGACGTGGTGTACGACGTGGTCCGGCACGGCGAGAAGCCGTGACCATGGCAGGGGCCGGGACGGTGCGGCATCTGACCGGGTGGCGCGCCGTGGCCACGGCCGCCGCCGGGGTGTTGGCGGCGTGGCTCGGGGTGCGCGCCGGCGTGCACGCCGCCGGCGCGGAAGAAGGCCGGCTCTTCTGGTGGCTCGTTGCAGCCGCCGGCGTGGGCATCGGGTTCCTCGTGGTCACGTTGCCGTGGAGGCTGGTCTCTCGTTTCGACCGCAAGGGCTTGAGCGTGGGGTGGGCGTGGGGGACGCTCCACATCCCGTGGCACGCGGTGCGGCGGGTGGTCATCGGATCCCTGGGTTCCGGGGGGGAACGGGATCCCTTCACGGTGAGCCTCGTCCTGGATGACGGCCGCGAGGTGTTGTTCGCCGTGCTGGGCCGACGCCGTCCCGGCGACGACCCGGCCGCCCGGGCCCTCGTGGAGGAGGCCGGGGCCCGCGGGATCCCGGTGGAGGACACCCTGGCCACGCCCGAGGAGATCAAGGAGCGCATGAAACGGTGGCGGGAGGCCCGGATCAAGGGCTGGCGGTAGGGGGCTTCCCGGGGCGGTACCCCACGAGGACCTACTGCCAGGAGAATGACTGAACGGCGCGGAAAGGAGGGGAACCATGAGAAGGGCGTTGGGTATCGTTGTGGTCGCGATCCTGGCCGGGGGGCTCTGGGGGTGCGTGGGAACCGCGGTCAAAAAGGGACCCTCCAAGAGACCCGCGGTGGCCAAGGCCGCGCCCAAGGCTCCGGTCTCGACCCTCATCCGGCTGACCGTACAGGGCGCGGACTACCCCACGCTGTCGGCCTTCAAGAAAAAGCTCCAGGCCGTGCCCGGGGTCAAGAAGATCTACCAGCAGTCCTTCAGCGCCGAGCAGGCGAGCCTGCTCCAGGTGGAGTACATTGGAGCGGCGCAGAGTTTGGCGGACGCGATTCAAGCCCTGTCCGCCGAGGAGATGCCGATCGAGGTGCTCGGGTTCGACCCCACCACGATCGAGATCCGGATCGGCGGGGGGACGTGAGGGCGGTGCCCGCCCGGCTTTCGCCCCCTTCGCCCTGCGGTGGCGGAGGGGGCGTGTTCCGGTTTAGCGCCGCCAGGCATTGGGATGGAACAGGACGAGCACGGTGAACAGTTCCAACCGGCCCACCAGCATGCAGAAGGTGAGGAGCGCTTTCCCCAACTGGGGCAGATGGGCGTAGTTGTCGGCAGGGCCGACTCCTCCGAGTCCGGGGCCGATGTTTCCCACGCACGCGACCACCGATGCCACAGAGGTCACCGGGTCCACGCCCAAGGCGGCCATGCCCAGGGCCCCGGCGCCCACCACCACGAGATAAAGGGCGAAAAAGCCCAGCACCCCCTGCAACACCTCGGACGGCACCGGATCGCCGTCGAGCTTGACGACGCGCACACCCCGGGGATGGATCAGGGACCATACCTGGGCCCAGGCGTGCTTCAGGATGAGCAGCACCCGGCTCACCTTCATCCCTCCGCCCGTGGATCCGGCCGACCCGCCGACGAACATCAGAAGCACCAGGAGCACCTGGCAGAGGAACGGCCAGGTTTCGTAGTCGGCCGTGCCGAAACCCGTGGTGGTCAGGATGGAGACCGCCTGGAAGGCGCTGTAGCGAAGGTTTTCGGCCACCGAAGCAAAGGTGCCGGCGTTGGCCGCTGCGGTCACCAGGGTCGCGCCCCCGGCCAAGGCGAGGTACGCGCGCAGCTCCTCGTTGCGCAGGGCCTTCCTCCACCGGCCGGTGAGCGCCGCGTGGTGCAGGGCGAAGTTTATCCCGGCCAGGAGCATGAACACGGTCACCACCGCGTCCACGTAGGCGCTGCCGAACGCCCCCACGCTGGCGTTGCGGGTGGAAAATCCTCCTGTGGCCATGGTGGCGAAGGCATGGCACACGGCATCGAACCAGGTCAGGCCCCCCAGCATGAGCAAGACGATCTCGGCGGCCGTGAGCCCCACGTACACCCCCCACAGGAGTTTGGCCGTGTCCTGGATGCGGGGACGGAGCCGGTCTGCCGTAGGGCCGGGGACCTCGGCCCGGAAAAGCTGCATGCCCCCCACGCCGAGCACCGGGAGGATCGCGAGGCCCAGCACGATGATCCCCATGCCCCCCAGCCAGTGGGTGAGGGCCCGCCACAGCAGGAGGCTGCGGGGCAGCGCCTCGATGTCCGTCAGGATCGTGGCGCCCGTGGTGGTGAATCCCGACACCGACTCGAACACGGCGTCCACGGCGGACGGAACCGCGCCGGACCACCGGTAAGGCAGGGCGCCCACCACGCCGAACAGGACCCATCCGAGCGTGACCACGGCGAACCCCTCGCGGTGGGTCAACTCGGGTGAACGCCCGCGTGCTCCCGCCAGGAGAATCCCCCCGAGGCCGCCGGAAAGCGCCGAGGAGACCAGGAACGCGGTGTGCACGCCGTCCCGGTCCGAAAGGCTCAGGGGCAAGGGCACGAGCAGGACCGCGGCCAGCGCAACGGCCAGGGCCCCCAGTGCACGAGCCAGGGCGAACGGGTTCATTGGGCTCCGAAGAAGTTTTCCACAGCCACAACCGCCTCGGGCAGGGCGAACACCACCGCGCGGTCCCCGGGCCGGAACGCGGTGTCGCCCGTGGGGATGAACGCCCGGTCTCCCCGAACCACGGCACCCACGATGGCCCCCTCGGGAAACGGGAGGGCCTTGAGGGGGCGGCCGGCCCAGGGGAAGTCCGGTGGGAGGAGCACCTCGATCACCTCGGCCTGGTTCTCCTCCACCGTGGCCACGCTGAGTACACCGCCCCGGCGCACGTACTTCAGAATGGCGCTGGCCGTGGACAGCCGCGGGCTCACACAGGCGTCGATCCCCAGACTCGGCACCAGCGAGACGTACGCCGGCTGGTCCACCAGACACAAGGCTCTTCGGGCGCCGTGGCGCTTGGCCAGGAGCGAGGCCAGGATGTTCTTCTCCTCGTCCGGCGTGGCGGCCACCACCACGTCGGCCTTCCCGATCCCTTCCGTCAGGAGCGTGTCCACGTCGGTCACATCGGCGTGGAGCACGGTGGCGCGCCGGACCTTCCCGGCCAGGCCCTCGCACCGCTCCCGGTCCGGCTCCACCAGGGTCACGCGGGCTCCCGTGCGGTCGAAGTGGTCCGCCACCCGCGAGCCCACGGACCCACCCCCGAGCACGAAGATCCGCCGCGTGGTGCGTTTCTCGAAGCCGAACATGTAGCGGACGCTAGGGAGGTCGGACCGGCGGAGCACGAGGAACACGTGGTCGTCCGGTTCGATGACCTCGGCTCCCCTGGGGATGATGGTTCGTCCCCGGCGCGTGATGGCGGCCACCACGAACGGGTACATGTCCCTCAGTTCGCCCAGTTCGGCCAACGTGAGCCCGCACACCGGATTGTCCGGCGTGATGGGATACCCCACGAACAGGATCCGCCCCTCCGCGAACTCCGCCACCTCCACGGCGGCTGCATGGCTGGCGATGTTGATCAGGTCCTGGGCCACGGCCTCCAGGGGGGTGAT
>CAZBGL010000005.1:0-9002 GCA_964491375.1 uncultured Thermodesulfobacteriota bacterium | reverse complement strand
TGTTACGTTTCCGGCCCGGTTCATGCTCGTGGGGGCGATGAACCCCTGTCCGTGCGGGCATTACGGCGATGCACACCGCCCGTGCCGGTGCACCCCGTCCGCCCTCCAGCGGTACCGGGCCCGGGTGAGCGGGCCGCTCCTCGACCGGTTCGATCTGCGCCTGGAAGTTCCGCGGGTGCCGTATCGCGAACTGGAGGAAGAGGGTGACGGGGAGCCGTCCGGGCAGATCCGCGACCGGGTGGTGCGGGCGAGAGCGATCCAGGCGGAACGCTTCGCGGAGGAACCGTTCCACTGCAACGGCCAGATGACCGCCCGGGCGGTGCGGCGGTATGCGGCCCCGGATCGGGGCGCCCGCGAACTGCTGAGGCACGCGGTGGAGCGGTTGGGGCTCTCGGCACGGGCCTACGCCCGGGTGCTCAAGGTGGCCCGCACCGTGGCGGACCTGGCGGGAGGGGGGCCGGTCCGCCGGGAGCACGTCCTGGAAGCCCTCCAGTTCCGGACCACACCCGGTGCGTTGCCGGGGCGGGGGTGAGGGACGGGCCCGGGTTGTCACCGGGGGGAGCGGATGTTATGTTCCGGCGTCTTCCGCCCGGGTGCCGGCTGCACGGAGGAGGGACCCATGCCCAAGAAGAAGATCCTTTCCACGCTGGAAGCGGTGTACGACGAGGAGGGGGTGGTTTTCCTCTGTGACGGGGAACCGCTGGAGGACATGGAGTTCGGCTGGGAGGACCTGGCCGACGAGGAACTCCGGGCCGAGGTGGCCGAGGAGCTCGCCGAGTACGTGGAGGCCGAGGACCTCGAGGACGTGGACAACCCCGTCCGGGCGATCTCCACGGCGTTGCGGCAGCTCCTGCGGACTTCGGTGGCCCGGCGGGCTCTGGAGGACCTGGAGGAGGAAGAGGACATGGACGACGCGCTGGACGAGGAGGAGGACTAGGACTCCGGAGGAGGGGCCGGAGCATCCGCAAGGAGCGCTATCCATGCAGTTGCCCAAGGGCTTCAAGCAGGAGGAACTCCAGGCCGAACAGGTCCGGCAGTTGAAAGAGACCGCCCGGCAGGTGCGGGGCGACGCGCTGCGCATGATCTATCTTGCTGGAGGAGGCTACCCCGGGGGGTGCCTCTCGTGCGCGGACGTTCTGGTGACGCTGCTGGCGGCCGCCAACGTGGATCCTGCAGACCCGGACGCCCCGGAGAGGGACCGGGTGCTCGTGAGTCCGGGGCACCTGAGCGCAGCCCTGTACGCCACGCTGGGGCGGATGGAGTACGTGGACCGGGACGACGCCGTGAGCCTGTTCTGCAAGGCCGGGAGCGTGTTCGAGGGGGCGGCGAACCGGTCCGTGCCCGGCGTGGAATGGACGAACGGGCCCCAGGGGGCGGGGCTTGCGGCCGCGTGCGGGTTCGCGGTCGCGGCACGCCTCAAAGGGGTCAAGAACAACATCTTTGTCCTCATGAGCGACGGGGAGCAGCAGAAGGGGCAGGTGGCCGAGGCACGGCGGTTCGCCAAGCGGTATCGGCTCAACAACATCACGGTGGTCCTGGACGCCAACGGCATCCTCTCCACCGGCCGCACCCCGGACGTGCTGGCCCAGAGCATCCGGTACGAGTACATCGCGGACGGCTGGGACGTGATCGAGATCAACGGACACGATCCCAACGAGATCTACAAGGCGGTACGGAGGGCCATCCAGATCCAGAGCGCACCCGTGTTGGTGATCGCCAAGACCACGTTCGGGCACGGCGTGTCGTTCATGGAGAACGAGCCCCACTACCACCACGCTGCGTTGAGCGAGCACGAGCTGCAGGCGGCCCTCAAGGAACTCCGTCTGGAGGGCGACCTCTCCGAGGAACTGGACTACCGGACGGCATTCGGGGAGTTCGACTTCGACGTGGCAGAGGAGGGCCCCCCGTACGCCGCGCCCGATGTGGGCCCGCCCACGGACTATCCGCCGGGACGGCACGTGGCGCCCACCGAGGTGTTCGCGCGCGTGCTGTCGGAGGTGACCGAACGGAACCGGGACGGGCGGGGGGCACCGGTGGCGCTGATGGACAGCGGGGTGAGTCCGTTCATGGGTACGGTGGAGATCGCCCGGGCCAACCGGGAGCGTTTTTTTGAGTTCGGAGCCCAGGACCATGCCGGGGCCACCATCGCCGGGGCCGCGAGCTTGGAAGGCGTGGTCACGGTGTGGACGGCCCGGGCCAGCCACGCGTTGGACGCTGCGTACCAGCAGCTTCGCCTGAACGACCTCAACGGGGCCCACGTAAAGCTCTTTGTCTCCCACCTGGGCTCGGAGGGAGGGGGAGACGGACGGGCCCTCATGTGCCTCGACTACGTGGGCATCACCGAAGCCCTGCCGGCGTGCCGAGCCGTGTTCCCGGCCGATGCCAACCAGGCCGACCGGGTGGTGCGGTACGTTCTGGGGGAGCCGGGGAACTGGGTGGTGGGACTCGGGGTGTCGCCGGGGCCCGTGGTCACCGACGAAGAGGGCCGGCCCCTGTTCGGCAGGGATTATCGTTTCGAATACGGCCGGATCGACCGGGTACGGCCCGGGGACGACGGGGTGATCCTGACGACCGGCCCGTCCCTGGCGGTGGCGGTGGAGGCGTGGAGGATCCTGCGGGAGAAGGGGTTCCAGCCCACGGTCCTCCACGTGCCCTGCCCGAAGGCGCTGGAGGATGCGGACGACCCCATGCTCTTGCAGTGCCTCCGGAAAGGTCGGGTGATCACCTACGAAGACCACAACGTACGCACCGGCCTGGGGGCGCGCATCGCCAGTATCATCGCGACCCGTGGCATCTCCTGTCGACTGCTCAAGCTGGGGGTTCCGGGCGCGGGGCTGGCGGGCGCCCCAGAGGACGTGCACCGGCGTCTGGGGCTGGATGCCGGCACGTTGGCGGCCCGGGCGGCCAAGTTCCTGAAGCGGTAGGTCGTGCTGCCCCGGGGCGACCACCGGATCCCCGGCCAGGAGGCGTGCCGGGCGCTTCTCGATCGATACGGTGTGCCCGAGCACATCCGGCGCCACAGCGAACAAGTGGCCCGGGTCGCGGAGACCCTGGGCGGGGCCTTGGTGGAGCGGGCCGGCGAGGGGTTGGACCTGGCGCTCCTGGTGGCGGGTGCGCTACTGCACGACATCGCCAAGGCCCGGTGCCTTGGCTCCCAACGGGATCACGCCCGGGAGGGGGGCGAACTGCTCCGCCGACTGGGATACGGTCGGGTCGCGGCCCTCGTGGAGGAACACGTGGTGCTGCGGTCGTTCCGGCCGAACGGCCCGGTCACCGAATGCGAGGTCCTGAACTACAGCGACAAGAGAGTACGCCACGACGAGATCGTGAGCCTGGACGAGCGGTTCGAGGATCTCATCGAGCGGTACGGCCGCGGCCATCCGGAGGCCGAACGCCGGATCCGGGAAACCTGGGAGCGTGCCCGGACTCTGGAGCGAAAGCTTTTCAGACGCCTCCCCTTCACTCCCCAGGACCTGGCCTCGGCGTTGTCGGAGTAGCTATCCCGAGGCGAGGGCCCTGCGGATCGCCTCTTCGATTTTCTGGGGTTCCTCTCGGCCCACATGGGTCCATGCCACCTTCCCGTTCCGCCCGATCAGCACCATAGTGGGGGTGCCGGCCACCCCGTACGCGTCGGCCGTCTTGTACCGGATGCCCTCGATCTGCTCCCAGAGGACCTGGAAGGTGAAGCCGTTGGACTCCATGTACCGGCGCACGGCCTTTTCCAGTTTGGGCCCGTCGAGGTTGATGCCCAGCATCACCAGTCCCCTGGACTCGTACTTTTTGTACAACTGGTCGAGGAGGGGCATCTCCTCCCGACACGGGCCGCAGAAGAACGACCAAAACGCCAGGAGTACGGCCTGTTTCCCGACGTAGTCCTCCAGTTTGACGACCTGCCCATCCAGGTCCCGGAGCGCGAAGGGGACGGGGTCGGCCCCCACCGGGATCAAACCGGCCGGAGAAGCCTCTTTTCCCTTCAAGGCGGTGGCCTCTGCCGCGTGACCGGCCGGAGCCCCCGTCCAGAGGGCCCAAACGATCAGCCCGCCCAAGAGGATGCCGCCGATCCGCACTGCCCGTATCTGCATCCGCATCGATCCCTTCTCTCCCTCATGTTGTGGGAAGGCGTCGGCTCAACCCCCTTCCTCCAAGGCCCTGCGGACGTACTCTTCGATCTCCTGTTCGTCCCCGGGGGTGTATCCCACGTGGTAGTAGAGCACCTTGCCGGACCGCCCGATGACCACGGTGGTGGGCAACACGCTCACGCCGTACCGGGCCGCCACCTCACGGCGTTTGTCCACCACGAGGGGGTAGGTCACCTTGAAGTCGAGCCCTTTGACGAAACGGATCACCCGCCGGGTGCCGAAGCTGTCCAGGTCCACCCCCACCACCACGAGCCCTTTGTCCTTGTACCGGTTGAAGATGTCCACCAGCTTGGGCATCTCCTTGATGCAAGCTACGCAGTAGATCGACCAGAAATCAAGCAGGATTGCGTTCTTTCCGATGTATGGACCCAGATCGAACTGCCCTCCGTTCAACAGGGGGGCGGTGAACCGGGGGGCATCCGCGCCCACTTCAGGGCGTTTGGAGGCCCCGAACAGGGCGTGGGCCGGGGTGACAAACAGGCCGACCACGAGCAGCAAGGCCAATGCCGTGCGCACTGCACTCCTCCCCACGGACGGGTCCAAGCCGAGATGTGACGCCCAGCAAGGGGCGTGCCGCGCCGTAGCTTGGCGAAACCGGGTTCCGGTGTCAACCGCGGACGTCTTCCGATCCATCGGCTGGAAACGCGGTGGTCTTTACTGGCTTCACGGGGCACGGGCATTGCTTCCCTTAGCCTGCGGGGGCCTGGTTCGGGGGACTTGCCCCCGGAACGGATGGAGGCGACGGGGCGTCGTGAAAATCGCTAACGAATGGGGGCCGACGACGAACGGGGGCCGGACTGGGCGTTAACACACACTCCATAGGGCGATTGGGCGCAGAAGGACGGCTTCGTGAACCGCCACACCTTGTTCGACCAGGACTCGGAGCTGGCCTGTCGCGCGTTGGAGGGCGACCGGCAGGCCTTCGGCGAGTTGGTGGAGAAATATCAGGGCGCGATCTACCGGTTTGCCCTTCATTTTTTTCAGGATCCAGCCCGGGCCGAGGACGTCACCCAGGAGACGTTTCTTCGGGCGTATCGTTTCCTGCACACGTACGATCCGGCCCGGCGCTTTGCCACTTGGCTGTTCGCGATCGCCCGGAACCAGTGTATCGACCGCCAGCGTGAGGCGGTACGTCGGGACGAGGTGGCGGCGGACGACGTGAGTCCCGCGGCGTTGATCGCTCACCGTACCCAGATGAGCCCCCTGGACGTCCTGGAAGATCGGGAAAACTGGCGGATCCTCCGGAGGGCTGTTCGGGAGCTCCCGGAGAAGTACAAGACACCCTTGATCCTCTGCTATTTCGACGGCCTTTCCTATCGGGAGATCGCCGATATCATGGGGATCTCCCTCAACAACGTGAAGATTCGGATCTTCCGGGCCAAGAAACGGATCCTCAAACGGTTGGGGCTACTGGATGGAGAGCACCGGTGAACACGAGGGCGATCTGGGTGGTGTGGCTCGTGATGGCCCTGGCGGGCATCACGGGGCGGGCGGACGGGGCGGCCCAGGGCAAGCTGGGCCCGGCCGAGGTTCAATCTGAAGCCGCCTCGCTACGGCGGCAGTTGCTCGATCTGGGGATGACGCCTTCCGAGGTTCGGAACGCCGTGGACGCGTGTGTCCGAGGGGGATTCACCCCGGGGGAAACGGCCAGGGTGTTGGGGCTTCTGGCCAAGGCCCTGCTGGCCGGGCTGCCGCATCATGATCTCCTTGCACGGCTGTACGAGGGGGTGGCCAAGGGAGTGGATCCGCCCCGGGTGCTCAACGTCCTGGAGGAGACCGCCAGGACCCTCCGGGACGCGAAGCGGTTGGTGGATCGGTTGGTCCTGGAGGGGTTTTCCGCTCCGGATTACGGCATGGCGGTGCAGATGGTGGCCGATGCCCTCGCCGCAGGGGCTCCACCGTCCGAGGTGCTGCGGTCCATCCGGGAGGATCGGCCGTTGCCCCGTCCCGTGCCGGACGTGCGCCAGGCGTTTCGGTCGGGCCCTCGCAGGCCCAGAGGGGGACCCGGACCGTAACCCCTATCTTGGAAAGGCGTATAACCAACGCGTCGGTTCGGCCAGAGGGTAGACGGTTCAGGATTGGGGAAGAGGCCTGGAGAGAGGGTAGAGGCGAACCATGTGGTGCGGGCGGTTCGAACGGTACTGGGCGCAGGCACAGGACGGCACCTTGGACCCGCGCAGGCGGGCGGCGTTGGAGAGACACCTGGAAACCTGCGACCGGTGTGCTTGGCTTGTGGACGCCATGGAAGGCTTGGACGCGGTGTTGGACGAGGTGGTGAACGAGCCGGTCCTTCCACCCCCCTATCTGGAGAGCCACGTCCGCGAGGGCTTGGGACGCACACAACCGGCGTGTCCCAAGCCGCGAGAGTGGAATGGCCGGTGGCTACGGCCTCTCCTTGCGGGAGCCATGGTGGCGGTCGCGTTTCTTCTGGGTGCCCTCACCCGGGAGTTACACCAGCTCAACCGGTGGCTGCAATCGGGCCGGGGCCGGTCGGTGGTGATCGAGTTTCGTGCACCTGGAGCCCAGGAAGTACGGTTGGTCGGGGACTTCAATGCATGGGGTCGGGACGACACCTCGGTGGAGGTGGTCCGTTCGGGCGACCGGTGGGTTTTCAAGCTCACGCTCGAGCCGGGCCGGTACCGGTACGCCTTCGTGGTGGACGGCAGAAAGTGGTTGCCGGACCCCGGAGCCCCCGGTATCATCCCGGACGGCTTCGGGGGCAGGAACTCGGTCCTTTACGTAACCCCCGGGCACGGACAGGATCTGCGTTCTCGTTTCCTTTGACCTCACCCGGCGGTGTGGGGCGCCGGGGTGTCGGGGGTGAGGGTTGGCCTCGGTGAACCGGAGCGCCTCGGGCCAAGGGACCTCAGCGCTGCAGAACCAACGCTTTGAAGGCGGGGTTGCCGATGGACCAGTGTGCCTCCAGGGTGCTCGGGGGCCTGGGAGGACAGGCCGCTCGGACAGCCTCCGGGGTATGGGTCGTATTTTGGCTGTGGGCCCATGTGGCCGGGGCGGCCATGGTAGGTGGGCCCCACGATTTTGTGGACAACGGTTTCACCGGAGGGGGGGTCTGCGCGGCCTGTCATTATCCCCACAACGCCCAAGACCAGCGCCTGTATCCCCGTGACAACACGGGGTCCGGTTTTGGGGTTCCCAAGCGTCTGTGCATGGACTGCCACGACGGAACCCTCCCGACCGGAGACGGTTGGGACACGGTCACCGGCGTCACGCCTCCACCCTTTCCCCACGGCACCAGTGCGGTCTACGACGCCTGCACCCAGTGCCACTCCCACCGCCGCGGGTTCGTAATCCCCAACGAGGACTGTCTCGAGTGCCACACCACGTCGGCCAACGGCGGGGTGTTCGACGACACCACCCAGGCCAATCTGGAGGTGGACCGGTACTTCAACGGAATAGGGTACGTCAACGACAGCGGGATCCTGAGCCAGCACAACATCCAGTACGCAGCGGACGGCAACTTCGACACGTCCGAGGACGCCTCACAGAACGAGTGCAAAAAGTGCCACGGTTGGGGGGGCAAGCATCCGACGGATGCCGCGTTCCTCGTCTATCCGGATGACGTTCCCGGCTTGGGCAAAGTCGCAGGCGACCCGATCGCTCGATCCTCGGACTACTCCGCCTACCAGTCTTTTTGCCTCGCCTGTCACGACGGGGTGGACGAGGGCCCGGCCGATGCTTGGCGTCAAGAGTTCAATGGCACCGTGCCCCCAGGACAGGTCCCTCCTTCCGACCGGACGGATCCATCTAACCAGCAAGCAGCGGCGCCCTGGGTGGTGCCCGCGGTACCCCCCAAGGACGTGAACGCCGGTTCCCCGTACACGAGCGGGCCACCGTTTTTCGAATATTATGAAACCAATGGCCACGGCCTGGATACGAGCGCCGTGGAGGAGAATCCCATGAACGTGACCTGTCTGGCGGGCGGTGCCGGCCAGGGGTGCCACAATCCCCACGGCACCCCGAACCGTTTCCTCGCTGACGCACTTTTCGGGACCGGTTTGGACACCGTAGGGGAGTTCGTTCAAAGCGTGTGTTACGGGTGCCACGTGGAAGCGGACCTCACGGATCCGGACAAGGCGATTCTGCAGAAAAACGATTTCCACGGGTGGAGCGAGGATCGCCCCGGCTTGCACATCCCGGTGGGCGTGGGAATGGTGCGGTGGCGGGCCATCTCAGAGGGGTGGTCCATGTGGATCGCGGATCCGTTCCAAGACCCCAACGGGGCAGGGGTGTTCCCGGACGCCTATGCAGAGACCGCGATTCTGCCGTTTTACTCCGGGACCACCGGGCCGGTCGAGGATCGGGTGTATGCGCCCACCCTGGGGACCGACTGGGTGTCATGCCTCACCTGCCACGATCCCCATGGTACGGCGCCGACGGCCCAGTTCCATACGGGCACGCCGGACGACACAGGGCCTGAGACCACCGAAGCGATGCTGCGCAAGTTTCCGGTGACCTGGGACTACACCGACGCTTTATGTGGGGAATGTCACAGCGCACCGTGATGCGGGGGAGATGGGCTATGTCGATCCAAAAGGCAGTGATGTGGGTGGCCGGGTGGACCGGTTTGGTCCTCAT
Source organism: uncultured Thermodesulfobacteriota bacterium (assembly GCA_964491375.1). Taxonomy (GTDB): domain Bacteria; phylum Desulfobacterota; class Deferrisomatia; order Deferrisomatales; family Deferrisomataceae; genus CAZBGL01. Next base: position 267 of record CAZBGL010000005.1, on the reverse strand, counting down.
CACCTCATCGGCCTGGGCGGCGGCCGTGGGCGAGGACTTTCCTGCGCTGCGGTTGCCGGACGTGGAGACCGGGGACGTGGTGGAGGTGCGTCCGAAGGCGGACGGGGTTTTGGCTGTGGTGTACATGCAGACCTCGTGCGCGGCATGCCGGAAGGAGCTGTTGGCCCTCAAGACCCTGAAGGCCAAGTATCCGGGGTTGGAAGTGGTCGCCGTGAGCGTGGATTCGGGCACCCCAGCCCGGGTCAAACGATACAAGGAACATTTCGG
>CAZBGL010000004.1:0-3836 GCA_964491375.1 uncultured Thermodesulfobacteriota bacterium | reverse complement strand
CGAACGGGCTCTTTCCACCCGGCCCGGGGGCCCGGGTCCGCGAAGGCGGCCGGAAGGCCGGACGCCACGGGCTCCCGAGCGCACCGATCGCGCACGCGAGCGGCACACCGGCGACCGACCGGCGGCATCGAGGCCGTGGCCACAAGCGGAGACGAGCCCCCGGGCGGCCTCCCGCGCACTCGGCCAAGGGTCGCGGATAGAGGCCTGCTCCCACGTCGTGGCTCTCCGCTCACGGCCGGCGGCCCTCCGGGTCAGGCCGCGGCACGCAGGGGGCGCTCCCTGCGCCGGACCACCGGGGCGTAAGGGGTCCTAACCCGTGTGTGCCGCGGGTCGGGGCGCCCCGCGTCCCTCCAGCAGCACGAAGATCACCGGAATCACCACCAGGGTGAGCAGGGTGGCGGCGAGCACGCCCCCGATGACCACCGTGGCCAGGGGAGAGAACCGTTCCGAGCCCACGGCCATCTCGAGCGCCAGGGGCAGCATCCCGGCCACGTCGGACAGGGCCGTCATCATGATGGGCCGGTACCGGACGCTCACCGACTGGAGCACGGCCGTGTGCAGGTCCACCCCCCGGCGTCGCTGCTGGAGGATGTAGTCGATGAGCACGATGGCGTTGTTCACGACCGTGCCCGTGAGCAGGATGATCCCGAGCATGGCGGGCATGGACAGGAACTTGCCGGCCACCAGCAGCCCGGCGGCCACCCCCACGAACTGGAGTGGCACGGCCGCCATGATGGTGAATGGGTGCTTGAACGACCGGAACTGGGCCACGAGCACCAGGTAGACGGCCAGGATTCCCATGGCCAGGGCGCGCACCATCCGGGCCCGGGCCTCGTCGAAGTCCCGCTGCTCGCCCGTGATGTCCACGCGATACCCGGGAGGGACCGCGATCCCGGCCACGGCGCGGCGCACGTCCGCGACAATCTCGGACAGGGGCCGGTCCCGCCCGAACGCCAGAACGTCCAGGGTGCGGCGCAGGTCCTCCCGGGTCACGATCCGGGGCCCCACGGCCGCCTCCAGCCGGGCGATGTCCCTCAAGGGCACGCGGGCCCCACCCGGCCCGGCGATCACGACGTCCTCGAGGTCCGGCACGAATCCCCGATCCGGAGCCGCGTACCGGAGGAAGATGTCCAGATCCCGATTGCGGACCTGGCGGAACGGCGAGACCACCCGCCCCTCCAGGGCCTCGTACACCGCCCGGGCTACGACTTTACCGGTCAGGCCCAGCTCGGCCGCCCGATCCCGGTCGATCACCACCCGGGTCTCGGGAGTGTCCAGGCTCCAGTTCTTGTAGGGGCTGCGCAGGCCGGGCACCCTGCGGATCCGCTCCAACACCTCGGTGCCCAGCCGGTCGAGCACGGCCAGCTCCGGACCGCTCACCCGGACGTCGATGGGGGCGGTGGTGGTGGCCCGGGCCGTGCCCCCTTTGGCCTTGGCCGCGGCCAGGGTCACACCCGGAAGCCCCCTGGCGTACGCCTCGATCCGGTCCATCACCTCCCACAGGGTCACGGCCCGTTCGGTGCGGGGGGTGAGGTTCACGGTGATGCTCGCCTGGTTGACGTCCAAGGCCCCCCGGCTGCCCAGGAAGTGGGCCCCCGGCTCGAACCCCACCTGGGTGCTCACCCCAACCACCGCGGGCTCGGAGACCAGCCTGCGTTCCACGGCCTCGAGCACCTCCAAGGTCTTCTCAAGGGGGGTGCCCGGAACCGTGTCCAGGCTGAGCTGGAAGCTGGCGGAGTCGAACCGGGGCAGCATCTCGCTGCCGATGAAGCGCATGGTCCGCACGCTCACCCCCAAGAGCGCGGCGGCCACCGCCAGGGTGATCCACGGGTGGCCCAGGGCCCAGGAGAGCAGGCCCACGTAACCCTCCTTGAGTGCGCCCATGAACGCGGTGAACGGCCGCACCAGCCGTTCGCCGATCCCGGGACGCTTCGGGCCCGGCCGCAGCCACAGGGCGCACAGGAGTGGGATGAGCGTGACCGACACGAGGAACGAGGATCCCAGGGCGTAGGCCAGCGTCCACGCGAGCGGCGTGAACAGCCGTCCCACGAAGCCTCCCAGGAACATCAGGGGGACGAGCACGGCCACCGTGGTCACGGTGCCCGCCAGGTCCGCCAGGAAGATCTCCTCGGTGCCGTCCACCGCGGCCTGCACGGGGGTCTTTCCGGGCATCTGGAGGTGGCGGTGGACGTTCTCCAGCACCACGATCCCGTCGTCCACCAGCAGGCCGATGGACAGGATGATGGCGGACATGGTCACCAGATTCAGGTCGATGCCGCTCGCCCACATCAAGCTGAACGTCATGAGGAACGCCACCGGGATCGACACCGCGATGATCGCCGCCTCCCGGAGATTGGCCATGAACAGGAACACCACGGCGATCGTGAGCACGATGGCGAGGAGCACCGAGCTGGTCATGCTGTTGATCACCAGCCGTGTGAACTCCGAGTCGTCGTCCGCCACCTGGAACCGGATCTGCGGCAACTCGGCTTCGAGCTCGTGCACGGCGCGTCGCACGGCCTCGGCCACCCGGACCGTGTTGGCCTCCGTGCGCTTGAGCACCTGCACGGCGATCGCCGGCTCCCCGTTGAAGTGATAGGCGGAGCGGGCCTCCCGCTGGGTCTCGGACACGTCCGCCACGTCGCCCACCCGAACGACCCGGTCTCCCCGGCGGGCCACCACGATCCGGGCGGCGTCGGCCGCCCCCCGGATCGGGGCGTCGAACCGGACCACGGTCTCCCGCTGCCCGGCGTCGATCCGGCCGCCGGACTCGGTGAGGTTCCATCCGTCCAGCACGGCGGCCACCTGGGACAGGGTCACCCCGTGGGCCCGAAGGCGGTCCCGGTGCACCGACACCTCGAGTTGGCGGCGGTGGGCGCCGAACACGTCCACCGAGGCCACACCCGGAACGAGCTGCAAGCGGTCGCGGATCCGGTTGTCCGCGAGCTCCCGCACCCGCTCCAGCGGAAGTTCCCGGCTCGTGAGCGCCAGGGTCAGGATGGGCTTGTCCGAGGAGGAAAACTGCATCACCTGGGGTTCGCGGATCGTGGGAGGCAGCCGGTCCCGGATACGGCCGATGGCGTTCTGGACGTCCACAGCGGCCTCCTCCACCCGTCGGCCGTAGTGGAACTCCACCCTCACCACGGACAGCCCGGTCTGGCTGGTGGAGGTGATCCGCGCCACGCCGTCGAGGCTGGCGAACTCTTCCTCCAGGGGTTTGCTCAGGTTCTTGGCTACGTCCACCGCGGCCACCCCTGGATAGGCCGTGATCACCGTGACCACGGGCGGATCCGTGTCGGGGAACAACTGCACCGGCAGGGAAAACCGCGCCACCACCCCCAGCACCACCACCGCGATCAGGGCCGCGAACACCGTGTGCCGGTACTCGATCGAGAACCGGGGCCAGCTCATCGGTCACCTTCCAGGGTCCCGGCCACCAGCACCTGCACCCCGTCCCGGAGCCGGGGATCAGGGGTCAGGACCAGCACGTCTCCCGGTACCAGGCCAGAGCGGATCTCGACCCGCCCGCCCTCCACCTCTCCCGGCGTCACCGGCCTCCAGCGGGCCTTGCCCCCGCGGACCACGTACACCCCCGTACCCGCCGCCCCGTGAACCAACGCCTGGTGGGGGATCACCACGGAGTCGGGCCTGCGCACCAGCACCACCCGGGCCTGGACCTCCATCCCGGGCGCCGCGTTCACCTCGTCGGGAAGCCGGATCTCCAACCGGCCGGTGCGGGTGGCCGGGTCCAGGGCCGGATAGACCCGAGCCACCCGGCACCGGCTCTCCGCGCCCGTGGCCGGGATCCGAACCCGCACCTCCGCGCCCGGCCGGAT
>CAZBGL010000003.1:0-5417 GCA_964491375.1 uncultured Thermodesulfobacteriota bacterium | reverse complement strand
TCGCAGACGGCCAACGGCTGTCAACTGTCGGCTGGGGGCCGCCGGAATCGCCGTCACGAATATGTCCCCGCCCCAACGAGTCCGGGGCGGCACGAGCGGCCGGAGGCCCAGACGCCACGCCCCACCGGGCCCATCCAACGCCCGCGCGAGCGGCACACCGGCCTCCGAGCACCCCCATCGAGGCCGGGGCCCCGAAGCGGAAACGGGCCCCGGGCGGGCCCCCCGTCTCCCGCCCGGGAGGGCCCCCGGGCCCGGGCCCTTCGCTCTTCCAGCCCCCGTGCGGGCGAAGGAAGCAGAAGGAGCGTCCCCCGCGCGCGGATGACCGGGCCTTCCGTCAGAGGGACCAGTAGTACAACCCCAGGGCCTCGGCCTCGCTCCGGGAATAGACCGCCTTCACGTCGGCCAACACCCCCCGGCCCTCCGGCCGGTACATCGCCTTCAACCTCTCCAGGGTGAGCTCCCGGTACGCGGCGTGGGGCACCGCGGCCACGATCCCATCCACCACCCCGACGTCGTCGAGCGAGACCGGGTCCAGCCCGAACTCCCGGCGGGCCTCCCCGGGATCGGCGAGGGGGTCGTGGGCCACTACGTCCACCCCGAACTCCCGGAGCTCCTCGATCACGTCCTTGACCCGGGAGTTCCTCAGGTCGGCCACGTTCTCCTTGAACGTGAGCCCCAGGACCAGCACCCGGCTCCCCTGGACCACCTTGCCGCACCGGATCAGGCCCTTGACCACGTTCTCGGCCACGTACTTGCCCATGCCGTCGTTGATGGCCCGGCCGGCCAGGATCACCTGGGGCTTGTAGCCCAGTTCTTCGGCCTTGTACGTGAGGTAGTAGGGGTCCACGCCGATGCAGTGCCCGCCCACCAGCCCCGGGGTGAACGGCAGGAAGTTCCACTTGGTGCCCGCCGCCCGCAGCACCTCCCGGGTCTCGAGCCCCATGCGGTTGAAGATGATCGCCAGCTCGTTCATCAGGGCGATGTTCAGGTCCCGCTGGGTGTTCTCGATCACCTTGGCGGCCTCGGCCGTGCGGATCGACGGGGCCCGGTGCACCCCGGCCCGTACCACGAGCTCGTAGACCCGGGCCACCACGTCCAGGGTCTCCTCGTCCTGGCCAGCCACCACCTTCACCACGTTCTCCAGGGTGTGCTCCCGGTCCCCTGGGTTGATCCGCTCGGGAGAGTAGCCCACCTTGAAGTCCCGGCCGCACACGAGCCCCGACTCCCGTTCCAGGACCGGGACGCACACCTCCTCGGTCACGCCGGGGTACACCGTGGATTCGTACACCACTACGGTGCCGGGGGTGAGGTTCTGCCCGATCGACCGACTCGCCGCGACCAGGGCGCCCAGGTCCGGTTTCTTGTGGCGGTCGATCGGGGTGGGCACCGCCACGACGATGAAGGCCGCCCTCCGGAGGTCCCCGGGGTTCGTGGTGTAACGAATGCGGGTCTCGGCGAGCTCCTCGGGCGCGAGCTCCCCCGTGGGATCCCGCCCCTTGCGGAGCTCCCGGACCTTGTCTTCGTCCACGTCGAACCCGATCACGGGAACCTTCTTCCCAAACGCCACCGCTACCGGAAGTCCCACGTAGCCCAGGCCCACCACGGCCAGGTTGGCCTGGCCGTCCAGCAACCGATCCACCAGGTCCCCCATGTTCCGTTCCCTCCCGTCGTGATCTCCATGCGCCCCACGGCGCTCCGTGGGCACCCAACGGCCCGGCTCGCAGGGGGCTGGACCCCCGGCACGGTTCCCTTCGGCCCGTAGGGAGCCGGGCTTTACCCCCGGGCCGCCGGATCCACCCCTTCTCCCCAGCCTACACCCCGTAGTACTCCCGGTACCAAGCCACGAACCGCGGAATCCCCTCCTCGATGGGGATCACCGGCTCCCACCCCAGCAACTCCCGGGCCCTGGAGACATCGGCGTAGGTGCGCGGCACATCGCCCGGCTGCATGGGGAGCAGGTTGCGCCGGGCCTTGACGCCCAGCGCTGCCTCGAGAACCTCGATGAAACGAGCGAGCGCCACGGGGCGGTGGTTGCCCAGGTTGACCACCTCACACCCCAGCGGCCGGTCGATCGCGGCCACCACGCCCCGGGTGATGTCGTCGATGTAGGTGAAATCCCGCTCCATCCGGCCGTAGTTGTACACGTCGATGGGTTGGCCTGCGAGCATGCGCCGGGTGAACGTGAACAGGGCCATGTCGGGCCTTCCCCACGGCCCGTACACCGTGAAGAACCGAAGCCCGGTCACCGGGATGCCGTAGAGGTGATGGTACGTGTGGGCCATGAGCTCGTTGGCCACCTTGGTGGCCGCGTACAGGCTCACCGGTCGGTCCACCCGGTCGTCCTCCGAAAACGGCACCTTCTCGTTGGCCCCGTACACGGACGAGGACGATGCGTACACCAGGTTGCCGGTGCCCCGCCGGCGGCACGCCTCCAGGACGTGGAGGAACCCCATGAGGTTGGCGTGCCCGTAGGCCACCGGGTTCCGCAGGCTGTAGCGCACACCGGCCTGGGCCGCGAGGTGGCACACCACGTCGAACGGGCCCCGGTCGAAGGCGCGGGCCACCGCCTCCGGGTCGGCCACGTCCCCCCGCTCGAACGAGAACCGGGAATGCCCCTCCAACCGCCGGAGCCGGGCCTCCTTGAGGCCCACGTCGTAATAGGGGTTCAGGTTGTCCAGCCCCACCACCCGGTCCCCCCGTTCGAGCAGGGCCCTGGCCACAAAGAACCCGATGAATCCGGCCGCCCCGGTCACCAGTACGTCCATCCGGTCCGCTCCTGCGTGGATGTGTTGTCGTTTCGGCCGAAAGGTTGGAGGGCTCAAACGGTTCGGGTCGCGGCCGGAAGGCCGCTTCCCACCTCGGCGGCTGCGGGCTGCGGCCCTTCGGCTGGGCCGCCACGGGCATGCCCCCTCTTCCGGGAGCCCCCCGGCTCGGGAGGGCGCGAAGGTACAGCACGCGACCTCGCCGCGGCAACCCGCCGCCCGGAACCCCTGGCCATCACCCCCGGGTCGGGCCCTCGCCGCTCGGAGACGCCAGGGCCGCGGCGAGTGTGTGTGCCGCGCCCGCTCGCGCCGGCAACCCTCCCGGGCCCGTACCGCTCCAGCCAGGCCGTTCCAACACCGCCGGGGGCCTGGGCTTGCGCGGGGGCCGGAAGGCCAACGCCAGAGTCTCCCGAGCCCGCCCAACGCGCACGCGAGCGGCACGAACGCCCTGTGAGCGCCTCCACCCAGGCCGTGACCCCGAGCGGAAACAGGCCCGCCGGCGACACAGGATGCTAGAAGGCTGCTGGGCCTTCGGCCCAGGTCGCGGCTGGAAGGCCGCTCCCACAACAAGCATCCCGGCCTTCCAACCCACGCTCGGCGGTGAAGGGAGAACGGCACCCGGGCTGCGCCAGCCGCTACATGGTAGCAGCCCGGGGGACGCTACGCACTCGCCTTCCCGGTGGGCCCGGCAGCAGGGGAGATCTCCTGACAAAAGAGGGCGGCCCGCAGGGCCGCCCTCACAGGTGGACGGGAAAGTAAAAGTCAGTTGGCATCCAAGAACCGGCCCACCGCCTGGGCCTCGGCATCCGTGAGGGTGTTGCCCATGTGCATCGCTCCCGCCCCGAACTTGCCGGACACCATCGCCCCCTTGCCCGACAGGTCGGGAGCGAACCCGGCTGTATCGTAGGACCCGAGCCGGTGGCAGGCCGCGCACACGTTGTCGAAAACCGCCTGGCCGTCCGCCGCAGGGGGTGTGTCCGCCGGCGGGGTGGAGTCCTGGGGCGGGGCCGTGTCGGAAGAGCCGCCCCCGGTGTCCGGGGAGGGATCCGCGGCACCCGAATCTCCGCCGCCGTCGGGCACGTCCGCGGGCTCGCCCGAAAGGAACGCCGCAAGGTCGGCCGCGAACGGTACGAGATCGGGATACGCGGGCATCCCCCCTTCATCCTCGTCCTCGCCCTTCAGGAGGACCTCGGCCAGTTCATGGGCCGGCACGTTGCGGATCGGCTCCTTCCCCTCCGAGCCGTGGGCCCCGTGGCAGGCGCCGCACCCGTTGTCCGCATACACCTGGGCCCCTGTCTGAAGATCGCCCCCCAGGCCCATGTCCCGGTCGTCGTCGTGGCCGTCGTTGTCGTGGTCCCGGGAACGGTCGTGTTCACCCATCCGGTCCTCGTCGTCGGGCACACCGTCGTTGTCGTCATCCGGGTCTTCCGCGTCTTCCATCCCGTCGTTGTCGTGGTCCCGGGAGTAGTCGTGCTCACCGCTCCGGTCCCGGTGGTCCTCGATCCCGTCGTTGTCGACGTCCGGGGCGGCGAAGTCCGGTATATGGTCCCCGTCGTTGTCTTCCGGCGGGGCCGACTGGGGCCGCCGGATGCCCTCCGGGTGGTCCCGCACCTCTACCCGCCGGTTCACCGGGTCCACCACCACCACGCCGAGCACCACCCGTTCCACGCCCTCGGGGATCTCGAAGTCCGATCGGCCCGTTTCGGGATCGTACACCACCCCCCCGATCGCGCCGCTTTCATCGCCCACCACCACCACGTACGCGTGCCCCGGGGGTACGCGGAGATCGAACGTGTCTCCGGGCCGTAGGCCCTGGGCCGCGTCCCGCGTGGTCCCGGTCTCGTCCACGGCCTCCACGTAGTACGTGCCTTGGCCGGGATCCGGCCCGGCACGGGCCGCCGTCCGGGCCGCTTCCGAGGACTCCAGCGTTCCGGTGAGGACCGCGGTCTCGCCGCCCCCGCCGGAGCCCGAGCCGCAGCCCGCCAGGAGCGCCAGGCCCCCCAGCAGGGCCGTACCTACCCACCATACCGTTCTCATGCTATCCTCTCCTTTGCGGTTGGGTGCGGAACGGCTGGCGCCTCGGCCGTCCGCACGTGTCCTGCGGCCCTGTCCCGTCCGGCCGGCTCCGGGGACAGGGCCGCGCCTCTATTCCCCGTCTTCTCCGGACTCCTCCCCGGGCTCGCCCTCCCCGTGCCCGGTCTCATGCCTTCCGGCCTTGACCTCCACCTCTTGGGCCACGAGAAGCCCGGATCGCATCACCCCCTCCACCTCCACACGGACCCCCCGCGCGACATCGGACCATGTGCCCTTCTCGAACCGGGCCCCCGAGGCGTCCACCACGACGCCGTCCACGGAAAACCGGCCGCCCTGCACGTCCACCCATCCGACCACCCCTTCAATCTCGGCATGGCGGCCGTCGGGAAGCCCGCCTGGGGCCGGGTCGATCCGCTCTGCATCCACGACGCCGTCCGGCGCGAGCCACCCTTCCACCCGGACCTCCGCCCCGTCGCGCAGTTTCAGACGGAGGTGGGTGTATCGTTTCATCGCGATTCCTCTTTTTCCTCCCCCTCGTCCGCTTCGTGCCAGTAGACCCCCAGGACCACCCGCTTGGTGGGGCCTCCGCGTCCCCCGGCCCGTTCGACCGTGGCCGCGAGC
>CAZBGL010000002.1:0-7519 GCA_964491375.1 uncultured Thermodesulfobacteriota bacterium | reverse complement strand
CGCGGCTGGTCCGCACGGCGCTGGTGCGCGCCAAGAGCGACCCGGCCCTCGTGGGGTTCGCCGAGAACCTCACCCACTATGCCGTCCTGACCTTCGCGGTGGTGGCGGCGCTCTCCAGCTTCGGCATCCAGACGGCGTCGTTCGTGGCCGTGGTGGGTGCCGCGGGTCTGGCCGTGGGGCTGGCCCTGCAGGGATCCCTGTCCAACTTTGCGGCCGGGGTGCTCATCCTGGTGTTCCGCCCGTTCCGGATCGGGGACCTGGTCCGGGTCGGCGGCCACCTGGGCACCGTGCAGGAGATCGGGATCTTCACCACCACCCTGCACAGCCTGGACAACCAGAAGATCATCGTGCCCAACTCCGACGTCATGGGCACGACCATCGTGAACGTGAACGCCAACCCCGTCCGCCGGGTGGACCTGACCGCCGGCATCGCCTACCACGACGACGTCGGCCGTGCCCGGGCGGTGCTCCAGGGCATCCTGGCGGCCCACCCCAAGGTCCTGGACGATCCGGCGCCCACGGTGGAGGTGGCCGAGCTCGGGGAGTCGTCGGTGAACTTCGTGGTCCGGCCGTGGGTCAGAAGCGAGGACTACTGGGACGTGTACTTCCAGGTCACCCGGTCGATCAAGGAAGAGTTCGACAAGGCGGGCATCTCCATACCGTTCCCTCAGCGGGACGTGCACCTCTACCCGGCCGGGGGCGCGTAGGGGGCGGGGCCGGACGAACCACCGCCCCGCCCGAGGATGCGGCTCGCGTTCAGCACGGCCAGCACGGCCACGCCCACGTCGGCGAACACCGCCTCCCACATCGAGGCCACGCCCGCGGCGCCGAGGGCCAGGAAGAGCCCCTTCACCCCCAGGGCCAGGGCGATGTTCTCCCGCACGATCCGCTGGGTGCGGCGGGCCACGTGCACGGCGTCCACCAGCCCCGTGAGCCGGTCCTCCATGAGCACCACGTCCGCCGCCTCGATGGCCGCGTCCGAGCCGAGCCCTCCCATGGCCACCCCGATGTCCGCGGCCGCAAGCACCGGCGCGTCGTTGATGCCGTCGCCCACGAACGCCACCTTGGCCCGCGGATCCCCCTGGGCCGCCTTGATCCGTTGGACCCACTCCACCTTGTCCTGGGGCAACAGGTCCGCGTGGAACGCGTCGAGTCCGAGCTTGCGGGCCACCCCCTCGGCCGCGCACCGCTCGTCGCCGGTGAGCATGACGATCTCGCGCACCCCCTCGGCCCGGAGCCGCTCGATGGTCTCCCGGGCCTCGGGCCGGGGCTCGTCCGCCAAGAGGAGATAACCCGCGTACACCCCGTCCACCGCCACGTGCACCACCGTGCCCTCCAGCCGGCAGGTGTCGTGTTCCAGATCCTCCCCGTCCAGGTGGAGGATCCGGTCGTTTCCGGCCAGCACCTCCCGGCCGTCCACCACGGCGCGCACGCCGTGGGCCGGGATCTCCTCGTAGCGCTCGATCCGGCCCTCGTCGATGGGCCGGCCGTACGCCTCCATCACGGACCGGGCGATGGGGTGGCTGGAATGGCTCTCGGCCGCGGCCGCAAGGGCCAGGAGCTCCTCGCGCGTGAACCCGTTGTGGGGCTTCACCTCGGTCACCCGGAACACCCCCTGGGTCAGGGTGCCGGTCTTGTCGAACACCAGGCACCGGACCGAGCGGAACGCCTCCAGGAAGTTCGCGCCCTTGAACAGGACGCCCCGCCGGGAGGCCGCGCCGATCCCGCCGAAGAATCCCAGGGGGATCGAGATCACCAGCGCGCACGGGCACGAGATCACCAGGAACACCAGGGCCCGGTACACCCACTCCGAGTACGTCTCCGGATGGGAGAACCACCCGGCCAGGGCCGGCACCCGGTACAGGAGGGGCGGCACCACGGCGAGCAGCACGGCACCGGCCACCACGGCCGGCGTGTAGGCCCGGGAGAACTTGGTGATGAACGCCTCGGTGGGCGCCTTGCGGGCCGCGGCCGTCTCCACCAGGTCCAGGATCTTCTTGACCGTGGACTCGCCGAAGGGCCGCGTGACCCGCACGGTGATCACCCCGCTGCGGTTCACCATCCCCGAGAGGATCTCGTCGCCCTCTGCGAGTTCCCTCGGCTTGGACTCGCCGGTCAGGGCGGAGGCGTCCACCGTGGTCCGGCCCTCCTCCACCACGCCGTCCAGGGGCACCTTTTCGCCCGGCCGCACAACGATCCGGTCCCCCACCCGGACCTCCTCGGGGGAGACGCGCACCGTGGCGCCGCCCCTGCGCACGTTGGCGAAGTCGGCCCGGATGCTGAGCAGGCCCGCGATGGACCGGCGCGACCGGTGGACGGCGCGCTGCTCGAAGTACTGCCCCACCTTGTAGAACAGCATGACCGCCACGGCCTCGGGGAACTCGCCGATGGCGAACGCCCCCAGGGTGGCCACGGTCATGAGGAAGTTCTCGCCGAACACGTCCCCCCGGAGCACGCCCTGCACGGCCCGGCGGACCACGTCCCAGCCGGCCGCCACGTAGGCGGCCACGAACGCGGCCGCCACCGCCCAGAACGCGGGGTCGGGCCAGGAGATCCCCTGGAACGGGCGGCCCAGCTCCCACTGGAGGCCCAACCCGGCCGCGAACAGGACCCCGGCCACGCCCACCGCCTTGAGGACGGGGGAGGCCCCGGATCCTTCGTCGTCCAGGTGCCCTGCGTCCAGGCGCACCGGGCGCACCTCCGGCTCGATCCGGCGCACCACGTCCAGGGCCTGCTCCCGTCGGCGGGGGTCCGGGGTGTGAAGCACCAGCGTGGAGGACGCGAAGTGGAGTTCGGCCCGCACGCCATCGATGCGGTTGATCTCCCGCTCGATCTTGGCCGCGCACGAGGCGCACGACAGCCCCTCGAGCCGGTACCGGGCTCCCCGAGACACGGGTTCAGGGGCGGATCCCCCGCCCGCGTTCGCTCCGCACCCATCCCGCGCACAGCACGGATCCGCCCCGGCCGAAGGACCGGGGCCTCCGGCATCCCTCGTCGGCATCGGCTTTTGGCTCATCGCTCCTCCACGTGGCGCAACCCCTCGGCGAACAGGGTGCGCACATGGTCGTCGTCCAGGCTGTAGTAGACGAGCTTGCCCTCCCGGCGGGCCCTCACGAGCCGGTGCGCCCTGAGGATCCGGAGCTGGTGGCTCACGGCGCTCTGGGAAACGTCGAACAGATCGGCGAGGTCGCACACGCAGAGCTCCCGCGCCGACAGGGCCAGGAGGATCCGCACCCGGGTCGGATCGCCCAGGACCTTGAAGGTCTCCGCCAGGGCCTCCACCGGTGCGGCCTCCACGGCCCGGCGGGCCTCGGCCACGGCGTCGGGATGCACAACGGTTTCGCTGCAGGTCTCCATGGGTCCTCCCATCAATTGAACATAGATTCATATTTTCACAGAACGTCCAAGGGGTCAACCCCCTGTCTGCCGGGACCAGGCGCGTCTCGGGGCCCGTGATCGTGCGGACCCGGGCGGCAGAAAACCCTTGCCTCCGCCTTCTCCCCGCCCGGAGAATACCGGCCTCCAGGAGGCGCGGATCCATGGCCAAGGTGCTCATGCTCCAGGGCACGGGATCGGACGTGGGCAAGAGCGTGCTCGTGGCCGGCCTGTGCCGGATCCTCAGGCAGGAAGGGGTGCGGGTGGCTCCCTTCAAGCCCCAGAACATGGCCCTCAACTCGTTCGTGACCCCCGAGGGCGGCGAGATGGGGCGGGCCCAGGTGGTGCAGGCCGAGGCCGCGGGCATCGAGCCCCACGTGGACATGAACCCCGTGCTGCTCAAACCCACCACGGACGTGGGTGCCCAGGTGATCCTCCAGGGCCGGGTGTACGGCAACATGAAGGCCCTGGAGTACCACCGGTTCAAGCGCAAGGCCCGCGAGGCCGTGATGGACAGCTTTCACCGGCTGGCCTCCCGTTTCGACGTGATCCTGGTGGAGGGTGCCGGGAGCCCGGCCGAGATCAACCTGCGCGACGGCGACATCGCCAACATGGGCTTCGCCCTGGAGGTGGGCTGCCCCGTGCTGCTCGTGGGAGACATCGACAAGGGCGGCGTGTTCGCGGCGCTCGTGGGCACCCTGGAACTCATCGCCCCCGAGGAGCGCGAACTGGTGCGGGGGTTCATCGTCAACAAGTTCCGGGGCGACGCTTCGCTCCTGGAACCCGCCCTCCGCGACATCTCGGCCCGGACCGGGAAACCCTTCCTGGGCGTGGTACCCTACTTCCGGGACATCTTCATCCAGGAGGAGGACGGCATCCACCGTTCCTCCGTGGAGGCCCGGTCGTCCGGCGGCCGGGTGCGGATCGCGGTGGTGGTGCCGAACCGCATCAGCAACTTCACGGACTTCGACCCGTTCCTGGCCGAACCGGACGTGCGCCTCGACTACGTGTGGCCGGGCGAGCGCCTGGGCCGGGCCCACGCCGTGATCCTGCCCGGCTCCAAGAACACGGTGGACGACCTCGCGGCCCTGTGGCGATCGGGCCTGGCCGACGAGATCCTGGAGAACCACCGGCGGGGCGCGTGGATCGTGGGGCTGTGCGGCGGCTACCAGATGCTCGGACGGGTCGTGCGCGACCCCCTGGGAGTGGAGAGCGCGGGCGGCGAGGCCCGGGGCCTGGGGCTCCTGGACGTGGAGACCGTGATGGAACCCTCCAAGGTCACCACCCAGTCCGAGGCCCGGGTGCGGCCGGGCACGCTGCCGTGGTACGGTGGCAGCGAGCTCCTCCGGGGGTACGAGATCCACATGGGCCGCACCCGCCTGGGCCCGGGGGCCCGGCCGCTGCTGGACCTGCGGCGCCGGGGCGGAACCGAATGGCACCCCGACGGCGCGGTGGCCGACGGGGGGCGGGTGTTCGGCACCTATCTCCACGGCCTGTTCGACAACGACGGGTTCCGGCGGCAGTTCCTGGAGCCGTTCCGCCCCGGGGCCTCGGCCACGTCGTTTGCGCGCCTCAAAGAGGAGGGGTACGACCGCCTGGCCGACCTCCTGCGCCGTTCCCTGGACCTGGACGCGGTGTTCCGTATCCTGGACGAAGGGCCCGAGGTGGGGATGGAACGGGAAGAACCATAGTATCATCGCGCGGGGCGGACACCCTTCGGACGAGGGAGGACTTCCATGAAGCGCCTGGCAGCCATGGCGTGTGCGGCGGCGTTCCTGTGGACCGGCCCGGCTCCCGGGTTCATGAAGGACGGGTGCGGGGAGGGGCGGTGCTCCGACTGCCACACCCTGAGCCGAAAGGAGGCCCAAACGATCCTGGGCCGGCTCGTGGACCGCGTGCTGGACGTCCGGGAATCCCGGGTGCCGGGTCTCTGGGAGCTGGACGTGGAGAAGCGCAAGAAAAAGCTCCCCGTGTTCCTCGACTATTCCAAGCGGTTCCTGATCACCGGCGACGTCATCGACCTCAGCACGATGCGAAGCCTCACCAAGGAGCGCTACATCGACCTGAACCGGATCGACCCGTCCATCATTCCCCTGGACGACGCCGTGGTGGTGGGCGATCCCGAGGCGCCCGTGCGGGTGATCGTGTTCGACGACCCGGAGTGCCCCTTCTGCCGGAAACTCCACCCGGAAATGAAAAAGATCGTGGCCCAGCACCCGGACGTGGCGTTCTTCATCAAGATGCTCCCGCTCAAGATCCATCCCAACGCCCGGAAGAAGGCCCAGGCCATCATCTGCTCCAAGTCCGAGGCCATGCTGGCCGCGAGCCTCCAGGGCAAGCCCGTGCCCGAGCCGGACTGCGAGACCGACCAGATCGAGAAAAACGAGGCCCTGGCCCGCAAGATCGGGGTCCGGTCCACGCCTACCCTGATCTTCCCGGACGGGCGAGTGGTGCCGGGGTACAAGCCGGCCGAGCGCATCCTGGAATACCTGGGCCGGGGTTCCAAGAAGACGGCCGGGAAAGGGAAAAGCGGCGGCTGACCGGGGCCTCGCCACGTGGAGAAGAATCCCCCCTCTAGCCCGCCAGGTCCCGCCCCGCGGTCAACCGGCCGGCCGCCAGGGGCCGGGTGCGCGCCCGGATGCGCGCCCGGATGTCCCGGCTCACCCGGGGCCGGCGGGAGAGACGCCGCAGAGCCCGGCCCGAGGCCGGCAGGGCCCAGGCCGCGGCGGTGATCACGACGGTCACGAAACGCCTTCGGTTCACAGCCATACTCCCGGGATCTCCGTTCCGCAGTCCGGGCACCGGCCGGGGGCCCCCCGCAGGCGGTTGCGGCGCACCACGTATCCCCGGCGTTCCACGAGCAGCGCCCCGCACGACGGGCACACGGTGTTCTGGCGCCCCGTGCCCAGCACGTTTCCCACGTACACGTACCGGATGCCCTCCTCTTGGGCCAGGTCCGCGAAGGCCTCCAGGGTCTCCCGGGGGGTAGGGGGGAGATTCCGCAGCTTGTACCGGGGGTGGAACCGGGAGATGTGGAGCGGCGTGTCCGGCCCCAGGTTCGCCCGCATCCACCGGGCCAGTTTCCGGAACATGCGGGGGTCGTCGTTGAGCGTGGGGACAACCAGGTGTGTGACCTCCAGCCACACCCCCTCTTCCTTGGCGATCACCAGGGCGTCGAGCACGGGTTTCAGGGTGGCGTCGCACACCCGGCGGTAGAACCGGTCGGAGAACGCCTTGAGGTCGATGTTGGCGGCCGAGGTCACCCGGTACAGGCGGCGCAGGGGGCCCGGGTTGGCGTAGCCCGCGGTCACGAGCACGGTGTCGAGGCCGGCGGCCCGTGCCCGCTCGCTGCCCTCCAGGGTGTACTCGTAGAACACGAGCGGTTCCGAGTACGTGAAGGCCACCATGGGCGCCCGGTACCGTTTGGCCAGGGCCACCAGGTCCTCGGGGGGCAGGCGCACGTTGTCCAGTTCTTCGGGGTTGGCCTGGGACAGGGTCCAGTTCTGGCAGTTCCGGCAGTGCAGGTTGCACCCGGCCGTGGCCACCGACAGGATGGGCTGGCCCGGCCGGAAGTGGTTGAGGGGCTTCTTCTCCACCGGGTCCAGGTGGACGGCCGACGGAAGCCCGTAGGTGAGGGCCACGAGCTCGCCGTCCAGGTTCACGCGGATCCGGCAGTCGCCGCGTTCCCCCGGGGCGAGCACGCAGCCCTTGGGGCAGAGTTCGCACACCACGGCCCGGAACAGGCCGGGCCCCCAGGAGCGGGTCAGGGCCATGGACTCTCCCGCAGGTTCTCCTTCTCCTCCCACCGGGGGAGGATGGCCTTCGGCCTCAGCGCCGCCGCCCCCGGCCCCCTCGCCACGGCGCAACCGGCCTCTCTTCGGCTCGCGCAACGATCGCCACGGTCGCACGAACTCGTGGCAGCGCCGCCCGGGGGCCCGGATGCGCGCACGCGGCCGGAAGGCCCGACGCCGTCGCCTCCCGAGCCCGCCCACCGCGCCCGCGAGCGGCACAACCGCTTCCGAGCAGCACCGCCGAGGCCGTGGCCCCGAAGCGGAGACGGGCCCCCGGGCGGGGTCACCGAGGCCCGGGAGGGCCCCCGGGCTCGCGCGGGCGCGAACACGCAATATGCAACCTCGCCGCGGCA
>CAZBGL010000001.1:0-6026 GCA_964491375.1 uncultured Thermodesulfobacteriota bacterium | reverse complement strand
CACCGGAAATGCGGGGCGCGTCCCGGGCAGAATTCGGTCCCGTCGGCCACCGGGCACCCTGTGCGGAGCACACCGACCGGGTCGAGGGGCGGAGCTGGCTCGGGGTGGGGCCCGTGGCCGGGGAGCACGCAGGACCGAGCCCGGGGTCCGTTTCCGCTCGGGACCCCGGCCCTGGCCGTGCTCGTGCTGCTGGAGACGGGTGTGCCGGTCGCGTGCACGACCGGTGGGCTCGGGAAGCCCTGGCGTCTGGCCTCCGACCCCCTGCGCGGCTCCGGGCCCCGGACCTGCCGGGAACGGCCCGTTTGAGCCGCACAGGTCCGGGAGGGCCCTCTGCGAGGCGCGGCTCCCACAGTGGCCGCGGGCCTGGGGTTTCCGAGCGAAAAGCCGCTTCACCTGCCCGTGAACCCTCACATCGGGTTTCCTGCGAAGGGCTGCGCGGTCAGTGGTCGATCTCCATGGGAGCCCTCCATTGCTCCACCTTCTGGCGCGCCCAAACCAGCCCTTCCTTTTCGTGGCATCGGACGCAGGCCTTCTCGATCTCGGGGTCGTAGCACCGCTCGGCATGGACCAGGAAGTACCCGTAGGAATGGATGTCCTCCACCCCCGGGTTCATGATGTCCTTGGTGATCTGCACGTGGCAGTCAAAACACGTGAGTCCGGCGTCGGATCTGTGGCGGGTGTGCTGGGCGTACTCGTCCTTGAATCCGTGGCACCCGAAGCAGAAGTCCAGAACGCTCTGGGTCTCTGGGCGAGTGCGCTCGCCGCCGGCCCCGGGTATTCCGCACACGTCGCACTTGACCTGGGCCCCTTCCTGCCTTTTCTTCTCCCAGCGCGCGAAGTTGCGCAGGATGGCCTCGGCTGGGGACTCGTCCGGCGCCTTGTCCAGGGGCACGTAGTGGTCCCCCAGGTCGTCGCCGGGGACATATCCGATGGGAAAGTAGTACGTGTTCGTGGGATCGGTTCCCCGTACGTGGCAGGCTGCGCAGATCATCTTCCGCCGCTCGTCCGGCAGTTTGGCCGGGTTCACGATCGGTGCCTCTCCCCCTGACTCGGCGTGGCGCCGTCCCGGCCCGTGGCAGGCCTCGCAGCCGATCCTCGATTCCGCCGCCCGCCGGGTTTTGGGGTCGAATCCGGTCACGTGGCACCCCTTGCAATAGCGGCTGTAAGGCATTTTCCTCCAGGACCACACATTGTAAGGGCGCCACTTCTGGGATTGTATGCTCCAGAGTTTCGGAAGAACGTAGTAGTCGTCACCGATCTTCTTCATGTATCTCTGCTGCCAGTGCCTCCCGATCGTGTATTCCACGTCCTCGATCGTAAAACCGAGATTGGGAACTGAAAAATCTCCGAGTATTGCCTTTGGATTCTTCCTGGCGTCCTGGACCACGGTAGCATGGAATGTCTTGCTCCAACCGTCATACTTCCTGGGATGGCACTGACGGCACCGTTCGCTCCCTATGTAATCGGCCGGGTTCAAGGCACCGGCCGGAGCCGGTATCGTTCCAAGTACCGCAACGATACCTGCCCACAGGATTCCAAGGCGCTTCACTGTCGCACCCCCTTGCCGCCGGAACCCATCACGGTCTTGCTTTCCGGTGCGTTCCGGGTCGATTCCAGCAACCGGATGATCTCGTCGGCCGGCTTGGCCCCCGGGATGACCCGGCCGTCGGGGAAGACCAGGGTGGGGGTGGAACGCACCCCGATCCTGCGGCCGAGCCGAAGGTTCCGGTCCACCTGATCGGTGGCACAGTCCGCAGGGGGGACGGGCCTCCCCGCCATCACGGCGTCGAGCAGTTCACGGGACTTGGAGCAGATGACGGCCCTGGCCTTTTCCCTCGTCTTCTTCTTCAGGGGGAACATCTTGATGTAGAAGGCGACGTCCGGGCGTTTTCGCAGCACCTCTTGGATCTCCCCGTGGAGCCGCCGGCAGTAGGGGCAGTCCGGATCCGTGAACACCACGATCCGGTAGGGGGCCTTGGGATCCCCCATGACCACGGCGTCATCGAGGGGAATGATCGACGGGTCGATCCGGTTGAGCTCGACGGCTCGCTCCCGTGCGAGATCCCTTCGGGTTGCCAGTTCGAGCACGGTGCCCGAGATCACGAACCGCTTGGAGAAATCGATGTAGATCGGCCCCCTTCGGCCCCTGCGGTCCTCGATGTCCGCGACCCAGAGCCCGGGAACCGGGCTGGGTTCCACCCTGAGCACCTCGTGGACGAGGTCCTTGAGAAGCGTTCGGGCCTCCTCTCGGGTCAAGGTGTGGCAAGCGCCGCACTCGTCGGCGGAACATCCCTTGGCCGAGGCCCCGAAAGCCCAGGCCGAAACGGAGAAACCCGTTGCCGCGGTCGCGAGCAGCACCCAGCCTGTGACGTTTGCGCGCATGGAACCTCCTGCCGGCTCTCCGGTCCCCTGGGGTTGGAGTGCGTGCTAGGGGTCACCCGACCCCGATACAGCTCAGTCACAGCAGTTGCCCGTTGAAGAGCGTTTCGCCCCATTCCCCCCGGGCGACACCCAGGTACAGGCTCACCGCCACCAGCCCCAGCCCCACGAGCCACACCAGGGCGGGTCGTCTTGGCCTCCACCACCCAGCCGTGACCGCAACGGTCAGGGCGATGGTCATCCCCAGGGGGACCGAGGCCCAGTTGGCTGCCGCACCCAAGAACTCGAGCAGGTCTTCCACCAGGTCCTCCTCCTGTATCGTTCCGTCATTGCTCCAGCCCGAGGGCCCTCCGTACCTCTCGCTCCAGTTCCACCTCGTCCCCGGCGGAGTATCCCACGTGATAGTACGAGACCCGTCCCTTGCGGTCGATCACCACGGTGGTGGGCAGTACGCTCACCCCGTATCGGGCCGCGGCCTCCCTCTTTTTGTCGACCAGGATCGGGAAGGGGATCGCGTAGTCCAACCCCCGTACGAACCGCAACACGCGTTTCGTACCGAAGCCGTCCAGGTTGACGCCCACCGCCTCGAGCCCTTTGTCCTTGTACGCGCGGTAGATCCGGATGAGACTGGGCATCTCCTGGAGGCACGCCACGCAGTAAATGGACCAGAAGTCGATCAGCACCGCCCGGGTACCCAGCAGGGGACCCAGGTCAAACGCCCCTCCCCGCAGGAGGGGTCCACGGATCCGCGGGGCGGGTGCCCCGATCTCGGGCCGCTTGGAGGCTCCGAAGAGCGCCCAGGCCGGTCCGGCCAGTACGAGGCAGAGGAAGACGACCGCTGGAGCAATCCGTCTCATGGCCTCCTCTTTGCAGCGCGATCCCCGGGGCTCCTCCCACCGGGTAGGGTCGCATGCAAACGGCGGTCCAGGCCGGGCCGCCGTGCCCCCTTTCCCTCGCGGGACGAGACGGATCCCCGTGGCATCCCCGGACCGTCGGCGTCCGGAGGGTGGTGGATGATTTTCCCGTGCAGAGGGGATAGGATTTCCCCGGGAGCTCCGCTCATGCGCATCGCCACCCGCCTGTTCCTGTACCTGTTCACGCTGGTCGTGTTCGCCGCGGCGGTTCTGGGTTACGTATCGGTCCAGGACGAGCGGCACCATCTGTTCCAGGAAGCCCGTTCCCGCGCGTGGCTCCTGGCCCGTGCCCTGGCTTCGGTGGTGCGCTACTACCATCCCTTGGATCCCACCGTGGACCTCGAGCACGTGCTCGCGGAGATCGCGTTCGAGGGCCCCTCGGCGCCTTCCCTGCGGTTCTACGACCGGGAGGGGAACCTGCTGGATCTGGCGTGTCCCGAGTGCTCGGATCCCCCCCTTCCGAACCGCAGGCTGGACCCTGGCGCGTTGGGTCGGTGGGGCCGTGAGGAGATCCTTCAAATAGGCCCCCAGCGGTATCTTTCGGTGGTTCAGCCGGTGACGGACCCGGACGGCGGGTTCGACGGCGCCGTGGAGGTGATCCTTCCCCTGCGACACATCGGCCGCGCCCTGTCGGGCGTGACCCGAAGGTTCCTGCTGTTCACCGCGGCCGTGGCCGGGCTCCTGGGGGCGGTGATCTACCTGATCAGCCGCATCAACATCGCGCTGCCGATCCGCCGGCTGGTGGAGGGCGCCCGGAAGCTCGGCGAAGGGGACATGGCCCTGCGTCTCGAGAAGACCGGGGTGGCCGACCTGGACGAGCTGATCGACGAGTTCAACCGGATGGCGGCGCGGCTCGAGGAGCAGGCCCGCCGCCGGGAGGAGGAGTACCGGGACAAGCTCCGGCTGGAACGAGGGTTGCGGCACGCCGAGAAGCTCGCCTCCGTGGGGCAGCTCACCTCCGGTCTGGCCCACGAGCTGGGCACCCCCCTCAACGTCATCCAGGGCCGCGCGGAGCAACTCCTGGCCCGCTTCCCGGCGGACGATCCGGCCCGGCCAGCCCTCGAGGCCATTGTCCGGCAGGCCCGCCGGATCACCGACACGATCGAGGCCCTGCTGGCCTTCTCCCGGAAGCCCGACCGGGCGTTCCGCCGGGTGAGTCTGAAGGAGTTGGCCGAGGAGGCGTTCTCCCTGGCCCGGCTCCGGGTCAGGAGGGGGCGGGAACGGGTGGATCTCGTGTTCTCCGGGCAGGCCCCAGCGGTGTTGGGTGATCCCGACGCCCTGCGGCAGATGTTCGTGAACCTCATGCTGAACTCGCTTCAGGCCATGGACGGCCGGGGCCGGATCCGCGTCCACACCGATCCGTTGGAGGGCGGTGGGATCCGGATCACGTACGAGGACACGGGCCCCGGCATCCCCGAAGAGCTGCGCACCCGTGTGTTCGATCCGTTTTTCACCACGAAGGACGTGGGCGAGGGCACCGGGCTGGGGCTTTACATCGTGGCGAGCATCGTGGAGGAACACGGTGGGCAGGTGGCGGTGGACAACGCACCGGCCGGAGGGGCCCGGTTCGTGATCACGCTGGCGGGCCGGGGGAAGGAGAAATGATGCCGCACTCCAGGCTGCGCATCCTGGTGGCCGAGGACCAGGAGGACATGCGTGACTACCTGCGGGACGTTCTGACCGAACGCGGATATGCCGTGGACACGGCGGCCAACGGTGCGGAGGCCCTCGAGCGGCTGGAAGGGGAGCCCTACCACCTGGTCATCTCGGACATCCGGATGCCGGGCATGGACGGCCTGGCCCTGCTGGATGCGGTGAAGAGGACCCGGGGGGTGTTCGCGCCGTTTGTGATACTCATCACCGCCTTCGGCGACATCGACGACACGGTCAAGCTCATCGACCGGGGGGCCTATGACTACCTGATCAAACCGTTCCGGATGGAGCAGTTGCTCATCGCGGTGAAGCGGGCCGAGCGCGA
Source organism: uncultured Thermodesulfobacteriota bacterium (assembly GCA_964491375.1). Taxonomy (GTDB): domain Bacteria; phylum Desulfobacterota; class Deferrisomatia; order Deferrisomatales; family Deferrisomataceae; genus CAZBGL01. The sequence goes on along the minus strand of CAZBGL010000001.1, from coordinate 755 downwards.
GCTCAGGATGCGCGAGCGGGTGCGGGAGCTGGAGGCACGGGTGGAGGGGCGGGCCGGGCCCGAGGGCCTTCTCGGGCGCAGCCCGGCCATGCAACGTGTGTTCGCCCTCATCCAAAAGGTGGCCCCTGCCGAAGGGAGCGTCCTGATCCAGGGCGAGACCGGCACGGGCAAGGAACTGATCGCGCGCGCGGTGCACGGGGCCTCCCCGCGGCGCAGCGGCCCTTTCGTGGCGGTCAACTGCGCCTCCATTCCCGAGGGGCTCCTGGAGAGCGAGCTGTTCGGCCACGAACGGGGGGCGTTCACCGGTGCCGTGAGAAGCAAGCCGGGCCTGCTGGTGGAGGCCCACGGGGGCACCCTCTTCCTGGACGAGATCGGGGAGATGCCGGCCCCCATCCAGGCCAAGCTGCTCCGGGTGCTCCAAGAGCGCAAGGTGCGGCCTGTGGGGGGTACCGCCGCCCGGCCGGTGGACGTGCGCGTGGTGGCGGCCACCAACCGGAACCTCCGGGACGAGGTGCGGGCCGGCAGGTTCCGCGAGGACATCTATTACCGCGTCGCCACCTTCCGGATCGACGTCCCCCCCCTCAGGGAACGGCGCGAGGACATCCCGGTGCTGGTGGAGGCGTTCCTGGCCCGGCACGCGGCCGCCGGCCGCCGGGTCGTCCTTTCGTCGGAGGTGCTCCGGGCCTTCATGGACTACGGCTGGCCGGGGAACGTGCGGGAGCTGGAAAACGTGGTGGAGCGCTGCGTGTACGTAT